>JBKGZI010000026.1:0-26097 GCA_046545675.1 Persicimonas sp.
AGCCAATTCGGCCTGGGCGCGTCGGTGTGGACCAAGAACGAGCGCGGCGTCGAGCTCGCCGGGCGCATCGAGGCCGGCCACGTCCCGGTCAACGGCATCGTCAAGAGCGACCCTCGCCTGCCGTTCGGCGGCATCAAAGACAGCGGCTACGGCCGCGAGCTCAGCCACCACGGCATCGAGGAATTCGTCAATAAGAAGACCGTGTGGGTCAGGTGAGGCGGGCTTGGGGCTTGGGCGACGGCGGGCTTGGGGGTGGGGAGTTCGCTGAATTTACTCGGGGCCGAGCGAGTCGGCGCGCGGGATCATTACGCGGAAGGTGGTGCCCTTGCCGGGGGCGGTTTCGACCTCGATATCGCCGCCGAGCGTGGTGATGATGTGCTGGGAGATCGCCAAACCCAGGCCCGTCCCCTCCTCGCTGGCCTTGGTCGAGAAGAACGGCTCGAAGATGCTGTCGAGGTGCTCCTGGGCGATGCCTTCGCCGGTGTCGCTAATCGAGGTGACGACTGCGTCGTCGGTGAAGCTGGTGGCCACGTGCACCTGGTTGCCGGCGACGTCGCCGCGCGGGATCGCCTGAGCGGCGTTGATCAACAGATTCAGGAAAACCTGGCCGATCTTCGACTCATTGCCCATCACGGAGGGAAGCTCGTCGATGTCGGTGGTCAACCGAGCGCGCTGCTCGACATGGTTTCGGGCGATATTTATCGACGAAGACAAAGCGCTGTTGACCGAGACGGGCTCGATGGTGAATTCGTTGCTATTTCCGCTGCCGCTGGCCAGCCTGTGCAGGTCGCGCACCACATCGCGCACCCGCCGGCTTCCCTCGAGCGCGTCGCGCAGCGCGTCGACGACCTCACTCATGATCGGCGAGCCCGAGAGATCGTCTTCTTCGAGCAACCGCAGGGCGAATTGGATATTGCCGCCGACGAAGGACAGCGGATTGTTGATCTCGTGGGCGACGCCTGCGGCGAGGGTGCCCACGGTGATGACGCGGTCCATCTGGGCCATCCGCGCGTGAAGGTGGCGCGCCTCTAGCTGCTCGGCGACCAACTCGCCCAGGTCGCTCAACGTCCGGCGCAGCCCGTCGACGTCTTCGCTTGTCGAGCTGTCGCTGGGCGATCTATCCCTGGACGAGCTGCCTCTGGGCGATAAGCCCGCGACCACCAACTGCCCCGCCGACCCCGCCTGCCCGGAGGCCTGCACCGGCGCGCTCGCCCAAAACTGCAGCTCGGCCGACCGCTCCGGCCAGGCGCACCGCGACAGCAGCGGGTGCGCCGAGACATCGTCGACCACCTCGATGCACGCGCCCGTCAATGTCTGAATGAACGCTCGCTCGCCGGGACCTCTCTGCGGAAACTCCTCCGAGGCGAATCCCCGCCGCCAGCTCCCCCCGCTACTCTTCAGGTATACGGCGACCGCAGCGACGCTCAGGCTGCGAATCGCCAGGCGAGCCATTCGCTCCATCGACTCGGTGTGCAGCGTTGTGATTGGGCGGTGATGGTTGTTCAGAGTTGACATCAGCGGCTCTACTCGAGCGGTTCGATGAGATCAGGGCGATCGTTGGAAGGGCTGTTGACCTCGCGGCTCACCGCGATCGCCTCCATGCCTTCTCCGGCGTAGCGGCCCAGTAGCTCGTCGAGCGCATCCTCGTCCTGGTTGGCCGGATCGAGCCAGAACTCGAAGTGTTGCTCGTCCAATATCACCGGCATGCGTTTGTGGACGGGAGCGACCAACTCATTAGCGTCGCAGGTCATGATAGTAAAGGTCTCGACCTCGCCGTCGGCTCCCTCGCCGCTCCAACGCTCCCACATCCCGGCCAGGGCAAATGGCGCGCGGTCCTCGCGGCGAAATAAATACGGCTGTTTGCCGTCGTCTTCGCTTCGCCACTCGTAGAAGCCGGTGGTCGGGACCAGGCAGCGTCGCCGCTTGAAAGCTGCGCGGTAGGCGGGCTTGGACGACGCGGTCTCCGAGCGCGCATTGATCATCCGGTTGCCGATCTTCATATCGTCGGCCCAGAACGGCACAAGCCCCCAACGAAGCACATCCACCCGACGCCCGCCGTTTGGGTCGATCACCCGGCATATGGGCACGTCCTGGGTGGGCGCGATATTATAACGGGGCTCGAACTCCGGCACCTGGCGCACGTCGAATAGCTGTGCGATTTGGGCCGGCGACGTCGCGAGTGTAAAGCGTCCGCACATGCTAACTCCTCGGCTGTCTGTTCGGGGATCCACTTGCCCACAAAGCCTAGGGCCCAACGGGGCAAACGTGAAGACATATCTGCGCTGTCCTTCATATTTCCCCCAAAGCAGGCTGTCTTTATGGGCTTGGAGTCGAGGACGCTCGGCTCGAAGCTTTGCGAGCCGGTCGAGTTGATTTACAGTGACAGTCCATAGATGAGTCATAGGACTGTTGGGTCAGTCCCATTCTAGCGGACCAGTAGAGCGGAGTTGTGATGGCCGAGGAGTCTTCAGTCGAACGTGACGAGACGGACGAAGAGACCACCGTCGATGTCGCCCCTCAGTCCCTGGGCGACTCGCTGTCCGATCCCAGCGAGGCGAAGGCATGCTTGATCGTGCTCGCCGGGCCGCTGATGGGTCATACGCTGACTCTGGGCGATTCACCGCGCAACGTCGGGCGGGCCGGTCAGTCGGATATCGTGGTCAACGATACCGGCGTCTCGCGGCGACACGCGCGGTTTCATCTGCGCGACGACGGCGCCTATGTCGAAGATCTGGACAGCTCCAACGGCGTGTATGTCAACGGCAAGCGCATCGAGCGGATCCAGCACCTCGAGCAGGGCGACAAGATCACCCTGGGCACCGAGACGATCCTCAAGTTCACCTATCAGGACGAACTCGACGAGGATTTCCAGCAGCGCCTGCTCGACTCGGCGATCCGCGACCCGCTGACCGGCTTGTACAACCGCGCTTATTTCGACCGGCAGGCCGCCTCGGAGCTTCGCTACGCCAGGCGCCACAACACTCGCGTGGGACTGATCTTATTCGATCTCGATCATTTTAAAGAGGTCAACGACACCCACGGCCACCTGGCCGGCGACGCGGTGCTCGAACAACTCGGCGCGGCGCTCACCGAGACGATCCGCGTGGAGGACTTCATGGCGCGCTACGGCGGCGAGGAGTTGGCCATGATCTGTCGGGGCCTGACCGCCGAGCAGACCTTTCGGGCAGCCGAGCGGCTGCGCCAAATGATCGCCCAGACGGTGTGCACCTACGAAGATCTCCGGCTCAACATCACCGCCAGCGCCGGCGTCGCCTCCTTCCCCGAGACCCCGGCCAACTCGCTCGACGAGCTCATCGGAGCCGCCGACGAGGCGCTGTACCGCGCCAAGGCCGAGGGCCGAAACCGCACCTGCCAGGCTCCGACGGCGGAGGCTTGAGGTACGGCGGGCTTGGGGAAAGGCAACCTCAAGCCGGTTGGGGAAGCCAGACCACGAAGCCGTTCTCGAGTAGGCTGGCCAGGCTCTCCGGGCCGACCTCGGCCACCCATCTGCGGCGTGGCTCGCCGGCCTCGATCGCCTCGAATATTTGGGCCTCGACCTCGTCGACGACGATCATGCGCAGCTCGCCGCGCATATAGATGCGGGCCAACTCGATGGCGTCGACGTCTTTGTCGGCCAAGCCGGGGTCGTTGGTGACCTGGGCGACGACCGGCGGGGAGAAGCTGGCGCGGCTGAGCGTCGCGTTGAGGCGCACACGGCCGGGGCGCGCGGCGAGTTCATCGAGGCTGCCGGGCAGGCTGGCGAAGAGCTCGGCGTTCCGGTCTCGGCGGGGAGGCTCCATGGCCCACGCCTCGAAGCCGGCGACCTCGGCGGCTCGGCCGCCGCGCTCATTTGCCTGTAGCCAATCGGCGAAGCGTGTCGCCAAACGGCCATGTCCGCAGAACTCCGGCGAGGCGGCGAAGTCGGCGGTGAGGGCGTCGAGTCCTGCGTCGATTTGCTCCGCGGCAATTTGTTCCACGGCAAGGGGCGTGGCGCTCTCGAGACCGGCTTCGAGTTGGCCGAGTCCAGCGTGGATATAACGCTCCCGATCCATAAAAGTATAGCCCAGCGAGGGCACCACCTGGGCGACCTCGTCGGGGAAGAGATCGCGCACTCGATCGAAGCTGACCAGCAGGTCGTCGACCACGTCGTCGGAGAAGTCGGCCAGCAACTCGCTCTCATCGAGGTGGTGGACGTGATGGGCGGCCTGCTCGAGGTGAGGCATCAGCCGCTGCTCGGCCTCTCGAAGATTCTCGCTGCCGACCTCCAGCCAGCCCAGCGCCAGATAGATGCGGTAGGCGATGTCCTGGACCGCCCGGCGGTCGCGGCGCGCCTGGAACTCCTCGGCCGACACCTCGATCTCACCGCTCAGAAGCCGACGAATAGTGCGCGCCTGATGGTTGGCGTAGCGCTCCAGCGAGCTGAAGTAGTCGACCCCATCCTGCAGGAAGGTCTCCGCCCAGACCCCGAAGCTCCAGGCGGTCACCCGGTTCCAGTGGCTCTGCATATAGCCGATGGCGTCGCTCGACGAGTCGAGCTGGGGATGGGAGGCCTCGACGACCTCGCCGGTGTCGATCTCGGCCAAACACGCCCGGAATTCACGGTCGAAGTGGTCGAGGCCCTTCTGCGCCCACGACAGCGCCTGCGGGCGCTTCTGCGCGCGCCAGCTCGACGCGGTCTCCCCATCGGGACTGTCCCAATAGGGTCGCGCGGCCGCCTCACACGCGCTGCAATAGGTCCCATAGAGCACCTCGCCTTGGTGCTCGGGGCAGCGCGGCCGAAAGATCTCGTCGAAGCCGTACCAGTGTACCACCGGCAAAATCTCGTTGAGCCGGGAGCCCACGTACATCTCGAAGCGGGTCATCTCCGGGTGCCAATAGAAGTTGAGCGCCCCGTGCAGAAGCTCGTGAGCGCGCCACTTCCGGCGGTGGTTGGGATTGAACGCCGGAAACGGCGTGTCCTGGAAAAACGAGAAGTATTTGGGCTCCTCGAGCACACCGTGGCGCCAGGTGGGCACGGTGCCGCCCTGCTCCCACACGGCGATCTCGGGGGCCTGGTCGGCGGGCATCGGCACGCGCTCTCGGAGTTCGTGGTGGTAGAAGGCGCGTCCGCCCTCGGCGGCCAAAAGCGCCGCGCGCGCCGACAGCGGCGTGACGACCATGTCGAGGGTGGGCGCCCCCATCCCCTCGAGCATCTCGACGAGCCCGTCGGGCCGGCCGCGCTCGGCCATCTGGTCGCAAGCGTCGACGATCGCCTCGGCATCGGGCAGCCACTGATGCGTGGGGCCGTCGTGCGAGGAAGGGCCGCTGGGCTCGGCCGGGGCGATATCTGGAAAGTGCAGGTCGGGCATAATGACCACGGGGGAAGGAAATACCAGGTGGTTGGAAAGTTAGCACCGCGACGGCCCACGGCCAACTTGGCTCATCTCGAGGTCGAGGCCATCGAGTAGTCCCACCCGGGCCTACTCTTGGTCGGAGTCGGCATCATCCTCGTCGCCCTTGGCGATCTCGACCGGATCGCGATACGAGCGGATCAAATGGCCTCGCTTGATGACCCAGCGGCCCTTATTGCCGCGCGAGGTGGGCTCGAATTTGGACTTCGAGCGGCTGATCACCAGCGTGCGCCCACGATTGGTCTCGACCTCCAGACCCTCGTAATAGCCGGTGGACAGCGTCCAGTCGAGGACTTCGTCGTCGTCCTCCAGCGCGATCGCTTTGACGCCCTTGGCCGCGCCTTTGTACTGGCTGACCTCTCGAGAGTGGAAGGTCAGGCCGCGTCCCTCTCGGGAGGCGATGGTCACCAGCTCGTCTTCCTGACAGGTACACGGCTCGACGTTGACGACCTCGTCCTTTTTGCCAAGGCGCATGAACATGCGACCCTTGACCGTGGAGGGGTCCTCGAAGCCGTCGAGCGTAAACCGCACGCTCTGACCCGAGCGGGTGATCGCGATCATCTGCGGCTCGCCTTCTTCGGCCTCTTCGTCGTCGACCAGGCTGGGCTGATCGGGGGCGACGTTTTGGAGCACGCGCTTGTCCATGGTCAGCACGCCGACGACCTTCTCGCCATCGTCGAAGTCGAAGTAGGCCTGCACCGGGTCGCCGTAGCCGGTCGTCGAGGGCACCTCGTCGATGCGCATGGTGTACACGCGGCCCAAATTCGAGAATATCAGCAACGTATTGGGGGTGCGCCCGGGCATGACCCAGCCGACCTCGTCGTTGTCGCGCACCCGAATCGTGGACAGGTCGCTATAGGACTTCTGGCGCTTGAACCAGCCGTCTCGGGTGACCATCACCCAGACGTCTTCGTCGAGGATATAATCGGCCTCGGAGTACTCCAGCTCGGAGACGTCGGCGTTGATCGCGGTGCGACGCGGGTCGCCGTAGAGCCGGCGCAGCTCGTCGAATTCGGTGCGGATAAACGCCCAGCGCTTCTCTTCGTCGAGCAGCAACGTCTGGATGCCGGCGGCCTCCTCGCGGCGGGTGGCGAGCTCGTCGCGGATATTCTCGATCTCGAGCTTGGCCAGCCGGTAGAGCTTGGTCTCCAAGATAGCGTCGGCTTGATCGGAGTCGATGCCGAAATAGTCCATCAGCTTGTCGGCCGCGTTGGACTTGCTCTCCGAGGCGCGGATCAGCTCGATGGCCTTGTCGAGGTCGTTGAAGATGATCTCGAAGGCTTCCAGGATGTGGATGCGCCCCAGAATCTTCTCGAGCTCGAATAGCAGCCTGCGCACCAGCACTTCCATGCGGAAGTCGCGGAAGTGGGTGAGCATCTCCTTGAGGTCGAGCGTCGCCGGCGTGGGCACCGGAGCGGCGTCTTCGACGGCCTGGAAGTCGCGCAGAACCCCGAGCAAATCGATGACCGACACGTCGCCCTTTTGGCGCTCGGAGACAGGCGCGACGTTGAACTTCTCCAGGTTCTTCTGGAGCTTCTCGTGGGTCGTCAACGGGTCGGTCTGCTCCGGCGGAACCAGGCAGGTCACGTTGACGTGGAAGCGGTTCTCCAGCGGAGTGTGCTTGAATAGATAGGCCATCGCCGTGTCGGGGGCGGTGCCGCGTTTGAGCTCGAGCACCACCCGCACATCTCCAGTGGACTCGTCGCGCACGTCTTGGACCTGCGGCAAGTTGCCCTGGATGATGTGGTCGGCGATCTTCTCGACCAGCGTCGCCTTATTGACCGTATAGGGCAGCGACTTGATGACGATAAACTTCTTATAATCGCGCGACTCCACCTCCCAGGAGGCGCGCATATTGATCGTGCCGGAGCCCTCTCGGTAGATCTCCTGGAGCTCCTCGACCGTGTTGAGCATGACCCCGCCGGTGGGGAAGTCCGGCCCTTTGATATATTGGTCGACCAGATCGTCGACCTCCAGCGTGGGGTCGTCGATGAGCGCGATCAAGGCGTCGAGACATTCGCCGAGATTATGCGGCGGGATATTGGTGGCCATACCGACGGCGATGCCGGTGGCGCCGTTGACCAGCAGGTTGGGCACCTGCGAGGGCAGCACGACCGGCTCGGCCTCGGTGCCGTCGTAGTTGGGCCGGAAGTCGACGGTCTTCTTTTTGATCTCGTCCAAGAGCTCCGAGCTGAGGTTGGTCAGCCGCGCCTCGGTATATCGCATGGCAGCAGCAGAGTCGCCGTCGAGCGAGCCGAAGTTGCCGTGGCCGTCGACCAGCGGGTAGCGCACCGAGAAGTCCTGGGCCATGCGCACCATCGCGTCGTAGATCGACTGGTCGCCGTGGGGGTGATACTTACCCATGACCTCACCGACGATCGCCGCGCTCTTCCTGGGCTTGGCGTCGTGGGACAGCCGCAGATTGCTGAACATCGCGTACAGAATGCGCCGCTGGACCGGCTTGAGCCCGTCGCGCACGTCGGGCAACGCCCGGCTGGTGATCACGCTCATCGCGTAGTTCAGATAGCGCGTCTTGGCGGTCTCATGCAGCGGAATTTCTTCGATCTTTGCTGCCACGTTCTACTCCTTGTTTGAACCTCTTACGGTGGCTACAGACGGTGTATCATCGGACGCTGGGTAGCTCAACTGCGGGCTTGCTCAGCAACCTTGATGACTCTAAGGCCTAACGCAAATCGTAGTTTGCGACGTCGCTGTTTGACGTCGCCTCAAATAGAGGATGCTTGGTTTCTGTAGGATCCTCTATTTGAGGCGCCTGAACTGCGGCGCGAACTACAATTTGGGTTGGGTCATAGAAACAATTCGGGTTGTTGAGGACGTTCGCGCGCCCACCTTTGAAGTAAGCGGAACGCCATTACATTCCGGCCTTGGGGGTTAATATGAGCGCGATGGGGGAATTGCGCGCGATCGCTGTTATGTTTGTGATCACAGCAGCTTACGCGACGTCGATGATCGCCTGCGGCGACGTCGACTCGCCGCAAGTGACCGTCGACGCCGAGCAGCCCGACGCCGGCGCCGAGCCGGACACCGGCGGCCGGCTCGAGTCCTCGCTGCCGCAAGGCTGGTCAGAGATTTTCGACGGCGCTCGTCTTACCCACATGGGGCCGCGCATCGACCTCGACGACCCGGACGCCTGGACCCCACCCGAGCATATCGCCACCTGCAGCGAGCTGCTCGACTGCCACAGCCGCTGCCGCGCCGACCCCGACTGCATCGATGCGTGTGACGACGCCGCCACCGCCGAGGCCCGCTCCCAGGAGCAGGCCCTGGTCAGCTGCATCAACAGCGCAGGCTGCAGCAACCAACAATGCATCATGGAAAACTGCGGCCACAAAATGAACGCCTGCTTTGGGCAGTGATTCGCAATATGCTAAGTAGTACCACCTGGACCCCCGAACCCCTGAACTCCCGCACCCCTGCAGTAAAGCAGTTCCTGGACCCCCGGACCCCTGGACCCCCGAACCCCTGAACTCCCGAACCCCTGAACTCCCGAACCCCTGCCTCACACATGGCCATCCGACAAAGCTTCATCCTGGGGATGATCAATAAACTCTCCGACACCTTCGGCCGCATCTTCGTGGGCGGCTCGGTCGAGGACGAAGAGAGCACGCTCTACGAGATCGAGGGCGCCCTGGCCGAGGTCTTTCGCACCCGGCGCGAGCTTCTCTTCTTGCAGCCCGAGCAGATGATCGAGGAATTCGACCCGCGCCTGCTCGCCGAGATCGGTCGACTCTTCTTGAAACACTCCGAGTTATCGGCCTCCCAGGGGCTGCCCCAGGACGCCCAGCGCAGCTTCGCGCTGGCCGTTCAGTGCCTGCGAGACGGCCTCGGCGAGCCGCTCTCGCATACCGAGGGGGACTCGAACGATCTGATGCGCGAGCTTTTGCGCTCGGACAAGACCCTGTCGGTGATGACGCCCGCCGAGATGGCCGACACCTGGCGCGACATCTTCGAGATCGAGGCGCGCCGCCAAAACTACGCCCTCGCCGAAAACGCGCTCTTCCACGCCATCGACCTGGCCGACGCCCCCGAAGACCACGTACGCCGCGGGATGCGCTTCTACGAGGTCCTGCTCAAATTGCTCGATGAGGTTTTGGAGGAAGGGGGGCTCGGGCGCGACGAGGCCGAGATGGCGTTGGCGGAGTTAAGAGAGCGTTGAGCGAAGCGGCGTCATCGAGCGGCGACCATCCTCCCGAGGGTGCGAACGGCAAAAGGCGCCGTTCTTACCCCCGGCTATGGTTTGGTTTTGCGCCCGGATGATCATTCGGACGGTACGGTTTGGGTTTGCGCCCGGATGATCATTCGGACGGTACGGTTTGGGCTTGCGCCCGATCGGCCCATGATTTGGTTTCGTGCAGGATCCAAACCATACCCGTGGGTAAGCCGCCATCGAACGCGCCTTGGGCGCGGTCGATGGGGCGCACCCACGGAGAGCCCCGGGTAACCATAACGGTCACTCCGCCCCGGCCGCCGCCACCGCCTCCAAGCGCGGCTCGTTGTGCATATGCAGATTCATGCCGCGGTCGACCGCCACAATCTGGCCGGGGGCCATCTCCTGCCAGACGTTGTCGCCGCTGAGCGGCTCGCTCGAGAAGATCATGTGGTTGACCTTGCCGGTGTCGACGGCCATCTCGCAGACCTTCGAGAAGCTCGGGCACTCGCCGCGCTCGGGGCAGCGCGTCTTGTGAGTGCTGTAGAAGAGCTGCTTTCCGCCCTGATGGCCGACCATGGCGCGGCCGTCGGTGAGCAAAAACGACAGATAGAGCTGCTCTTTGGTGGTCGATCGGTAGCAATTCTCGCCGGTGATCTCGTGGACGTCCTCGACGGTTTTCTCGGCCGCCTCGACCAGCAGATCGACCGACGGCGAGCCCTCGGCGGGGTCGGTGCGCTCGGCCAGGTGCGACAGCAGCAGGTAGAAGAGCACCTCGCTGTCGGTGTCGCCGAGCACGAAACGACGCAGCTCGGGCATGAGCCGCTCCAAGAACGCCTCGCGATGCTGCTCGAAATTGGGGATCTGGCCGTTGTGGGCGAAGATCCAATGGCCGTATTGGAAGGGATGACAGTTGACCATCGAGATCTGGCCGGTGGTCGCCCGGCGCAGGTGCGCAACGACGGTCTGCGAGCTGACGATACCCGAGACGCGCTGGAAGAGGTTGTCGGCCACCGCCGTGCGCGCGCTCTTGATCACATGGGGCACGTTGCGCACGTAATAGGCTACGCCCCACCCGTCGGGATGATGCTCGCTCTGGTGGACCAGCGCATTCTCACAATCGACCAGACTGCGGTGCACTTGGCTGGCGATCACCGAACGAAATCCAAATAGACGGCACATAGTTGATCCTCTTCAGACTGCTGTCGCAGCGAACTCACTGGCGTCTAACGAATACCCAGCAGGCATTATTCGCCGTACGAGTGAGGCGTAGACAGAGTCTAGCAGTTAATTCCTACTGTTCAACTATGAATTTAGGTGCGGGTGCTGTGGGAGTCAATGAGAGAGATGTGGAGCGCTAGTAGCTGTCTGCTAGTCACAAGTGGACGGGCAAAGCTGCCCTCCCCGCTTTGCAGTTCAAAAGTGGGGAGGATCAAGGTGGGGTCGTTAACTGGATGGTCGACACTTTTGGTCGATCCGACACGAAAGGCCCCCTCCTTGATCCTCCCTTTATGCGGCTCGACCGTGCATCCCTTCGCTGCGCTGCGTGCGGGGAGGGACGGCCTCACCGAAGATGTGACTAACAGACAGGCGCTAGTAGAGGGGCCTCCCTCAACAACCCGACACCCACACCTCCCGATAATCCCTCACAAACTCCCGAAACCCCGTCGGCGGCCGGCCCAGGAGCCGCTCGAGTTCGTCGGTGACCGTGTCGGCCAGGCCCAGCCGGCATACGGTGTATAGCGCCGAGACGACGCCGACATACGCCCACGGATGACCGTCCTGGCGGAGACGTCTAGCAAAGCGGAAAAGCGACGGGTTGGTGTAGGTGATCGGCCGGCCCAGCTCCTCGGTGAGGATGTCGGCGACCTGGGCGTAGCTCAGCGCCTCGCGGCCGGTGAGCTCGTAGGCGCAGCCGCTGTGGCCTTGCGGGTCGACGAGCGCCATTTTGGCCACTTGGGCGACGTCGCGCACGTCGATGAAGCTGGTCTTGCCGCCGCCGGCGGGCACGAAGATCTCGTCGCGCTCGGCGATCTCCTGGCGGTGGGTGGTGCTCAGGTTCTGCATAAAAAACGAGGGCCGCAAAAATGTGTAGCTCGTCGACGACTCCTCGAGATAAACCTCGAGCTTGCGATGCGGCACGACCGGGTTGTTCTCGGCGCCCAGCAGCGACAACAGGACCACGTGGCGCACGCCGGCCTCCTCGGCCGCGCGCAGCGCCGGGAGCATATCGCGGGCGATATTGGCGATCGCCGGCGGTCGCATCAAAAACATCGCGTCGACGCCCTCATAGGCGCCGGCCCACGTCGACGGCTCGGTGAAGTCGAAGGCGACCGTCTCGAGGTTGGCTGCGTCGCTCCAATCAGCTCCGTCCAACTCGTCGGGTCGGCGCACCGCCGCGCGCACCGACCGACCGGCGTCGAGCAAGAGGCGAGCGACTTCGGCGCCGACGTTGCCGGAGGCGCCGGTGATGAGAATTGAAGAGCTTGTCGCATTCATCCCGTCACCATCGGTGCTTGTCGGGTCCATGTGTCGTCGTCGACCTGTGAGAGCATGAATTCGGCGAGGTCTGCCCGCGAGATCTTATTGCTCGGACCGAGCTTCAAATAACCCGCCTCGACCTCGCCGGTATGCAGCCCGTCGGTGAGCCTCGGCGGGCGCACGATCGTCCACGCGAGGTCGCTGTCACGCACCTTGTCGGCGTGGGCCTGCGCATCTTCGAGCATCTTGCCGACCATGAGCTTCATCATGCCGCGCATGACCTTTCTGCCCAGCGACGACGGGTCGCCGGGCAGGCTTACGCCGGCGCCCAGAAGCGTGATGAAGCGCTCGACCTCATGCTCCTGCATCGCGGCGAGGATATGATCGGCGGCCACACTCAAGATGTCGTCCTTTGAGGTCGGCGTATGACCGAGCGCGCTGATCACGACGTCGGCGCCCTCGATGGCTCGCGCGACGCTCTCGGCCTCCCGAACGTCACCCTCGACAATGCGCAGCCGCTCGGGATCGACCTCGAGCTTGGAGGGATCACGCACAAACGCAGTGACCTCGTAGCCGGCCTCGAGAGCCTGCTCCACCAGATGACTCCCGGTCTTTCCGGTAGCTCCAAAAATCGCTATTTTCATCTCGCACGTCCCAATTAGACCAGTCTATATAATTACTGATCTGTGTGGTTAAAAAAATTTAGGCCCGCCATCTATCGTCAACTAACGGGCCGACTCCAATAACTCGTGCAGCTCGGCGGCCACCCTGCGAAGGGGCTCGTCGCTCTCGTAGGTCCGGCTCAAGATGATCCCGCCCTCGATGGCCGCCAGCACAAGCGTCGACAGGCGCTCGGCCCGCTCGGCAGCCACGCCACTGCGGGCGATATGCACCTCGAAGACGCTGCGCCAGGCTTCATAGACCTCCCTGCAGGCGGCGCTGAGCCGCTGGTTTTTGACCGCCGTCTCCAGCGCCACGGTGGTGATCGGGCTGCCGGCGACGAATTGAGCCGCCTTCATCGCCCGCGCAATCCCGCCGGCCAGCGCCGCAAGCGCCTCGCCGGGGCTGTCGTTGTCGCCAAAAAGCCGCTCGAGCCGCTCGGTGACCTGGGCTCCCGCCCGCCGAATGGCCTCCTCGGTGATCTCGTCCTTTCCGCCCGGGAAATAATAATATAGCGACCCCTTGGGCGCCCCGCTCTCGGCCACGATCTGATTGACACCCGTGGCAAAATAGCCCTGGCGCTCGAGTAGGTCGCTGGTCGTGTCAATGATGTCGTCGCGTTTGGTGCTCATGGAGCCATTATAGCGACTGGTCTAGATAAGGCAATATGAAAATGGAGCGCTGATGGTGGATGGCGCTGATGATGTTTGGATGGGCCGCTGATTGAGCTGATGATAGCGGATAACTGATATGGTCATCCGACATCCGCTATCATCAGCTCAATCAGTAAAAATCCAGACATCATCAGCCATCCAAATCAGCGCATCCGAATCACTATCCCAATCCCACATCCAAATCAGTATCCAAATCCCACATCCAAATCAGCCATCGAAGCCCACGATCGCCTCGACGATGCGATCCTGCACCGGCCGATAATGCCAGGCGCGCCGGGGCGGGTCATTGACCAGCACCGAAAACGCGACCATGCGGCCGGATTCGGTCCGCGCGTAGCCCGACACGGCCGAGACCTCGTTGAGCGTGCCGGTCTTGGCGCGCACGTTGCCGGCTGTGGGCGCGTCTTTGAGGCGTCGCTTCAGGGTGCCGTCGGTGCCGGCGATGGCCAGGGAGCTGAGGTATTCAGGGGCGCTTGGGTGGTCGTTCATATAGCGCAGAAGCTGGACGAATTGCCGCGGCGAGACGAGGTTGCCGTCGTACAGCCCGCTGCCGTTGTGGATGGTCAACTTTTCGGTGTCCACGCCGGCCTTCTCCAAAAACTCCATGGCGGCCTCGCGCGAGGCGTCCCAGGTGGACGCCTCGTCGTCGTCGCCCACACCCAGGTTGCGCAAGACTTGCTCGGCCATGAAGTTATTGCTCCACTTATTCATGGCCAGCACCACGTAGCTGAGCGGCTGGGAGCTGTGCGAGACCAACTTCTCGGCGTCGTCGGGGGTGCTGCCGACCTTCACCTCGCCGTCGAATTCGATGCCGACCATCTCCAGGGCGCTGGCGAGCACCGCGCCGGCGAATTCCGGGGGATTGTCGATACGCTTTCGGCCGCGAAACGCGCTGGCCTGCTGGCCGATTCGGCCCTCGATGACCAGCCGCGTGCCCGACTCGGTGGGCTCGGAGCGCAGTTGAATGTGGCGGCGGCGGCCCGGAGCCGTCTTGGCCTTATTGACGATCTCGACGTGCTTATTGGGCGGGACGAGCCGGCAGTTGGCCGCCGCGCCGGGCTTATCGCCGGGCTCGACCACCGCGCTCACCGCGTTGAAGTTGACGCTGACCGCCCCGATCGGCGGCCGGTAGGAGGCGTCCTCGTCCTTTTGCTCGAAGCCCGGCGGCAGGTAGTCGCCGTCGAAGGCGGTGTCGTCGATGACGATATCGCCCTCGATGGCGGTCACGCCCTTTTGGCGAAGCTGGCCGGCCCAGTCCAGAAAGTCTTCGAAGAGCAAAAACGCCTCGCCGCCGCCTTCGACGTAAAGCGAGCCCTCGACGGTGCCCGCGTCGTCGACGCCCTCGGCCATCAGCCTGGTCCCAAAGGAGTGCTGGGGCCCGAATGTGTCCAGCGCGGCGGCCGAGGTGATCAGCTTGACGTTGCTCGCCGGGTTCATCGGCTCGTCGGCGCTGCGCGACACGAGCACCTGCCCGGTGTCGACGTCCTCGACGTGGATGCCCACCGTGCCGCGGGTGACATCGCTGCCGGCCAGAATCGCCCGCACGGCGGAATCGAGCTCGGCAGCCTCTTTGGCGAACGCCTTTTCAGCATCGGCAGCCTCCACGGCCGCCTCGGCCGGCTGCGCGCTGGCGGTCGCGCCCTCCTGGGCTGCAACAGGTGCGGCGATGAGGCTGAAAGCGGCGAGGGTCAGACAAAAGACTGTGCTGCGAAATCGGTGCATTTGGCTCTTAACTTAAGTGGTGGGTGTGTTCGTGAAAGTGAACGCCTCAACAACCCGAAAAGCCGCTAAGAACTAACCCAAATTGTAGTTCGCGCCGCTGTTTAGGCGCCCTAAATAGAGGATCTCACAGGAACCGGGGCACCCTCTATTTGAGGCGACGTCAAACGGCGACGTCACAAACGACAATTTGCGTTAGGCCCTAAATAGAGGATCTCACAGGAACCGAGCACCCTCTATTTGAGGCGCCTGAACAGCGGCGCGAACTACAATTTGTGTTAGGCCTTAGAGACATCTCGGGTTGCTGAGGGTTCAAAATCGGCACCCTAGCAACCGGAAAAACCTCACTCAATCCCGCGTATCCAGCCGCGGCGCCACGCTGACCTCGGCATCCTGCATGCCGCGGTCCTTGGGCGCCTCCATGAGCAGCCAAGCAGCGGCCATCACGATGATCATGACCACCGCGATCGCCTCGTAGGGGATCCGCGCGGTATATAAAAAGCTATCGGCGAAAAACCGGCCCTTCGAGCGCGAGCGGATGCGGCCCTCGACGCGCTCGACGAAATCCGGCGGCGCAAACTCGATGGGCAGGCTCTGCACCCCGCCCATGATCTCCTCGAATTGCTCGAAGTCGCGGCGAAGCTCGTCGTCGTCGGCGAGCTCGTCGCGGAATTCCTGGCGCTCGTCTTCGGACAAATCCCCCTCGAGATACGCGATAAATCGAGCATCGCGCTCGTCGATGTCGGCCAGCTCCGGCTCCCCTCCGGCTGGTGATGTGGGGTGCATCGTACTCATAAGTCCTCCGCAAACGCGACCGAGCTACGCCTAGGCTCGATCGTCATCATCATACCGACTTTCCACATACTCTTTCAACGCCACCCGCGCGCGGTACAGCCGGCTCTTGACCGTCCCCTCGGCGACCTCGCAGACCTCGGCGATCTCCTCGTAGGTCATTCCCTCGACGTCGCGCAGCACGATGACCGCCCTGTGATCCTCCGACAAAGTCTCCAGGCCCTGCTTGACGATGGCGTGCAGCTCGTTGCCGAGCGCCTTCTCGTCGGGCCGGAACATCCCGCCGCCGGCCGGATTGCTGTTGACCTTCGACTCGGGCGTGTCGTCGATATCCTGGTGTTTATTGTGCGAGCGCCGGGCCAGGTATTTGATGCGGTTTTTCGCCCGGTTGGTGGCGATCCGGTACAACCACGTCGAAAATTTGGCCTCCCCCCGAAAAGAATCAATATATTTAAATACCGCCACGAAGACCTCCTGAGCCACGTCCTCGGACTCCTGACGGTCGCCCACAATGCGGTAGACGATATTGAACACACGGTGCTGGAAGACGCGCACGAGTTCGCTAAACGCTTCTTCGTCGCGCCGCTTCAGCGCTCGAACGAGTTGTCGTTCGCGTCGTCGTTTCATTGAGTGCCATCATCCATCGTCAGCCGGCGATTCATTGCGACCGCCCACCTTTACAGACAACACCCCGTAGCGAAAGTTCCCAATCATGTTGATCCCAAAGCGACCGAAGGGAGCGCAGCGCCCTGTAGTGTAGCGTTGCTTCGCTCCCTTTGGTCGCTCATGGATCAGACTCGCGGCCCGCCCGCCACTCGCGCACAAGCTTGATGGCCACGTACAAGAAGACGAGCGCGCCCAGCGCGAAGACGATCAGCCCGACTTCGACGCTCAGCGCGCTCTCGCCGGGCAGGGGTTGGAGGGGGTCGGTGGGGGGCATAGCAGATAACTCAGCAGGCGATTACTTGCGCCGCACGGACCAGGTGACCTCGACGGTGGCGACCACGCCGTCTTCTTGGGTGCGGCCCTCGACGGTAAATACCTCGGACTGGCGCTCGCCGGTTTCATCGGCGCGCTCGAACATCGCCTCGGCGGCGGCGCCCTGGTCGCATACGAAGGTCATCTGCGAGTAGGCAGCTCGCTGGAAATCGCCGGCGATATTACTGACGATCGCCGAGTAGTCGGCGTCGCGGTTCTCTTTGTGCAGCAGGCACAGCCCGCCGGTGGTCGCCTCGGCGGTCATCATGATGGAGGCGAAATACATCGACCCGAACGGATTTTTGTTGATCCAGCCGAAGGGAAGCCGCGCCTCGCAGCTAACCAGATCGAGGTGCTCGACGCGCGCGCCGGTGAACAAAAATAGCGGCAGCTTGGTCAGCAGCATGCCGCGGAACAGCGCCGGCGTCGTAAAGACCTTCTGGAAGCGGCGCGCCTCCTTGTTGAGGCTGCGCATGTCGAGATCGGCGGTCGTGGTCATGTCGTCGTATTCATCCCAGTACAATCTCAATACTACCCGCGCCCAATGTGCCCGTCAGTGGCGTGTGCGTAAAGGGGCGTGTTGTTTGGGCAAGCGCACCGAGAAGACGCTGCCCTCGCCCTTTTGGCTGGTGACCCCGATGCTTCCGCCGAGCATCTCGCATAGCTTGTGGGTGATCGCCAGCCCCAGGCCGGTGCCCTCATAGGCGCGGCTCCAGCCGCAGGACTCCTGCCTGAACTCCTCGAAGAGGTCTTCGAGAAACTCGTCGTCGACGCCGATGCCCGTGTCGATGACCTCGATGAGCGCGCAGTCGCCGTCGTCGCGCAGCCTGACTTCGACGTAGCCCTCGTCGGTGAATTTGATGGCGTTTCCGACCAGGTTGTCCAGGATGCGCCCCAGGAGGGTGGCGTCGGTGGGGATGCTCAGGCTGTCCACCTGTGGCTCGAAGCGCAGCTCGAGGTCCTTCTCAGCGGCGAGCGGCTGGACCGATGGCAGGAAATCAGCGATCTCGTCGACCAGCTCGACCGTTTCGCAGCGAGGCTGGAGAGCGCCGCCTTCGAGTTGACTGAGGGTGAGCACCGAATTGAGGGTCTCGCTGAGTCGGTCGCCGGCGCGGATGATCGCACAGGCCGCGTCGTTCTGGTCGCCGTCGAGCTGCGCCTCGAGGATGCGCGCTCGCAGCAAAATACTGGTCAGCGGAGTGCGAACCTCGTGGCTCATATTCGCCAGCAGCGTGGCCTTGAGCCGGGCCATCTCCTCGGCCCGCTCCTTGGCCTCGACGAGCGCCTGCTCGTAGCGTTTGCGGTCGGTGATGTCTCGCGCCTCGACCATCACGTAGCGAAGCTCGCCGTTATCGTCGGCGATGGGCGTCATCACCCGATCGACGGTCCGCAGCGAGCCGTCGGCGGCCTGATAGTGGGCCTCAGCACGCAGTCGTTCACCCGAGGAAACCACCTGCTCGAAGCTTTTGCGCGCAAACTTCGCGGCCTCGGGCAGCTCGCCAAACCAGGGCGCCTTCCAGAACAACCTGCCGACGACGTCGACTCGGCGGGTCCCGGCCGCCTCGAGCGCGGCGGTATTACTCTCGAGAACCACACCGTCAGGCGATAAGATCGCCAGGAACCCGAAGCTATGCTCGCGAAAGGCACGCATATACAGATCTTCGTTCGACTCCCCCGAGTCCGCCGCCGTCGTCGCAACAGATGTCTGCGCGTTCTCATTCATCAATTGACTCACTCGCGACGATTCGGTCTATGCCCACCGCATCGCTGCATCGACTATAGCGTTCCATCGAGTCGTCGTATTTCCGAGCCCTGCATATCCAAAGATGCACAGACTACAACATAGGAGGGCCGGTCACTGCAATACCCCATACAGCTCGGTGTGTGATCCAGTTCGGTGGCCGCCCAACCGGAGCGAAGGCCTCCGTGCCTTCGAGGCCTGCGTCGCATGACTCCCCCGACGCCAGGGACGGCATCGCTCCCGTGGTGGCACCGAAACCGATCACACACCTGGGTGCTCGGTGTGTGATCCAGTTCGGTGGCCGCCCAACCGGAGCGAAGGCCTCCGTGCCTTCGAGGCCTGCGTCGCATGACTCCCCCGACGCCAGGGACGGCGTCGCTCCCGTGGTGGCACCGAAATCGATCACACACCTGGGTGCTCGGTGGTTTCACGAGCCCGGTGAAGTCGAGTCGAGGACAAGCCCGGGAAGAGGGCCGGCCTGCAGCCGGATGTCGAAGGGTGTGTCGGGAATTTCCACAGCCAGAACGTGGGCGCCGCGCTCGAGCGTGCCGCCGCTGCGATCGTGCGTCAAAGCCGGGTGTACGCCTCGCTCGGAGGAGGTGATCTCGACGGGGAGCTGGCCGCAGCCGTCGATCTGCAGCTCGACCTCGAGATCGTCGCCGGGCTCGAGGGCGTCGAGGTCGTCGCCGGCCGCGAGCAGCTCGCCGTCGCGGCGAACCCAGTAGGTCCAAGAGGATACGCGCGCCCGGTCTTCAGGGGGACAGGTCTCGGACAAATCGCGCTTCAAGCGCAGCGTTTTCGTGGTGCGTGACGGCGTGGCGATGCCGTGGCGGTGCAGCCGCAGCGACTCGTTGCTGACGAAGCCCCTCGACGCCGATCGCTGGCCATCGAAGGCCGTGGTGCTGACCTCGAGGTTGGACTTTGTAAGCCGAATGCACTCGTCGAGGGTGTCGCCGACTTGTTCACTGCGATGCGGCGCGGGAGGTCTGACCGGACGGCCGTCGTGGTCGAGCGCCGCCCATTCAATGGCGAGCGCGTCGGCCTCCGGGTCACGCGCCCGGGCGCAAAGCTCGATGCCTCCGGCTTGCGGCCCGCGCAGGCGCCGCTGGCTCAATTTGGTGATCTGCGGCGCGAAGTTCAGCCGGTCGTCGATGCTTGGGGTATCAAAAGGCGCGTCGCCGCAGCGGGGGACCATCAGAAGATGGCGCCGGCTGGCCGGGCCGAGCGGCATGGGCGGCGTCCGGGCGGCGGTGCAGCCCTCCAGCGGCGCGGCGTTCAGATCGACGGGCACTGCCCGGGTTCGGTAGCAGCCTGGCGGCACCGACCACGGCTCGTGTACAGTGAAGTGGGGTTTGGCCAGCCGAATCGGTCGATTCCCGACGCGGCGCTCGACGCCGGCCCCGAAGGAGACCACGCGCGAGACGACTGGACGGGCGTCCTCACAGCCGACGATGTCGACGCGCACCCCCGCCGCCTCGGCGTCGGTCGGAACCGCCGCGACGATGTCCAAGCGCGACAGCCCGCCCACGGGAGGCTGCTCGGCCCCCCAACACGTGATCAATATGCCCGCTGCTAGCACGAGCGTTGCGCTGATGATCAACCTATGCGCACGCATCGCAATCCCCCGCCGAAGACATCCTTAACAACTCGTCCGGCTCACTGCGCTGGCTCACTGCGCTGCGCTCGCCGAGCAGTCGCCCTCGCCGCCGCTGGCCGAGTCGATCAGTCGATCGCCATACGGATCGCCATCGACCTTGTGCTCATCGGCGCCCAGCGCGCCCCCCAGGTGCAGGTCGACGACGAACGGGCAATCGGGCAGCACGTTCCACAACAGGTGCGTCCCGGCGTCGTAGGTGCGCGTAAATACCGAGGCTCGCTCCTCACGCCGTGGGTCTTTCGGCTCTGAGGTCGTATAGGAGGCAAAGGTCAGCTCGGTGTCCCGGCAGCCCTCGGAGACCTCGAATTCGACGTCGACCATATCGCCGGGCTGCACCTCGCCCAGGTCGTCGGTGGGCTCCAGGAGCTTTCCGTCGCGGGTGATCCAATAGGTCAGCCCCGAGATGCGCTCGCCAGGATCTTGCGGGCAGGTGCCCGCCTCGCAGGCCGTCTCGAAGTCGATGCTGCGGGAGTCGGCCGAGCGGGTGACCAGGCCGTGCTCGCCCAGGTAGGCGTCCTCGAAGGTCACCGACTCGCCGGCGCCGTCTTCACGCAGGTCCCTGGCGGTGACCTCGAGCTCCCATTGGCCCTGGCCGGGCTCGAATTGGACGCATTCGGTCAGGTGCCCGGGCCCGCTCGAGCGGGTCGGGGCGGGCAGGCGCAGATCGGCTTGCTCTGGGGACGACAGCGACCAATCCATGGTCAGCGCGTCGCCGTCGCGGTCGCGGGCGGTCGCGCAGATCTCGACCGCCTCGCAGCGCCGGTCGAGATCGCGGCGTTCCACGGTGAGCTCGGCCACGCGCGGCGCGTGGTTGGTGCGGCCTGCGACGCTGACGGCGTCTGTCGAGCCGGCCGAGTCTTGGCGCCCCTCGGCCTGCTGCGCATCTTTGGGGTGCACATCGCAATCGGCGAGCATGGCATAGCGCTGGTTATGGGCCGGGTCGATATAGGTGTCCGGGGTGTTGGCCGCCGAGCACCCCTCGATGGGCCGGCCGGAGGCGTCGACGGGCTGGGCGATGATCTGATAGCAGCCCGAGTCGACCTCGAAGACGTGGTCGCTATAGCTATGCTCGAGGCGGGTCTCCAGGGGCAGGTCGCCGAAGCCGGCGAATTCGCGCAGATCGGCGGCCTGCACCGGCACCTTCACGCTCTCCTCGGCCCCCTCGGCGGCGCAGGCCGAGAGGCGAAACTCGACGGCGGCCGCGCCCGCCGCCGCCGGCGCTCCGGCGGCGACCTCGATGGTCGCGCTGGAGCGAGCGTCTCGATCGCCGAAGACGCCCAAGGCGTCGCCGCTCCAATACAAGTCTGCGCTGGCGCAGTTAGCCACCGCCAGCAAGCCCGCCGCCACCGAAACTCCGAGTACGCATAATGCGTTCCTGACCATGATGTCCCCCGAGCAGGAACGCGGCACCAGGCGTATGCCGCGTCCTCAGTTCCCGACTGAGTCCGCCACACCATCTCGACCGCCGCACGACGGCGCCCTCGTGCTCCCAACACGCTCCGTCGTGCTCCCCTGATGTGACTGTTTTCTGTGTCTAACTACAAATATGGACGCATCTTCTGCCGCGAAAAGGGTAGGGACCAATCGCGCCAAGATGCGTTTCTTTGGTTGACCTCGATCGCCTGCGAGTGTGATTCTCTGCAGACTCCAAGCGTCGAGGGCGGCTGGTGCCGCTCGAATGGGGTTTTCTCGAGCAGAAGTCGGGTTGCGCACGATGTCAGATGAGGCCAGACAACTTGGGCGCTACGAGCTCATCAAGCGCATTGCCGTGGGCGGCATGGGCGTGATCTACCTGGCGAAGTCACGCGGGGCGGCGGGCTTCGAGAAGACGGTGATCATCAAGAAGATCCTCGATCATCTGGCCGAGGAGGAGGAATTCGTCACCAAATTTTGTGACGAGGGCCGCATCGTCGTGAACCTGACCCACGGCAATATCGTGCCGGTCTTCGATATGGGCGAGGAGGACGGCGAGTACTTCATCGCCATGGATTACGTGCCCGGCCGCGACCTGCGCGAGGTGCTCAAGCGGGTCCACAAGCGCGACGAGCGCGTGCCCGTCCCGCTGGCCGTCCACCTGGTCTGCGAGGCATGCAAGGGGCTGGATTACGCCCACAAAAAGACCGACGACGCCGGCCGGCCGCTCCATATCGTCCACCGGGACATCAGCCCGTCCAATATCCTGATCTCGCGCGAGGGCGAGGTCAAAGTCATCGACTTTGGCATCGCGCGCGCGGCCAGCCGGGCGGGCAAGACGGCCACCGGGCGCATTCAGGGCAAGATCTGCTATATGAGCCCGGAGCAGGCCCAGGGCAAGTCGGTCGACCATCGCAGCGACATCTTTTCGATGGGTGTGGTCCTCTACGAGATGCTCACCGGCGTTCGGCCCTTCGAGGCCACCAGCGACCTGCAGAGCCTCGACCTGGTACGCCAATGCGAGTTCGAGGCGCCCAGCCAGCTCAACCCGCAGATCCCCGCCGAGCTCGACGCCATCGTCGCCAAGGCGCTGACCCGCGATCGCGACCAGCGCTACCAATCGGTCGACGAGCTGCACGTCGAGCTGCTCGAGTGGCTCTATAGCGGCGGCCGCGCCGTGACCAGCCAAAAACTCGCCGAATTCGTCCATGAATTCTTCCCCGAGGGCTACGAGCGAGAGGAGCTGCGCCGCGCGCGCGATGCCAGCACCACCGGGCGCTCCGGCCAGCCCAAGATGAACCTCGACGACGCCATGAACGCCGAGCTCGACAAGCTCGGCTTCGACAAGCCCGCCGCCGGCATCGACCCGCTGAGCACCACGGCGACCGAGCTCGGCGACAACCCGGCCACGCCCACGCTGAACCCGACGCCAGCGACCAACTCCGAGGACGATTCGGCCACAGAGGACGAGCCGGCTCCCGAAGATGAGTCGGCCCCCGAAGACGTCGAACCGGTTGTTCAAAGCGCCTCTGACGATGCCTCCGAAGAAGGCACTGCTGACGATCTCGTTGAAGAAGGCGCTGCGGATACGACCGGCGATCCGCAGCTCAGCGCCAGCGCCGAATCGAAGCCCGAAGACGACGCCCCCGGCGGATTCAAGCGCTGGCTGGCCATCGCCGCGGCGGTGGGCCTGATCGCCGGAGCCGTGCTGCTCTACGTCTACGCCGCCACCGAATACGGCAAGGTCGAGGTGCGCACCGAGCCCAGCGGCGCGAGCATCGAGGTCGACGGGGTGCGTGTCTCCGGGGCGCACACGCCCGAGGTCCTCGAGCTGGAGACCGGCGAGCGCGCGATCACGCTGCTCAAGGATGGCTACCAGCCGGAGACCTTCCAGGTCGAGGTGCGCCGGACCAAGGAGTTCTTGCTCGACGACGGCACCATCGAGCTTCGCCCGGCCGACGCCGATGACGGCGTGCGCAAGGTCTGGGTCGTCGCCGACCCCGACGACGCCACGCTGCGCATCAACGGCGCGGATACCACGCACACCGGCAAGACAACGGTGACGGTCGCCCCCGATGAATCGGTGCTCGTCGAGGCCGAGCACCCGGATTGCGAAAAGCTCGTCGAATTCATCACCCACGAACAAGCCACCGCCGGCCAAAAGCTCGAGCTCGACTGCAAACCGGCCCCATCAGCTAAACAAGCGGCCAAAGATGCTGACGCCGGCCCCGACGCGGCGGGCTCGGCAGCCGTTGCCCACGAGGATGGCGCCGGCGACGATAACGCCGACCAGAATAGCGGCTCCCAGCGGCCCCCCGCGAGCACACGCACCATGCGCTTCGCCAGCGAGCCCGAGGGCGCCGATATCGTCGTCGACGACACGCCGGTCGAGCCGGGCCGGCCCCATCCGGTGCGCGTGGGCCGAAAAGTTCACCTCGAAGCCTCTCTTCAGGGCTACGAGACCGTCGATCGTCGGCTTCGCGTCTCGCACAATCTGCCCAATCGTTATACGATCGAGCTGCAGAAGTTGCCCACTGGCTGTGTCATCGTCCGCCCGCCGGTCGGCCAGCAGGCCGAGGTGACCGTCGACGGCACATCCTACGGCGAGACCAACGGCAAGCGCCTCGAGCTTCCGGTCGGCGAGCACGAAATCGTGCTTACCTACGCAGATGAGACCAAGCGAACCTATCCGGTCGACGTCCGCCAGGGAGTGTCGGATTGTCCGGTGGTGGGATTCGAAGAAGTGGAGAAAAACTGAGCGAGGCCGTTGAAGACGAGCCATGAATCTGCCATACGCGCACATATTCATTCTGCGCCCCCCGAGCCTCAAGCCCCAAGCCCCGAGCCTTACCCATGAGTGAAGTCACGCGCACCGTCTATCTCGACACCGGCGAGCAGAAGCTCGAGCTCCAAAAATACCGCCTCTCGGTGATCGAGGGCGACAACGAGGGCACCTCGCAGACCTTCGAGACCCGCAAGGTCGAGATCGGCTCCTCGCCGGACAACGACATTGTCCTCGACGACCCGGCGGTCAGCCGCTTCCACGCGGTCGTCGAGGTCGACGATCGCGGCTACCTGTTGCGCGACGCGGGCTCCAAAAACGGCACCTATGTGGGCGGGCTGGGTGTGCGCGAGGTCTACCTGGAGGACGGCACCGACTTTCGGATGGGCCAGACGCACATCCAATTCAACGTCACCGGTGAGGACGCCGAGGTCCACTTCTCCAACAAGACCAAATTCGGCAACCTGCTCGGCCAGAGCCTGGCGATGCGCGAGATCTTCTCGCTGCTCGAGCGCGTCGCTCCCACCGACGCCACCGTGCTCGTCGAGGGCGAGTCGGGTACCGGAAAGGAGTTGGTGGCCGAGGCGCTTCACACCCACAGCCCCCGCAAAGACAAGCCGTTTATCGTGGTCGACTGCTCGGCCATCCCGCGCGACCTCATCGAGTCGGAGCTGTTCGGCCACATCAAGGGGGCGTTTACCGGGGCGACCGGCACCCGCAAGGGCGCCTTCGAGGCCGCCGCCGGCGGCACGCTGTTTTTGGACGAGCTCGGCGAGCTCGACGTCGACCTGCAGCCCAAGCTTTTGCGCGCCCTCGAAAAGCGCGAGATCAAGCCGGTGGGCAGCAACGAGACCATCAAGACCGACGTGCGCGTGATCGCCGCGACCAACCGCAAGCTGATGCACGAGGTCAAAGAGGGCAACTTCCGCGAGGACCTATACTACCGATTCGCGGTCATCAAGATCGAGCTGCCCCCGCTGCGCGACCGCCCCGACGACATCCCGGTGCTCGTCGAGCACTTCCTCGAGCAGGCCAACGAGATGGCCGGCCGCGACGGCGTCGACGTCAGCTACAAGACCATGGAAAAACTCAAGCGCCACCGCTGGCCGGGCAACGTCCGCGAGCTCAAAAACTTCGTCGAGCGCGCGGTGCTCTTGACCCAGGGCGACGAGATCGAGACCCGCTTTTTGCAGGCCTCCGAGCCGGTCCCCGAAAAGCCCGAGGCCGCCCAGGAGTCGGCCGCCTCGATGGCCGACCTGGCCATCGAAGAGGGCCTGCCCTTCAAAGACGCCAAAAACCGGCTCATCGAGGAGTTCGAAAAGAGCTACTGGATGCGCCTTTTGGAGGGCACCGACGGCAACGTCTCCAAAGCAGCCCGCATCGCCGGAGTGCATCGGAAGAGCGTGGAGTATATTTTGAAGAAGTTGGATCTGTCGCGGGATGATATTGTTTCTTAGGGGGTGGCAGCCGTCCGGGGAACCCCACTGCCTCGCTTTGCTCGGCATCTCCCCTAAAAGGGGAGAATTATACCGCCCAAACACCCGCCCAGGTTATTGGGGCAGAATGACAGCCCCCCGCGCCTCGCGTGGGGGTCCTCAGCCGGCAGTGAGCTCAACGCCATCGACGCACAACCCCACTGCCT
>JBKGZI010000027.1:0-25655 GCA_046545675.1 Persicimonas sp.
CGCGAGGGCGGCCGCACCGTCGGCGCCGGCGTGGTCACCAGCATCATCGAGTAAGGGTTCAGGGGCGCGGATCCGGGGTCCAGGTGATGGGCTCCGGATCCTCTCAACCCCCCTGGATGGGGCGGTCCCGAGCTGAATTGGAATCCCTCTTGATCTGAGGGGTTCTGTCCTGTAGGGTCCGCGCTCCCGCCTGGAGACAGTTGGGAAGTTTTGAACAGAAGATGGACGCGGCTTCACGCGTTGCACGTCAGCGCCTGAAGTCGCTTTGTTTCACGACCAGATTTATTGTTGCGCCGCTCCGGCTGCGCAGACTCAGGGTGTGTCATGGCTAACGATAAAATTCGCATCAAGCTCAAGGCGTACGATCACACGCTGCTCGACGCCTCGGCTGCCGAGATCGTAGAGACCGCGCAGCGCACCGGCGCCCAGATTTCCGGGCCCGTGCCGCTGCCCACGCGTATTCGTCGCTGGACCGTGCTGCGCGGACCCTTCAAAGACAAGAAGGCCCGCGAGCAATTCGAGATGCGCACCCATAAGCGCCTGCTCGACATCCACGAGCCGACCCAGCAAACCCTCGATGCGCTGATGCGCCTCGATCTTGCGGCCGGCGTGGACGTAGAAATTAAGACCTGATTTGGCACAGCGCCGCGTCGTCGGACACAGGGTCTGACGCCGGCCGTCCAGATGGCCACATTACTCTTTCGCGCGGTCGAGCCGTAACCAGACCGGCGCAGGAGTCATAAGATGAAATTCGACGTTGTTGATCTAAAAAATGAATCGGTCGGCGAGGCTGATCTCGATGACGCCATCTTCGCCACCCCAGTGCGTGAGCACCTCTTTTGGGAGGTGGTCAACTGGCAACGCGCCCGTCGGCGCTCCGGGACCCACAAGGTAAAGGGTCGCTCGGATGTGCGCGGCGGGGGACGCAAGCCCTGGCGGCAGAAAGGCACCGGCCGCGCCCGTGCCGGCACGATCCGCTCCCCGCTCTGGGTCGGTGGTGGTATCACCCACGGCCCCAGCCCTCGCGATTACAGCTATCAGATGCCCAAAAAGAAGCGCAAAGCCGCGCTTCGTTCGGCGCTGAGCATGAAGGCCCGCGACGGCAAGCTGCGCGTCGTCGACAGCCTCGAGCTCGACGAGATTAAGACCAAGCGAGCTGTCGAAGTATTGCAGGCCCTCGAGGCGCCCAGCGCCCTGGTGGTCGACGCAACCAGCCGCGACGAAGAGACCAATAAGGTTTCGCACAACGAGACACTTCGACTGTCGGTGCGCAACCTCAAGGACGCCAAGTACCTCGCCTCGGAGGGCCTCAATGTCGAGGACCTGCTCCGATACGACGTTTTGGTCCTGAGCCAGCAAGCACTCGACCACATCCAAGAGGTCCTGAGCCGATGAGTAATCAATACGACATCATCATTCGCCCGGTGATGACCGAAAAAAGTCAGCTCCTCGAGATGGAGGAGAATAAAGTGACTTTCCGGGTGAAATTCGAAGCTAATAAGCCCCAGATCAAAGAGGCCGTCCAGCGGCTCTTCGACGTCAAAGTCGACGCGGTCAATACGATGATCATGCCCGGCAAGCCCAAGCGTGTGGGCCGGTTCTTCGGCCGCCGCAAGGCCTGGAAGAAGGCCATCGTGCAGCTTGCCGAAGGCGAGATGATCGACTTTTATGCGCTCGAAGGCCCCGGTGAAGAACACGGCGTGGTCTAAGACTGGCTTACGAGATTTCTAGCTCCTCGGGGCGGCACGGCCGCCTCGCAGCGAGGGAGACGAGAAGATGGCAACAAAAGGATTTAAACCGACAGCACCGGGACGTCGCTTTGCGCGTCTGCAGGATTTCAACGAGGTGACCAAAGGTCAGCCCGAGGAAAGCCTGACCGGTCCCCTGACCAGAAGCGGTGGTCGCAATAATAAAGGTCGCATGACGGTTCGCCGTCGTGGTGGTGGGCATAAGCGCCGCTATCGCACGATCGACTTCAAGCGTGACAAGATCGGCGTACCGGCCAAGATCGCCTCGATCGAATACGATCCGAACCGCTCGGCGTTTATCGCGCTGCTGAACTACGCGGACGGCGAGAAGCGCTACATCCTGGCCCCTCAAAAGGTACGGGTCGGCGACGAACTTCTCTCCAGTAGCCAAGCCGACATCACCCCCGGCAATGCGCTCAAACTCAGGCATATGCCCGTTGGCACGGTCGTGCACAACGTGGAGATGAAGCCGGGCAAGGGCGGGCAGATGGCCCGTTCGGCCGGCTGCTGGGCGCAGTTGATGGCCAAAGAGCAAAAGTACGGCCTGCTCAAGCTTCCCTCCGGCGAGCTTCGCCGAGTGTTGCTGGACTGCCGTGCCACGGTCGGTGCGGTCAGCAACCCCGAGCACGAGAACGTCGCCCTGGGCAAAGCGGGGCGATCCCGTTGGCTCGGGCGTCGTCCCAGCGTGCGCGGCGTGGCGATGAACCCGGTCGACCACCCTCACGGTGGTGGCGAGGGACGCACCGCCGGTGGCCGTCACCCGGTTACGCCGTGGGGTAAAGGGACCAAAGGTCTCAAGACCCGCAAGAATAAGCGCACCGACAAATTCATCAGTCGTCGGCGCAAACAGAAGAAGAAAGGTTGAGTTGACGGCGGCCTCCTTCGGGAGGCTGCCCCGACCACGCAGGAGATACACGTGCCAAGATCAATTAAGAAGGGCCCATTCGTAGACGATAGCATCCTCAAGAAGGTGCGAAAGGCCAAAGAGACCGGTGATCGCCGCGCCATCAAGACGTGGAGCCGACGATCGATGATCGTGCCGGAGTTTGTGGGAATGACCTTCGCGGTGCACAACGGCCGCGAATTCGTCCCCGTCTTCGTCACCGAGAATATGGTCGGCCACAAGCTCGGCGAATTTGCGCCCACTCGGACCTTCTACGGTCATATGACCGACAAGAAGTCGATGGTGCGTGGCCGGTAGACGCCAGCGGTTAAGAGGTTGAGCGGTTCAGATGTTTGCCCGGCGGCACCAGTGCCGCGGGCCGAACATCTCAACCCCTCAGCTTCTCAGCCCCAAGAATCGCCGACCCGCCCACGTGGGCAGGTGCGGTTCATACACTTGATTTAACAGCTCAAATTATACGAGTTGGGTTAGAGTCATGAGCAATAACAAGAAAAATCATCGGGCCAATACGGCCTCGGCTCGCAACGTGAGCATTGCGCCGCAAAAGGCTCGGCCGGTCATCGACCTGGTGCGAAACAAGCCGATCCTGGAGGCGCTCGACATTCTGCAGTTTACGCAGAAAAAGGCCGCGCCGATCATCGCCAAGGTGATTGAGTCGGCGTTGCATAACGTCGAGCACAGCGAGGAATTGGACTGGGACGTCGACGACTTGGTCGTCGCCCAGGCCTATATCAACGAGGGTCCAACGCTTCGCCGCTTCAAGCCGCGGGCGATGGGACGCGCCACTCGAATCAATAAGCGAACCAGTCACATCACCGTGGTGCTCGAACCGCGTTGAGCAGGTGTGTCCGTCAGGACCCCTGTTTAGAGCCTCTAGGAGGTCGTTTTGGGTCAGAAAGTACATCCAACAGGATTTCGTCTCGGAATCATTCGGCCATGGACGTCGAAGTGGTATGCCGAGAAAAATTATTCGGATTGGCTGCATGAGGATCTCCGCATCAAGGAGTACCTCTACAACCGCTTGCAGCATACCGGTGTGAGTAACATCGAGATCGAGCGGATGGCCAAGAAGGTCAAGGTCACCATCCACACCGCCAAGCCGGGGATCGTGATCGGCAAGCGCGGCAGTGGCATCGAAGATCTCAAGGCGGATCTGCAAAGCGAGACCGACTGCGAGATCTTCCTGAATATCCAGGAAGTCCGCAAAGCCGAGCTCGACGCCAAATTGGTCGCCGAGGGCATCGCCACTCAGCTCGAGCGGCGCGTCAGCTTCCGCCGGGCGATGAAGAAGGCGGTGCAGACGGCGATGAAATTCGGCGCCAAGGGCATCCGCGTCAATTGCGCCGGACGTCTCGGTGGCGCCGATATGGGCCGTCGCGAGTGGTACCTCGAAGGTCGCGTCCCGCTGCACACGCTGCGCGCGGACATCGACTATGGCCTCGCGGAGGCCATGACCACCTATGGCATCATCGGCGTCAAAGTCTGGATCTTCAAAGGCGAAGTTCTCGAGGCTGAAGCTAGATTTTAATAGCCGCCCGGCTCGCCAAGCGGGTCGCGCGACAAGGAGTTCATCATGTTGAGTCCCAAGAGAGTTCGGTGGCGCAAGCGCCAAAAAGGCCGAATGAAAGGCAAGGCCTACCGAGGCAGCAAGCTGGCCTTCGGTAAGTTTGGCCTGGTGGCCATGGCGCCCCATCGCATCACCGCCCGCCAAATCGAGTCGGCGCGTATTGCGATGAACCGCTACATCCGCAGGCAGGGCAAGATCTGGATTCGGATCTTTCCCGACAAGCCGGTCACCAAAAAGCCCGCGGAAGTTCGCATGGGTAAAGGTAAAGGCGCGACCGAAGATTGGGTGGCCGTGGTCAAGCCCGGCCGCATCCTCTTCGAGATGGACGGCGTTCCCCGTGAAGTGGCCGAAGAGGCCTTCCGGCTCGCCAGCCACAAGCTGCCCATCAAGACCAAATTCGCGGTGCGAGGAGAAACGCTATGAAAGCCGCCGAACTTAGAGACAAAAGCGACGACGAGTTGCGCGACCTCGAGCGCCAGATGCGTGACGAGTTGTTCCGGTTGAAGATGAAGCATTTCACCGGCCAGCTCCAAAACGTCTCCGACCTGCGTTCGCGAAAGCGTGACGTGGCTCGCGTCAAGACCGTTTTGCGCGAGCGAGAGCTGGAAGCCGGCCAATAATTGCCCGCTCGACCAGCCCAGCGCGCACCAGAGTATAACCGATCTAGCGGAAGGCGTCGGACCGCCGGCCGGCCACCAGCCGGCTGCGGACACCGCCGACCAGGAGAATATTTATGACCGAAGAGACGCAAGAGGGTAGGGGTCGCACCAAGACCCGCGTCGGAGAGGTCGTCAGCGACAAGATGCAGAAGACCATCGTCGTGGCGGTCACCCGACAGTATATGCACCCGAAATATAAGAAGTACGTTCGCAAGCAAAAGCGCTACAAGGTACACGACGAAGAAAACGAGTGCCGCAGCGGTGACCGGGTCTTGATCGAAGAGACGCGTCCCCTGTCGAAGCAGAAGCGCTGGAAGCTCAAAGAAATCATCGAGAAGGCACCCGTGGTCTGAGCTTCTCGGGCGCGGTTGGTCCGCAGTCGGCGATGACGCCGGCGCAGGCCCAAACGCGCCAGGAGTGGCTCATCTGCCGGAGGACGTCCCCGCACCCTAAGGCGGCGGCGCCGGCCGACGCCGGGTTGTCCAGACGAGGTCGAAAATGATTCAGATGCAAAGCAAATTGGCGGTCGCGGACAACTCCGGGGCCAAGCGGGTCCAGTGCATCAAGGTGCTCGGCGGCTCGAAGCGTCGCTACGCATCGATCGGCGACGAGATCATCGTGTCGGTCAAAGAAGCCCTACCCAACTCCAAGGTGCGAAAAGGCGACGTCGAGCGTGCCGTGGTGGTACGTACGCGCAAAGAGATTACGCGCGCCGATGGAACCTATATTCGCTTCGACGATAACGCGGCGGTGCTCGTCGATAAATTGGGCCAGCCGCTGGGTACGCGCATCTTCGGGCCGGTGGCTCGTGAGCTGCGCGGCCGCAACTACATGAAGATCGTCAGCCTGGCGCCCGAGGTTCTTTGAGCCCGCGCCGCTCGACGATCGACAAACCGTTTCGAGACTTTGGAGTTGTCAGATGCATGTGAAGAAAGGAGACAATGTGATCGTCCTGTCCGGGAAGGACCGCGGCTTCCGCGGTGAGATCCTGGCGGTCGATCCCGACAAGGGCCGAGTCAAAGTGGCTCGCCGTAATATGGTGACCAAGCACCGCGCCCCCAACCCGCTGACCGGTGAGGCCGGCGCGCGCGTCGAAGTCGAGGGGTGGATTCACGCCTCGAACGTCGCGCTGTATAGCGAAGAGCGCGACGGGCCGGTACGCACCGGCCGCAAGTTCGTCGGCAAGGGCGGCGAGTTGCACGACAGCAAGCAAGATGCGGCGGCGAGTTTCGGCGACGACGCTCCCGCGCGAATCCAAAAGGTGCGGGTGGGCAAGCAGACCGGCGAAGTGTTCGACGAGATCAAGTCGGCCTGAGCCCGAGCCCGAAGAGCCCAGCCTAGCTTGACACTCATAGTTGGGTCCGCTAGGAATGCCCACCCCTTGGCACGGGTCGCTTGTCAGCCGCCTGTAGCGACACGCGAGAAGGCCACTTTTAGAGACCGGTCAATCGACGATTGATCAGACCGGTCGTCGGCCCCAGCGGCCGGCCAAAGGCCAGGTCATCTCGCATCCATTCGCGAGGAAAACTGAGAGACGCCCCGCGCCCGACGACGGTGCCATGCATCGTCGATTTTTTGTGATGGGAGCCAGAACCACTATTGGTGCACCGGCTATGATGGCCGAGTGCACTACACGCCGGCGGCACAGAAACCTGTCGGCAACGGAGAGTTTCCAATGTCATTTTTGCACGCGAAATATAAGAACGAAGTCGTCCCGGCTCTGATGGAAGAGTTCGGCTACGACAACCAGATGACCGTACCTCAGGTCGAGAAGGTCATCGTTAATATGGGCCTGGCCGAAGCCGTCCAGAACCCGAAGGTCATCGAGTCGGCGGTCGAAGAACTGCGCCTGATCACCGGCCAGCAACCCATCGTCACCCGTGCACGGCGCTCGATTGCAGCTTTCAAGCTGCGCGAAGGCATGCCCATCGGGACGAAGGCGACGTTGCGTGGCCAGCGGATGTTCGAGTTTCTCGAGCGTCTGATTTACGTGGCGCTGCCGCGGGTCCGCGATTTCAAAGGCATCAGCCCGAAATCTTTTGACGGCCACGGCAATTATACGATGGGCGTCAACGAACAGATCATCTTTCCAGAGATCGACTACGATGACGTCGACAAGCTCCGTGGCATGAGCATCACGATTGTGACCACGGCGAACAACGACGACGAGGCCCTGGGACTGCTGACTAAGATCGGAATGCCCTTCAGGAAGACTCAGTCTTCCTAAAGCAAAGGAGATAAGCTTTGGCACGCAAAGCGCTCGAAGAAAAAGCACGTAAGAAGAAGAAGTTCGAGGTTCGTGAGTATAATCGCTGCCCGTTGTGCGGCCGCTCGCGCGCCTACCTGCGTAAGTTCGACATGTGCCGGATCTGCTTCCGCACGCTGGCCCTCCGCGGTGAAATCCCCGGAGTGGTCAAAGCGAGCTGGTAATCACAGACCCGTGTACTGGCCGGCAGGCGGGTTCACGTAAAAGTCGAGAAAGGCCTCAGCCCAGCCAGCCCACAGCGGGCGCCTGGAGAGGAACCGGCTCGATAGAGAGGAGACTATGGCTAATACCAATGATCCGGTTTCGGATTTTCTCACCCGTATTCGCAACGCCCAGATCGCTCACCACGCGACCGTGTCGATTCCCGGCAGCAAGCTCAAGAAGGGCCTTGCCGAGATTTTGGCGCGTTACGGCTACGTCGCCGAGACCGTGTGGAAAGACGAGGGCCCCCAGGGGCTGGTCGACATCGTGCTCAAATACGATGACGAAGACGAGCCAATGATTACCTCGCTCAAGCGCGTCAGTCGCCCTTCGCGGCGAGTGTACGTGGGTGTCGACAACCTCCCGAAAGTGCTCAACGGGTTGGGGATCGCCATCCTGTCGACCTCGCGAGGGTTGTTGACCGATAAAGAAGCACGCGCGGCCAATGTAGGCGGCGAAGTGCTGTGCGAGGTTTACTAAGCATCCGCCCCCAGGGAGGTTCAAGATGAGTCGCGTTGGAAAACGTCCAATTGAAATTCCGGACGGCGTCGAGATCACCATCGACGGCCGCACCGTTCACGCCAAAGGCCCCAAAGGGGAGCTCGAGCGCGAGATCCCCGAGACCGTGTCGGTCGAGTTGACCGACGGAGAGCTTCGGGTCAACCGTCCCAGTGAGTCGCGCCAGTCGCGCAGCCACCAGGGATTGACCCGCAGCCTGCTCGGCAGCATCGTCGAGGGAGTCGCCCAGGGTTTCGACCGCAAGCTCGAGATCCACGGGGTGGGCTACCGCGCTGAGCAGCACGGCAATTACGTCCGCTTCGACCTTGGCTTCAGCCACCCGGTGCTCCTGGAGCTGCCGGATCAGGTCGAGATCGCCATCGAAAAGCAAACTCAGCTAACGCTGACCAGCCCGGACAAAGAACTCTTGGGGCAGGTGGCTGCGAAGATTCGCGGCCTTCGTCCTCCGGAGCCGTATAAGGGCAAGGGGATTCGCTACCAAGGTGAGCGGATCGTACGTAAGGTCGGTAAAGCGGGAGCTGCCTAATTTTGCGAGGCCGCCGCGCTCGCCTGCGGGCGCGGCCGCCGCAAAGATGTCTCAGAGGTTTAAAGATGCTCAAGAAAAGACAGCTAAAGAATAAGCGACAGCGTCGCAAGCGGAGCATTCGAAAGAAGATTTTCGGGACTCCCGTGCGACCGCGCCTGACGGTGTTTCGCTCCAATAAGCATATTTATGCCCAGGTCATCGACGACCTCAACGGCCACACATTGGCCAGCGCCTCGAGTGTCGACACCGACGCTCGTGAGGAGGTCGCCGAGTTGGGCAAAGAAGATCAAGCCCGCGAGATCGGCAAGATTTTGGCCGACCGGGCTCAACAGCAAGGTATTGAAAAAGTCGTCTTCGACCGAAACGGCTTCATATACCATGGTCGCGTGGCGGCCGTGGCAGAAGGAGCGCGTGAAGGCGGGCTTGAACTTTAAAGGGAGTCACTGTGGCTTACGGTAGAAGAAGAGACGACCAGAATCTGGTCGACACAGTTATCGACATCAACCGCGTCTCGAAGGTTGTCAAAGGCGGCCGCCGCTTCAGTTTTGGAGCCTTGGTGGTCGTCGGAGATACCGACGGGAAGGTGGGCGTCGGTCATGGCAAAGCCAACGAGGTGCCCTCTGCGATTCGCAAGGGCAACGATCGGGCGCGCAAGACCATGATCGAGATCCCGCTGCTCGAGGGAAACACCATTCCCTACGAGGTCATCGGCGAGCATAACTCGGGACGAGTTCTGCTCAAGCCGGCGAGCATGGGTACGGGTGTCATCGCCGGTGGTCCTGTGCGTGCGATTCTCGAGGCGGCCGGGATTGAGAATATCCTGACCAAGAGCCTGGGATCGAATAACCCCCACAACGTGGTGGGTGCGACCATGGACGCGCTGAGCCAACTGCGCCACCCCGACGACTATCGTCGCCGGCTCGGCCAGACGCTCGAAGACGAAGAGCAATAAGCGGCGTGCTGGGCCTCCGAGGAGGCCACAGCCCGTCCTCAGAAGGCTCCGTGTGTATGGCGGGGCCCAGCGATATCGGGAACGAGATCATGGCACAATTAAAGGTTACACTGGATCGCAGCCTCAACGGGCGCACCATGCCGCAGCGGGAATCCGCCAAGGGCCTGGGCCTCCGCAAGCGCGAGCAAACAGTCATCGTCGAAGACACACCGGCCAGCCGCGGGATGATCAATAAGATCTCGCACCTGGTCAGCGTCGAGACGGTAGAGGAGTAAACCATGGATTTGAGCGAATTGAAGCCGCCGAAGGGCGCGCGTAGCGACAGAAAGCGCGTTGGGCGCGGCCCTGGTAGCACGCTCGGTAAGACGAGCGGCAAGGGCGAGAAGGGACAGAATGCCCGCAGCGGAGGAGGCGTCCACCCTCGATTCGAGGGCGGTCAGATGCCTCTGTTTCGCCGTCTGCCCAAGTTTGGCTTCCGCAATCGGAATGCCACCCGGGTAGCCGTCGTTAACGTGCGGGATCTCGAGCGGGGCTTCGACGACGGCGATAGCGTCGACGAAGAAGCGCTGCGCCAGCGGGGGCTGGTCAAGGGAGAATTCGACGAAGTCAAAGTCCTCGGAGACGGCGAACTGACGAAGCAGCTGACTGTGCGATTGCACAAGTATAGCGCGTCGGCTCGCGAGAAGATTGAGTCCACCGGGGGCACCGCAGAGGGCGTCTGAAGTGTCTACAAAGTTCACCGACATAATGAAGGTGCCGGAATTACGCCGGCGCATTCTCTTCGTGCTGGGCATCCTCGCGCTGTATCGCGTGGGAGTGTTCGTCACTGTGCCTGGCGTCGACCGCAGCGCCATGTCACAAATCATCGGGGGCGAAGGCGGCGGGCTCATGGGCCTGGTCAACCTCTTTACGGGAGGTGCTCTGGAGCTGATGAGCATCTTCGCGTTGGGGATCATGCCCTATATCTCGGCCTCGATTATCCTCCAGTTGATGACGGTGGTCGTTCCGACCATCGAGCGTCTGCAAAAGGAAGGAGAGCAGGGCCGAAAGAAGATCACCCAATATACCCGTTATGGTACGGTTTTGTTGGGGGTGATCCAGGGCTTTGGTATCTCTCTGTACCTGGAGAACCTCAACCAGACCAACCCCGAGCTCGGCCTGTTGATCTCCGAGGGCTGGGGGTTCAGGCTGCTGACCTGCCTGACGCTGACCGCCGGAACGGTCTTTGTGATGTGGCTCGGTGAGCAGATCACCGAGCGCGGCATCGGCAACGGTATCTCGCTGATCATTACTGCGAGTATCATCGTGGCCTTGCCCGGGGTGATCATGCAGACCTTTACCCAATTCCAGAGCGGGGCGATCTCGACGTTTACGATCGTGGCGTTGCTGGTCATCGGGTTGGTGGTCACCGCCTTCATTGTCTATATGGAGAGCGCTCAGCGGCGCATACCGCTGCAATACGCCAAGCGCATGGTCGGCCGGCGCATCTATGGCGGCCAGACCCATCACTTGCCGCTGAAGGTCAATATGGCCGGGGTGATCCCGCCGATCTTCGCCGTCTCGCTGATGATGTTCCCGACCACACTGGCCAGCTATTTCCAAGACCACCCGGTGGGTCAGTGGATCCAGACGACCCTGATCCCGGGCGATTGGCGCTACAACCTGATCTTCGCGGCGTTGATCATCTTCTTTACGTTCTTTTATACGGCCGTGCAGGTCAATCCGGTGGACATCGCCGACAACCTCAAGAAGTCGGGAGCGTTCGTGCCCGGCATTCGGCCCGGCAAGAAGACCGCCGAGTATATCGACGCCGTGCTCAGCCGCTTGACGGTGGCCGGTTCATTCTACCTGGCGGCAGTCTGCGTGATGCCCTTCCTCTTGCAGGACTATCTGGGTATCAGCTTTCACTTCGGCGGGATCAGCTTGATCATTGCGGTCAGCGTCTCGTTGGACTCGGTCAACCAGATCGAGAACCACTTGATTACGCGCCACTACGACGAGTTTGGCTCCGGCGGAGGACGCACCGGAGCAGAGGGACCCGCCTCGAAGGGTATCAAGGGGCGCGACCGAGACAACGATCTATAGGGAGCGAGCGCGTCGGCCCGCCGGGCCGGCGTCGTGGCGTCGCAGGTGAGCCGGTCAGTGGTTGGCCGGTTTGCCTATGTTGGAGACGCGTTTTTGATTGGATCCATCTTCGAAGGACAGGGACGAGCCAATGGCGAAGACCAAATTGATGATGCTGGGGCCCCCGGGAGCCGGAAAGGGCACCCAGGCCCAACGATTGGCCGAAGCCCACGAGATCCCGCAGATCTCGACCGGCGACATGCTTCGAGGTGCTCGCCGCAAGGGAACTGAGATGGGCGAGAAGGCCGCCAAGTTCATGGACGCCGGAGAATTGGTGCCCGACGAGGTGGTCATCGGGATCGTCGCCGAGCGCCTCTCCGAGCCGGACGCCGCCGACGGGTTTATCCTCGACGGGTTTCCGCGCACGGTCGCCCAGGCCGAGGCCCTCGACGATATGGGCATCGACCTCGAGGCGGTGGTCAACATCGAGGTCAGCGAAGAAGAAGTGGTGCGTCGGCTGGGTGGACGGCTCACCTGCCCCAATTGCGGGGCGACGTTCCACGAAGAGTTCAAGAAGCCCTCCCGAGAGGGTAGATGCGATGCGTGTGGTGAAGAACTGGTCAAGCGCCCGGACGACAATCCCGAGGCGATTCGCGAGCGGCTCAGCGCCTACCATCGCCAGACCGCCCCGCTGGTGGATTATTATAGCGACCAGGGTGTTCTCATAGGTGTTGATGGCGAAGGTGCGCCCGATGAGGTGTACGCGCGCATCGAAGAAGCGATCGCCGAGTGAATCGCTTCGGGTGCAAACCATTGTCGGCGGAGACTTGACTCGGGCAGGGCGAGTGTGTATGTAACGCCCCCTTGCCGGATGCTGAGTAACCGCGTCGCAAGCTAAGATTAACATCATCAATCACATCAGGTGAGCGATAGATGGCCAAAGAAGAAGCAATTGAGGTCGAAGGAACGGTCGTCGAGCCGTTGCCCAATGCCATGTTCCGAGTGGAGCTGGAGAATGGGCATAAGGTGCTCGCGCACATCTCCGGGAAGATGAGGATGCATTATATCAAGATCCTCCCCGGCGATACCGTCACGGTAGAGTTGTCCCCGTACGATTTGACACGGGGCCGTATTGTCTATCGTCAAAAGTGACCGACAGGTTATTCGTTTTGCAAAACGCCTGCGTCGTCCAAAGACGCCGCGGGTTAAAGAGGTGAACCAATGAAAGTGCGAGCATCCGTCAAAAAAATCTGCGACAAGTGTAAGGTCATCCGCCGCAAAGGTGTGGTCCGCGTTATCTGCGTGAACCCACGCCACAAGCAACGGCAGGGTTGAGCTAAGTTGGCCGGTCGCCCGTGGGGCCCGCGCCATTGTCATTTGTCGATTTACGTATAATCGAACACCAGGAGTGATACCGTGGCACGCATCGCAGGCGTCGACTTGCCGCGCCGAAAGCAGCTCGAGATTGCCCTGACCTATATTTTTGGGGTCGGACAGTCGCGAGCCAAAGAGATTATCGAGAAGTCCGGAGTGGACGGGACGACCAAGGTCCAGGAGATGACCGAGGAAGAGGTCCGCGCGGTGCGTCAGGTCATCGACGACGACTATAAAGTCGAAGGTGATCTGCGTCGTGAGGTGCAGATGAATATCAAGCGCCTCAAGGACCTGGGCTGCTATCGCGGCCTGCGCCACCGTAAGGGGCTGCCGGTGCGCGGACAGCGCACGCGCACCAACGCACGCACTCGTCGCGGCCCGCGCCGCGGCATGGTCCGCAAGCGGCGCTAAGCGCAACTGGAAGACCTGTCATTTTGTCTGAGATTCTGGTCGATTTGTCCCCACGCGTGCCCCACCCGGCGGATGTGAATTCGTCGGTGGAGACGCCCCGGCAGGTCGACAAACGGAGAGAGTATGGCCAAGGGAAAAGGAAAGCGCAAAAGCCGGCGCAACGTTCAGGTCGGCATCGCGCACATCCACTCGACTTTCAACAATACGATTATCACGCTCACTGACACCAACGGCAACGCGTTGTCGTGGTCGAGCGCCGGCGCACGCGGGTTCAAAGGCTCGCGGAAGTCGACGCCGTACGCCGCTGGCGTGGCCGCCGAAGACGCCGCCCGCAAGGCGCGCGACGAGTACGGCCTCAAGAAGGTGGCGGTGTGGCTCAAAGGACCGGGAACCGGTCGCGAATCGGCGCTGCGCTCGTTGCAGTCGGCCGGACTCAAGATCACCAAGATCCGCGACGTCACGCCCCTGCCTCACAACGGATGCCGCCCGCCCAAGCGTCGGCGCGTCTGAGATGAGCCAGTCCTGAAAGAACTTATGTCCACCTGGGCGCCCCGGCTCGTCGACGAAACGACGGGGGGGCGCCAAGGCTTACCTTCTAGTACGTGGTGCGGAGGCAATTTCCATGTTTCACCGAAATTGGCGAGACCTGATCAAGCCTCGCGAAGTGAATATCGACCAGCGCTCCAAGACGGAGATGTACACCAAGTTTGTGTGCGAACCGCTCGAGCGAGGCTATGGAATCACGGTCGGCAATGCGCTTCGGCGAATTCTCCTGAGTAGCATCGTCGGTACGGCTGTGACCAAGGCGCGCATCGAAGGTGCGCTGCACGAGTTTACCAGCCTGCCCGAGATCAAAGAGGATGTGGCTGATATCATCCTCAACCTCAAGGAGTTGCGGCTGAACCTGCACACCGATGAGGCCCAGACCGTCGAGATCGACGAAGAGGGCCCCAAGGTGGTCACCGGCGCCGACGTGGCGCGGGCTGGCAATATCGATGTGCTCAATCCCGACCACGTCCTGGCGACGGTCAGCGAAGGCGGCCGGCTGCAGATGCAGTTGACCGTCGACCACGGCCGAGGCTATGTGCCCGCCGAGGAGAATAAGGACGAAGAGGACCCGATCGGTACCATCCCGATCGACAGCCTCTTCAGCCCGATTCGCAAGGTCAACTACAAGATCACCAACGCTCGTGTCGGTCGACGTACCGACTTCGACAAGTTGACCTTGGAGGTCTGGACCGACGGCTCGGTCATCCCCGAGGACGCGGTGGCTTACGCCGCCAAGATCCTCAAAGAGCAGCTCACGCTGTTCATCAACTTCGACGAGACCATTGAGCCGGAGATTCCCGAGGAAGACGAAGAGCCGCAGTTCAATGAGAACCTGCTCAAGCCGATCGACGAGCTGGAATTGTCGGTCAGAAGTTTCAACTGCCTGCAGAGCGCGGGTATCAAGTATGTCGGTGATTTGGTCATGCGCACCGAAGCCGAGATGCTCAAGACGAAGAACTTCGGGCGCAAGTCGCTCAAAGAAATTAAAGAACTACTCGCCGATATGGACCTCGAGCTGGGAACGGACCTGGAGAATTGGCCGCCCAAAGATCTCGAGAAAAAGTCGGCTGAAGGCTAAGCTAGCTGGCAAGGATAGTGTTATGCGACATCGCAAAAGAGGACGCTCGCTGAGCCGAGACGCCGCCCACCGCAAGGCGACTCTGCACAATATGGCCCGGAGCCTGGTGCATTATGAAATGCTCCAGACCACCGACGCCAAGGCGAAAGAGCTGCGGAAGGTGGCCGACCGGCTGATCACGTTGGGTAAGACCGGCACGCTGCACGCTCGCCGACAGGCGCTGGCGGTCCTACAGGATCGCGAGTTGGTCGCGAAGGTCTTCGATGACCTCGCTCAGCGCGACGAGATCGCCGAGCGACAGGGCGGATATTCGCGGATCATCAAGATCGGCAATCGCCGCGGAGACAACGCCGCGATCAGCCGGATCTCGTGGGTCGGCGCGACCCTGGAGAGCACCGAGGACTTGCGGTATCCGGCGCATATCCGAGAGCTCATCGAGACCGAAGAGGTCGACGAATTGGGCGAAGAAGAATAAGGGCTCTGCCAATCTAGAGCTTTCGAGAACCCCGGCCGTGTCCAAGCAGCCGGGGTTCTCGTCGTTCTTGGAGCTTGGTATCGCTTCTCCGGGGACACGCTTTCGCTGGCGACATGCTCGCGGCACGCGAATATGACGCACTTGTCACACACCCGCTGAGCATGCTGGTATACTGAGCCCGATAGATCGTTTGGCGGACGGCTGCGTTATGTGCTCCGTCGCCGGTACCAAGTCACCATCTCTTCGCGGTCTGGACCTATGAATACATCGATCCGAGCGTTTGTCGTCTACGCCCTGTTGGCTTGCCTGATCCCGGCGTGCTCGAGCCAAAAGCCCACCTCGGCACCTCAGCAGGAGGAGCGGGCCGCTCGCGAGTCGACCGGACAGCAAAAGAAGCCGGCGCCGACCCCGGTCGACAAGCCCAAGCGGATCATCTTGCTCATCGGGGACGGCATGGGCGTGCCCGGGCTGAGCGCGGCCAGCTACGCCAAAGGCGAGCCGCTGGCGATGTTGGGCCTCGAGCACACGGGCCTGATGTCCACCCACTCCCACGAGTTCGTGACCACGGACTCGGCGGCTTCGGCCACCGCGATCGCCACCGGACAGAAGACTCACTTCGAAGGCGTGTCGGTCGAGGCCGGGACCACCCGCAAGACCGAGGGCGAGGAGTCACGGCATTTGCAGACCGTGCTCGAGAAGGCCGAGAAGTCCGGGTGGAAGACCGGGCTGGTGTCGACCAGCCGGATCGTGCACGCCACGCCGGCGGCGTTCGCGTCGCACCGAGCTCATCGCCACAGCTACGAGGAGATCGCCGGTGATATGCTGGGATCGGGCGTCGACGTGCTGCTGGGCGGCGGGACGCGGTTCTTCGAGGAGCGTGGCGACGGCAAGGACCTGTTGGAGGCCTTCGGCGACCGGGGCTATAAGATCGCTCGCAGTGCCGAGGAGATCTCTGAGGCTGCGGAGTTGGCCGACCGACTGATCGGCCTTCCCCACGACCCCGATTTTCCGCCCGCCGGCGACCCGGACCGGGCGATGAACCTCGACGAGATGACCCGAAGCGCGCTGCAGGTGCTCGATCGCGACAACGATGAGGGCTTCTTCTTGATGGTCGAGGGCTCGCAGATCGACTGGCGCGGCCACGATCTCGACGGCGAAGGAGTGATCAAAGAGACGCTCGACTTCGACGACGCCGTGCGGGTCGCGCTCGACTACGCGAGCACCCGAGACGATACGCTGGTGGTGGCCACCTCCGATCACGAGACCGGCGGCTTGTCGGTGCTCGATCCCGGCTACACCCAGCGCTTCAGCGAGGCGCTGGGCGGAGACGACAAGATTGCCGAGATGACCGGGTGGCCCGAGGGCAGCGACCACGAGGCGCCGGCGGCGGCTTTGACCGCCATCGAGCTGGGATCCTACGGCGAGTCAGCCGGCTTCGGTCCCACACACGCCCAGGACAACCGACTCAACACGGTATTCTCTCATCTGACCCAGGCGAGCCGCCGCTATTGCGAGAACCCGGGGGAGCACTCGGGGCTGCACACGCCGGCGTTCGTGCCGATCTTCGCGCACGGCAAGGCCTCGCGTCATATCGCCGAGGCGGGCGACAACGCCGAGCTGGGCCGGCGGATCAAGCAGATGGTCGGCGCGGAGACCGTCAGCGCCCATCATCCGGTGCGCACCAAGCCCGGGGCCCGGGCAAACCAGCGGCCGCGAAATATCGTCGTGATGGTCGGCGACGGGATGGGCATCGGAGCGCTCAGCTCCGCTTATTATGGCCGCGGCGAGTTGGCGATGCGCTCGCTGCCGGTCAAGGGGCTGGTGTCGACGCACGCGGCCGACCGGCTGGTGGCGGATTCGGCGGCCGGGGCGACCGCACTCGCCAGCGCTGGGCGCACGGATTCCGGCGCTGTGGGAATGGTGCGCACCGACGACGGCCTCGAGTCGAAGGCCACGCTCATCGAGCGCGCCGAGCAACAGGGCAAGGCCACCGGTCTGGTGACCACGACCACGCTGACCCATGCCACACCGGCCGCGTTTTACGCTCATATGCCGTCTCGCGCCGACGAGCAGAAGGCGGCCGATTCCTTCGTGAACTTCCCGGAGCGGATCAGCGGCTCGGACGGCATCGATATCGCCTTTGGAGCGGGGCGGCAGATCTTCGGAGACGAGCGCATCGCCAAGCTCGAAGAGCGCGGTGTGGTCGTCGAATCGACCTGGAGCGACGAGGTGCCCGCCGGTAAGCAGGTCGTGCGGTTTATGGGGCACAAGGGGCTCGACTCGGCCGCCGATCGTCACGGCGACGACGACCCGGCGACGCCGACGCTGCGGCAGATGACCCGCACCGCGCTGTCGGCGTTGTCCAAAGACGACGACGGCTTCGTGCTGATGGTCGAAGGCGGCCAGATCGACTGGGCTCAGCATGGCATGAAGCGAGACGACGACCTCTTCAGCGAGGTCGCTGATTTCGACGAGGCGGTCGCCGAGGTCATGGAGTTTGCCCGTCGCGACGGCGAGACGTTGGTCGTGGTCACCGCCGATCACGACCACACGACCACGCTCATCGACGATCACTATAAATTCAACGAATGCTCGTGTGGCGCGGCGGTCGAGTGCGGCGGAGATCACGAGCTGACCAAGATGCCGGTGGCCGTCGACAAGGTCGAGCGAAACGAGGGCCTCGAGGATACGAGGCTACAGGGCGAGTACGCCCCGCTGGAGATCGCCGTCCAATACGCCTGGCTGGTCCAGGAGGGCGCGCCGCGCGCCGGGGAGGCGGGGCCGCATTCGGCAAACTTCGTGCCGCTCTTTGCCTTCGGCCCGCACTCAGACGGCCTGCGCGGATTTCGCGATCTGCCCGAGGTCGGCCAACATCTGCAGGACGCGCTGGGCGATCCCTGACTCGCGGCGGGGTTCTCAACCACGTCGACTGCGTCGAGTTGCGCGCAGTTCGCCGAAGAAGCGGTCGAGCAAGGGCCGGCTCTTGATGGCCGCCGAGGCCTCCACGCCCAGATTGACGTCCAGCGCCCAGGTGCCGAATTGAGCGGCGCGGGCGGCGTTGTCGGCGGTGAGCCCCCCGCCGAGGACGATGCGACGGCGCAGCTTTTCGTCGAGCCCCTCCAAGACCGACCAGTCGAAGACGCCCGTGGAGCGGTTGGGGCCGCGCTCGAAGTTGTCGAGCAAGACCCTGTCGCAGTGCATCGAGGCGATCGCGGGCAGTTGGCCTTCGACGTGGCAGGCCTTCCAGATCTCGGTGCCCTCGGGCAGGTGGCGGCGCAGCTCGAGCATATATTCGTTGCTCTCCCGGCCGTGGAGCTGCACGGCGGCCAGTTCGAGGCGCTCGGCGCAGCAGGCGATCTGACTGATCGTCTCGTCGACGAAGACGCCGACGAAGTCGAGCGGGGCCGCGGCGGTGATCGCGCGTGCCTGGCCGTAGGTGAGCTGTCTGGCCGAGCCGGGGGCGAAGATCAGCCCGCCATAGACAGCCCCGGCCTGCCACGCGGCGGCGGCCTGTTCGCCGCTGGTCAGCCCGCAGACCTTGACACGCCCGTAGACGAGTTGGCGAAATTCGCGCCCCTCGAGGGCGTCGTTTGGGTGATCGACGAAGTCTTCGAGTGCCATCGTAAAACCTGGGGTGGAGTCGTCTTCAGGAGAATCACTACCCACTGAAGCGTGGCTCAGTGGCGCAGCATCAGTGTAATTTAGCCGCACTTGGCGCGCTGTGAAGAGCCGGCAAGCTGCAGCCGGTATTCGAGTCGTTGACCCAAACGCAGCCAGCCCGTACGATAGCCGCGCTTTGGGACCCTTTTTTTGGAGCAGCAGTATGGCTCGACGGAAGACAACCCACGACCTGCATAAGCTATACGAGGCCGACACGCCGCTGACGATGGTCACGTGTTACGACTATACGTTCGCGCGGCTGGTGGAGATGGCCGACATCGACGCGATTTTGGTCGGTGATAGCCTCGGAAACGTCATCCAGGGCCACGAGACGACCCTGCCGGTGACCGTCGACGATATCGTCTACCATACGCGAGCGGTCGCTCGCGCCAATGGCAGCGCGCACCTGGTCGCTGATATGCCGTTTATGAGCTATCAGGCCAGCATCGACGACGGGATGCGAAACGCCGGGCGCCTGCTCAAGGAGGGCGGCGCCCAGGCGGTCAAGGTCGAGGGCGGCCGGCAGATCGCCCCGCTCGTCGAGAAGATGGCCGGCCAAGGCGTCCCGGTGGTCGGCCACCTCGGGCTGACCCCTCAGTCGGTGCATAAATTCGGTGGTTATCGCGTCCAGGGCCGCGGCGACCAGGCCGCCGACGAGCTGCTCGAGGATGCCCGGGTCCTCCAGGAGGCCGGCATCTATATGCTCGTGCTCGAGATGGTGCCCACCGCCGTGGCCGAGAAGGTCACCGCCAGCCTCGACATCCCGACCATCGGCATCGGGGCGGGCCGCGTCACCAGCGGTCAGGTCCTGGTCCTCCAGGATTTGCTGGGGATGAATTCGAGCTTCAAGCCCACATTCGTCAAGAATTTCGCCCATCTGGAAGACAGCGTCACCGGCGCACTTCGCGCCTATCGCGACGAGGTGCACGAGCGCAGCTTTCCGGGTGATGAGCATTCCTTTGACTGAGGCTCGCCAGCCGGAGCCACCCATGCAAGTCGTCAAGACCGTCGACGCCTTTCGACGCGCGCGCAGCGCGCTCCGCGGCACGGTGGGGTTTGTGCCAACGATGGGCTATCTGCACCGTGGCCACCTCGAGTTGATGCGCACGGCGAACGCTCGCTGCGATCATCTGGTGGTCAGCATCTTCGTCAATCCGACCCAATTCGGGCCCGGCGAAGATCTGGATTCTTATCCGCGCGACCCGCGAGGCGACCGGCAAAAGTGCGCCGATCTGGGCTGTGAGCTGCTGTTGATGCCCGACAGCGCTCAGATGTACGCCCCCGATCACGCCACCAGCGTCGAAGTCGGCGGCCTCGACGAGGTCCTTTGCGGTGCGCGTCGGCCCGGCCACTTCGAGGGCGTGGCCACGGTGGTGACCAAACTCTTCAACATCGTCCAGCCCGATGTGGCCGTCTTCGGCCGAAAGGACTACCAGCAATTGGCGATCTTGCGTCGGATGACGCGCGACTTGAATTTTCCGATCGCGATTGTCGGCGTCCCCACGGTGCGCGAAGACGACGGGCTGGCGATCTCGAGCCGCAATAAATACCTCGACGAGCGACAGCGACGAGACGCGCGCGTGCTTTCACAGGCGCTCAAACGCGGCTGGCAGGCCTACGATGACGGTGAGCGCGACGGTGAGGCGCTGGTGGGCGTGGTGAGCGAGCGTCTGCGCCAGGTCGTCGGGTCCGAGGCGATCGACTATGTCGAGTGCGTCCACCCCGAATCGCTGGTCCGCTACCAGGCAGATCAACGTCATATCGCCGGCGATGAGGGCGCGGTGATCGCCGTGGCCGTCTTTTTTGGTGGCGCGCGGCTCATCGACAACCTAAGACTTGACAGACCCCTGCCCGGCGCGCTTATGTGAGCGGGCACTTACTTGTGGTGCGCCGTCGAGACTGGTGCGCACGGCAAATGGGCGGAGCTCGACAAGGCTCGGCTTGACAGGTGTAGAGCGGGTGATTAGGAATGAATGGTGATTCATTTGTTGAATGAATGATGATTCAGTCACGATCTTTTCAGTAGCGCCCGGACCCCGACGCATGGCCACCAACGACAAACAGCGCAGCGACAAGCGCCAGCGCATCCTCGCCGGAGCGCTGACGGCGTTTGCCAAAAAAGGCTTTTACAACACCAAAGTCTCGGAGATCGCCAGCCAGGCTGGCGTGGCTGACGGCACCATTTACCTGTACTTCAAGAACAAAGACGATCTGTTGATCTCGTTGTTCGAAGACCGGATGGAGTGGATTATCGAGCGTTTGCGCTCCGAGCTGAGCGCAGTCGAGGGTGACGCAGTCGCCAAATTTCGGCACATGGTCACCATTCATTGCCGGCTGGCCGTCGAGAACCCCGAGCTGGCTGAATTTATCACCGTCGAGCTGCGCCAGAGCGCGAAGTTCGTCAAAGAATACGAGAACCCGAAGTTTGGCGATTACCTCAAGATTTTACAGGGGCTGATCGAAGAAGGTCAGCAGGTTGGACGAATACGCGACGACGTCGACGTGCGGCTTGTCAGCCGGGCGTGCTTCGGCGCGCTGGACGAAGTATTGTTGCAGTTGACGCTGTCCGAAGCGGGGGCCGATGAGGTCGACGCCAAGGCCGCCGAGGTTGCCACCATGCTCGTCGACGGATTGCTTGTAGAGTAGATGATTTGTGGGCTGGGATCGTGTTGTAGACGAAGCATATACATTTCTCTAATGCAGGAGGATGACCGTGAAGATCCTCACGACCGTAAAACGGGTCGCTGACCCGGACATGAAGATCAAGATCGCTGCCGACGGCACCGAATTGGTGACCGAAGGTGCAGAATACGTGATGAACCAGATGGATGAGTGGGGCGTCGAAGAGGCGATCCAGATCCAGGAGAAGCACGGCGGCGAAGTCGTCGTCGTGTCGGTGGGACCTGCGGAGGCTTCCAAGGAGATCCGCACCGCGCTGGCCATGGGCGCCGATAGAGGCATCCTGGTGGAGACCGACGCCGAGTTGGACAGTGACGCGGTGGCGCGGATTTTGGCCGAGGTGGTCAAAGCCGAAGAGCCCGACCTGATCACCATGGGCAAGCTGTCCTTGGACACCGATCGGAACCAGACCGGCCAGCTTTTGGCCGCCTATCTGGACTGGCCGCAAGCCACCTACGCCTATGACGTCGAGATCGAGGACGGCTGGGCAGTGGTGGGGCGCGAGATCGACGGCGGCACCAACACCAAGCGGGTCAAATTGCCTGCGCTGGTCACCGCCATCGAGCGGCTCAACGAGCCGCGTTATGCGAGCCTGCCGGGGATCATGAAGGCCAAGCGCAAGCCGATCGACACCAAGACCCCCGAGGATTTGGGTGTGGATATCGCCCCGAAAGTTCAAGCGGCCGGCTACGAGCTGCCGCCCGAGCGCGAGGCCGGCGAGATCGTCGAGGATGTCGACGCGCTGATCGATAAGCTCAAGAACGACGCGAACTTGATCTGAGTGAGCGCGCGTACGCCCCAACAACTTGAATGACTAGTTCATAAGGAGTGATCATGGCCAACGTACTCGTTGTTGCCGAACATCAGGACGGAAAGCTACGCAAGGTGACGCTGCCGACGATCACCTTCGGCCGGCAAGCGGCCGAAGTGGTCGGCGGTGAGGTCCACGTGCTCGTACTCGGGCATGGCGTCGATCAAATCGCCGAAGAAGTCGCCAAATATGGCGATGTCGCCAAGGTCCACTATGGGAGCTCGGAGGCGTTCGAAGACTACACCGCCGAGAGCTTTGGGCCTGCGATCGCCCAGGTGGCCGAGCAGGTCGACGCGGAGATCATCGCCGGGGCGGCCAGCGCCCAGGGCACCGACTATCTTCCACGGGTGGCCGTGGCGCTCGAGGCCGGCATGGTGACCAACGCCATCAAGGTCTGGGACGAGGACGGTGTGCTCTTCCAGCGCCCGATGTTGTCGGGCAGTGTGCTCGAGACGGTGCGGGTCCATACCCCGCGCAAGGTCGTCGCGGTGCGTACCACCGACTTCGACGACGCCGCCGAGGGCGATGCAGCCCCGGTCGAGACCGTCGAGCTCGGTGAGGGCCGAGACGACGTCGAGTCGGCTGCCGTCGAGTTGGTCAAGAGCGAGCGTCCGGAGCTGACTGATGCCGAGGTGGTGATCGCGGGAGGCCGCGGTCTCAAATCCGGCGACGCCTTCGGCATGCTCGAGGAGCTGGCCGATCTGTTCGGTGGCGCGGTGGGCGCGAGCCGAGCGGCCGTCGACAGCGGCTATGCGCCGACCGACTGGCAGATCGGCCAGACCGGTAAAGTCGTCGCCCCGAATCTGTATGTGGCGATTGCCATCTCCGGTGCGATTCAGCACCTGTCGGGCATGAAGGGCTCGAAGACGATCGTGGCGATCAACAAGGATCCGGAGGCCCCGATTTTCCAGGTCGCCGATTACGGACTGGTCGCCGATGCCTTCAACGTCGTCCCCGAGCTGACCGAGAAGCTCAAGTCGATGGGCCTGGGCGGCTGATCGACCTACCACGATAAAGTTTGCCGAAACGCGGGAGCCAATGCGCTCCCGCGTTTTTTTGTGTGCGCGATCATGATACGCTGGGCATATCAGCCCGGGTCTTTGCTGGGGAGCGGCTATTGCGAATGCGAGCGCCGCCGCATATTGAATGCGAAATGACCATCTTTTTGTTTCAAATGCTGTGACGTGTGCCGCCTCGATTGCGCCCACACGCACGAAGGGAGCTTGGACGTATGAAATTGTCAGGAATTTATCGGTGGAACTTCGGAGTGCTGCTCGCCGGCTTGGCCGCTGCGAGCCTGTTTTTGGCGGGATGTCCCCCAGAGTTCAACGACGCACGGTGCGAAAGTGACGACGACTGCTTTCCCGGTGAGATGTGCAGATCGGGAATCTGCCAGGAGCAAACTCACGAAGATGCCGGGCCGGGCGTCGACGGCGGTGACGCCGGTGACGCCGGCGACGCCGGCGACGCCCAGCCCGATGCTCCCGATGCCCAAGACCGTACGATCGCCAGCATCGAGGTCACTCCTGACGACGTGACGGTGGCCGTGGGTGAAGATACGGCGCTGGAAGCGCAGGCGTTTAACGCCGCCGGTGAGCCCATCGAATCGACGCTCTACGAGTGGGAGTCGACCGACCCGAGCGTGGCCAGCGTCAATCCCGACGGGGTGGTGTTGGGCGAAGATATCGGAAGCACTCAGATCATCGTTAGCTCGGTAGAGGATGAGGATATCTTCGCAGCGGCCGACATCGAAGTGGTCGCCGGAGAGGTCGACATCGTCGAGATCGATCCCGTCCAGGAGACGATCGTCGTGGGCGAAGAATTTGAGTTTGTCGCGACCGCCTACGACGCCGCAGGCGCGGTGGTCGAGGACGCCGAGATCTTGTGGAGTGCCGAGGACACCAGCGTCGCAGCCTTCGAGGGCGACGACGGGCGGGTCACCGGCATCGGCGAGGGCGAAACCACGATATATGCCGAGGCCGAAGGCGTCGAAGGCAGCGCAGATTTGACCGTCGAAGCCGCCCCGGTCGATTCCTTGCAGATCACGCCCCTGGACCCGACGCTCGACGTCGGCCAGGACATCCAACTCGAGGTGCGAGCTTACGACGCCAATGACAACGAGTTGACGCTCGAAGACGGAGCGGTCACGTGGTCGAGCGACGACGAAGATGTCGCCACCGTCGACAGCGACGGATGGGTCGACGGTGTTGCCGAGGGCACGGCAAATATCAGCGCTGAGGTCGACGGTGTCACCGAGAGTGTGTCGGTGACCGTCGAGGTCCCCAACACCCCGCCGACCGCCGACGCGGGGGCCGACCAGGTCGTCGAGGTTGATACGCTCGTGGAGCTCGACGCCACGGGCAGCAGCGACGACGAAGACAGCGTGAGTGATCTCAGCTTTAGCTGGCAGATCACAACCGACCCGAGCAACGGGGCCGACTCGCTGAGCGATGCCGATACGGCCACGCCCAGCTTCACGCCGAGCGTGGTCGGCACCTACGTCATCCAGCTTACGGTCACGGATACCGGGACGCTCATCGACACGGATACGGTCGAGATCACCGTGGAGGACGCGCCGACGAATACGCCGCCGGTGGCCGACGCCGGAGACGACCAGACGGTGACCGAAGGAGATACGGTGACGCTGGACGGCTCGGGGAGCTCGGATGCGGACAGCGACCCGCTGACCTACGCGTGGAGCTTCGTGTCGCAGCCGTCGGGATCGTCGGCGAGCCTGGACGATGCGAGCGCCGAGAGTCCGGAGTTTACGGCCGACGAAGACGGCACCTATGAGCTGGAGCTGACCGTCGATGACGGCACCGACACCGACACCGACACGGTGACGATCACCGCCGACCCGGTGTCGACGAATACGCCGCCGGTGGCCGACGCCGGAGACGACCAGACGGTCGACGAAGGAGATACGGTGACGCTGGACGGCTCGGGGAGCTCGGATGCGGACAGCGACCCGCTGACCTACGCGTGGAGCTTCGTGTCGCAGCCGTCGGGATCGTCGGCGAGCCTGGACGATGCGAGCGCCGAGAGTCCGGAGTTTACGGCCGACGAAGACGGCACCTATGAGCTGGAGCTGACCGTCGATGACGGCACCGACACCGACACCGACACGGTGACGATCACCGCCGACCCGGTGTCGACGAATACCGCGCCGACCGCCGACGCGGGAAGCGACCAGACGGTGACCGAGGGAGATA
>JBKGZI010000028.1:0-24553 GCA_046545675.1 Persicimonas sp.
GAAAGGCAACAGCGCGTTAATCATCGAGATATGTATGATGAAAAGCCGAGACGGTCTCAGTCCGATAATTTAGTCGCCGAATTGCTCGGTGTAGTCTTCCATGGACGCCTCGATGACTTTGTAGGCGTGCTTGCGGCCGTAGATCTCGTCGACGTCGACGTTGCGCGACTTCTCCCAGTCGGGGGCGGTCTTATAGGTCGAGAAGTAGTGGCGCAGCCGCTCGACGAGCACGTCGGGCAGATCGTCGATATCGTTGACGCCGGCGTAGAATTGATCGTTGTCGAGCACGCCGACGATCTTGTCGTCGGCCTCGCCCTGATCGATCATGCGTAGTCCGCCGACGATGCGCGCGTTGAGCAGCACCTCGGCGCGGTTGATGGCCCGCTCGCTGATCACGCAGATATCCAGCGGATCCTGGTCGGCGCGCTCGGCCTTTTTGCTCGACAATTCTGCCACCCGCTGGGCGCAGTAGGTGCGCGGGATGAATCCGTAGAGTGCCGGCGGCTGCGAGGAGTAGCGCTGCGGCCGGTCCACGCGCAGATAGCCGGTCTCTTTGTCGATCTCGTATTTGACCGTGTCGAAAGGCGTCAGCTCGATATAGGCGTGGACGACCTCGGGCATATCCGGCCCGATGGAGAGTCCGTGCCAGGGGTGAGGGCGCCAGCGATAAAATGGGCTTGGGAAGGCCATGATCAGGGGTCCGGGGGTCCAGGGGTCCAGGGGTCCAGGGGTCCAGGAACGGCTTAACAGCAGGGGTCAGGAAAAGCACTACGCCTTTTTCTCCCACGCCAGCGCCGTTCGCACAATCTCGTCGATCTCGTCGTGCTGGGGTTGCCAGCCGAATTGCTCACGCAGCTTGGTCGAGTCGGCGATGAGCTCCGGGGGATCGCCGGCGCGGCGGGCGGCGTCGGCGACCTCGAAGTCGACCTCGGAGACGCGTTTGACCGCCTCGATGACCTCGCGCACGGTGTAGCCGTGGCCGTAGCCGCAGTTGAGCACGCGGCTGTCTTCGCCGGACTCGAGCGCCTCGAGCGCCAAAATATGCACCCGGGCGAGGTCGGTGACGTGAATATAGTCGCGAATGCAGGTGCCGTCTCGGGTCTCGTAGTCGGTGCCGAAGATAGCCAGCCGCTCGCGCTTTCCGAGGGCCGCCTCCGAGGCGACCTTGATCAGGTGCGTCGCTTGCGGGGTCGACTGGCCGGTGCGGCCCTTCGGATCCGCGCCGGCGACGTTGAAGTAGCGCAGCGCCACGTAGCGAAAATCGTGGGCGTGGGCGACGTCGCGCAGCATCCACTCGGTCATCAGCTTGGAGCTTCCATACGGATTGATCGGCGCGGTCGGGGTCTCCTCGGTGACCGGCAGCTCGTCCGAAGACGGCATCCCGTAGACAGCCGCCGTGCTCGAAAAGACGAATTTATCGACCCCCTGAGCCACGCATGCGGCCAGCAGCGTGCGGGTGACGGCCGTATTGTTCGAGTAATACTTTAAGGGAGCCTCGACCGACTCGGGCACCACGATGCTGCCCGCAAAATGCATCACCGCCTCGACGTCGTGCTCGGCGAGCAGGGCGGTGACCAGCTCGAAGTCGCCGGCGTCGCCGTGCACGAAGCTCGCCGCCTCGGGCACGTTTTCGCGCACGCCCGTGGACAGGTTGTCCAATACGACCACGTCGCGGCCGTCGTCGACCAATTCGTGGGCGATGTGGCTGCCGATATATCCGGCTGCGCCGGTGACTAGGACGGTCATGAATACTGCTCTCGCCTGAGTTGCAATTCGTTAGACTCGACTTGGCTGCGGTGATAAATCACCACTTCTCCAGCGCCCGTCGTTCATACGCGCGACGCGATAAAAGATCAAAACACGAACAATCCCATGAAATTATCGCCTGAAGCTATCGAGCAGCTCGACATCCAAGGACATCGGGGCGCGGCCGGTCTCAAGCCGGAGAATACACTGCCATCGTTCGAAGCTGCTTTGGACCTCGGTGTGGACACATTGGAGTTGGACGTCCTGTTGTCAAACGACGACCAGGTTATCGTCTGGCACGATCCGTACCTCGTCGCCGGAAAGTGTCGGTTGCCGAGCGGCGAAACGCGTCTCCCACAGCCGAATAGATTGTCCAAGGGGGACTCGAAGCTGTGGATTCGCAATCTCACCGCCGACCAGTTGGCGGGCTATCAGTGCGACGGCATCCCCGATTCGAAAAGCTTTCCCGGCAAAAATAATAAAGCCATGCCGCTTGCCGGTGTTCAATACCACATTGTGACGCTGAGCGAGCTGTTCGCGTTTATCGAGACGTACGCAGAGAGCTCCAAAAAGACGGGGGCGCAACGCCAGTCAGCGCGGGAGGTGCGAATCAATATCGAGACAAAACGTGATCCGAAGCATGCGGAGTATGTCGGCGACGGCTTCAACGGCACAGACGCTGGGATACTCGAGCGCAAAATCGTCGAACTCGTGCAGACCCACGAGCTGCAGAAGCGAGTCGTCATTCAGAGTTTCGACATCCGTAGCGTTCGAGCTGTTGGCAGACTCGACGAGTCGCTCGAGCTCGCTGTGCTCGAAGGAAAACGTCGGGTCGGCTTCAACGCAATGCACCGGTGGGGCGTAAGCACCTGGTCACCGAAACACGGGCTCGTGGAGCGGCGGCTCGTCGATGAAGCTCACGATTATGGTCTCAAAGTCATCCCTTGGACGGTCAATAAGCGGGCGGCGATGCAGCGATTGATTGAGATGGGTGTCGACGGCTTGATTACCGATCGGCCGGACTTGTTGTTGGAGGCGCGGTGAATCCTCTGGGGCTACGCCTTCACGCCGTTGGAGCTATACTTCGTGCACAAATTGGTGGACTACGACGTGCCCGGATACGCTAGAAGGTGTCCCGCTCGTTCGTCGCCGGATTGATTCGTCGTAGAACGCACTTGTGATCTCCAGCGGGGCACGATATTTACTTGGTCCCTTTCTGCGCGTTTTGATGATGCCTGACGTCTTGCAGATGGGTTTTGTTGCACGCGTCGCCCCCCCCCGCTCTCGCCAGTCTTCAGTAAAGAATAGTAACCCGTGTTCAAACAAGTTCTTCACAGACTCCCCTCGTATTTCAAGGCGCTTCGCCCTGAGCTCAATGCTCAATTCCTCACCGTCTTCGTGGGGTATTTTCTGCTCTCGGTGGTCAGTTTTACGCTGCTCGAGCTGAGCAACTACCCCGACCAGCCGACGCTGAAGTTCGCGGCCAAGATGGTGATGCGCTCGGCGCAGCAGGCCGGATTCATCGTCTTTTTGTTCGGCCTATTTCCGATGGTGGGTCGAAAGCTGCACCTGATACTCATCTGCTTTCTATTTCCGTCGTTGATCATCAACATCGGCCACTTCGTGCTCTACGAGAGCCTGATCCACCCCGGGGCGCTGGGCGCGGCCTTCTTCGCCACCGTCCTCGAGATGAGCGGCTACGTGCGGACCTTCGGGCCGGACGTCGCGTTGGCGTTGGCCCCGACTTTACTCATCTTTCCGATCTACTGGCGGTTTCGCTTCGACCGCATCGGCCCGCACGCTCGCCGCATGGCGCTGGTGATCTTCATCGCCATGCTCAGCGTGCAGACGATCTCGTCGGCCGTGACCGCTTCGCGCTCCGACAACTTTCTCGAGAAGTTCGCCAGTCATATGAAGCGGCGCGCCTACGAGTGTACGTTCTTGTTCGGAAACGACGCCACTGGCATCTACACCTTCGGCAGCGAGTATTATAAGTTCCGCAAGGCGCGCGAGCATATGAAGGACGCTGCTTTCGACGCCACGGTCGAGGAGGGCGCTCCCGAGTTGGCCGTCATCGTCATCGGGGAGAGCCTCACGCGCTCGCACCTGCCGTTTTATGGCTACGAGCGCAATACGATGCCCAAGCTTGCGAAGTGGCACGAGACCGGTGACTTACTGGTCTTCGAGGACGTCATCGCGGTGACCAACCTGACGCGCCTGGTGTTGTTGAGGGCGTTGACGCTGGCCACACACGACGATCGCGAGCCGTTTTATCGCGGCGACTCCATCGTCGCCGCCGCCCGCTCGGCGGGCTATGATACCTACTGGATCTCAAACGCCGGTATGCTCACACCGCACGATACCGAGCATACCGCGCTCGCGCGTCAGGCCGACGAGACCCAGATGGTCAACACCGACTTTCGCCTCAAGTCGCTGGACGGAAAACTGCTTCCAGTCTTCGAGAAGTTTCTCGAGCGTCCTTCCAAGCGAAAGCTCATCGTGCTGCACACGCTGGGTTCGCACCCCAAATACGACCAGCGCTACTCCGAGGAGTTCGCTTATTACGACGACGCCGAGCTTCCCGAAGGCGTACCCGAACTCAATGAGCGCGAGACGCGACATTTTAATCAGTACGACAACACGATTCGCTACACCGACGATTTCCTCAACACGGTCCTGACGCGCGTTCGCGAGCAGGACGCCAACGCGATGTTTTTGTACTTCGCCGATCATGGCCAAGACATGTTCGAGCCCCCCGATGAGCGCATGGGTCACGCTCATCCCAAGCCGTCGAAATACGAGCTGGAAGTGCCCATGTTCGCATGGTTCTCGGAGTCCTATAAGGCCGAGAACCCGGACGCATGGCGCTATCTGAAGGATGCTCGCTCGGCGCCGCTGTCCACAGCCTACCTCTTCGACACGGTCGTCGATATGCTGCGCATCGAGTCCGACGACTGGGCGGGCGACAAGAGCCTCGTTCAACCCGATCCGCCGGTCTATGACCGCCACGTCATCTCTCCGGACGAGAATCGAGTCTTCATCTATGAGCCGGACCGGATGCTCTACGAATGAGCGCTCCGCGGCGAATCATTTTAAGGAGTTCGCGACTCTTCCCCGCTTCGTCGGCTACGCTATGAATATCTGGATGACCGCCCGGGCGACCGGAAACCCGTATATGACCCTGCTGGTCGAGCACCTGCACGCGCAGGGGGTGGTCAGCCGGGCGAGCGAGCCGCAAGAGACGATCACCGCCGACTTGGCGCGCTACGGTCGCCCCGATATCCTGCATCTCCACTGGCTCAACGTCTTCTTTTTGAGAAACCACTCACGCCTCGCGACGGCGCGAGCGACGGCGCTCGCCGGCTGGTTCAACACGCTGCTGCGTGGTCTCAAGCGCGCGGGCACCGGGCTGGTCTGGACCGCGCATAACTCCCACAACCACGAGATGCGCAGGCCCAAGCTCGACCGATTTTGCCACGAGACGGTCATCAAGCATGCCGACGCGATCCTGGCGCACTCTCAGACGGCCAAGGAGATGCTCGTCGCCGACTTCGATATCTCTGATGCCGACAAGGTTCGGGTCATCCCGCACGGCCACTATATCGACAGCTACCCAAACGAGTCTGACGCATCGTCGGCGCGCGAGGCGCTCGGACTCGACGAAGAACGGCCGGTCTTCGTGTATTTCGGCCGAATCCGGCCTTATAAGAATATCCCGCGGCTGGTCGATGCTTTCACTGCGTTGACTGATAAGGTGAGCGACGCGGGTAGCGACCCCGCCAGGCGGCCCCTACTGGTCATCGCCGGCAGCGTCTCCGACGAGCGGCTCGAGGCCGAGATTCGCCGACACATCGGCGCGCACGCCGATATTGTCTTTCATCCCGCGTTTATCCCTGACGAGGATATCCAACTCTATATGAACGCCGCCGACGCGGTGGTGTTGCCGTATCGCGAGATCCTGACCTCGGGCACGGCAGTGCTTGCTATGTCCTTTGGGCGGGCGGTCATCGCGCCGCGGCTGGGCACGCTTCGCGACGTGCTCGACCAGCAGAACACGTTGTTATACCCGACCGGCGAGAGCGACGATCTCTCGGGGCTGGTCGCAGCTATGGAAAAAGCGATGGGTTTGGGTCGAACGACGCTCGAGGAGATCGGGCGGCAGAATCTGGAGCGAGCCCGTCACTGGGACTGGTCGGGCGTGGCTCGCGCGACACGCCAGGTCTACGAATCGATCCTGAGTTAGTAATAGGCCGGCTAGCCTCAGATTGGCTAGCCGCCGACGGGCCACCGCTGGGTCGCCTGGCGAAGTCGCTTCAAGATATGGAGACGCTCATCCTCATCGAAGACCGTCTCAAACTTCTTGCTATTCGGCTTGCGAAGCGGCCCCGAGTTGCGGTGCTTCCAATCTTCTCCCTCGGCGACCACCTGATGGGACGTGTCGCGGTAGTCGACGAGCATCGACTCACGAAACTCCACCCCCAAAAACTCACAGAGCCGCGCGAGCTCGCGCTCGGGCTCCGCGAGGAGCCTCTCGTATTGCACCAGCGTGTGGTGAGGCTTGTCGAGATGGCTCTCGGTGCGCTCGACATCGGTGAGCCAGCGATTGATGCAGGTATCGATGGAGCGAGCGCCGCCCCAGGCCTCCGGGTAGTCCTGGGTGACCTTGTATAGCGAGGCGACAACATCGACCCCACGTCGCACGATGTGGATAAACCGGGCAGTTGGGACGTGTCGCTCGATGAGCGGGATGCGCACCAGGTGCGAGGGCGTTTTTTCGAGCCACATCGACGCGCCCGCATCACGCGCGAGTTCATCGAGACAATCCACGAAAGCGCCGATATAGCCGCGCTCGGTCAGCTTGAATCTTCGCGCGCGCTCGGCGAGTTTGGGGTGGCCCATCTGCGCGAAGTAATCCTCGAGATGGGCGCGCATTTGGCTGCGAGTGAGGTCGCGAAGCCTCTCGGTAAGCCCATCACTGCGCAGTAGGTTGAAAAAATGCGACTCCGGAAACGATACGATCTCGGGGTGGGCGGCCAACAGCGACTGCAACAGAGTCGTTCCCGAACGTGGGCAGCCCACGATAAATACGCGCGTAATGTCGGGGTCGCTGTTCATGCTTGGTCCTCTCAATAACTGCTCAAGACTTCCCGCCAATCTGGGCGCGCACTCGGCGGATGATCTTGCGCGCGGAGTCGGGGAGGAAAAGATAGACCAGCCCAAAGTACGTCGCAAAGCCCGCCGCAATGAGCAGCACCGACCTAAGCGCGAGCCACAAGGTATCAGGCATGGCCCACTTGAGGCCGAAGACCGCCGCGACCATCACTGCCGACGCGGCGGTTGGGAAGACAAGCGTGCCGAAGAAGTCGCGCAGGCGCACATCGACCAGCTTGCGGATATAGTATAGCGGCACTGGCATGAGCAGATAACCTCGGATGACATAGGCCGCGGCGACGGCCAGCGCCGATTCGAAGACGAATACGGCCACCGAGAACCCGATGACGTTGCCGATCACGTTGACTACCGTCAGCCACAGGCTCCAGGAAGGCTTGCCGCGGGCCTTGAAGATCGGGCCGTTGAGCAGGAGCACCGCATGCAGGATACCGATCAGCGCCAGCACTCGGGCCAGCGGCACTGCAGGCGCCCACTTGGGTCCATATACGAGCATGAAGAGCTCGGGGGCGACCACGATGAACAGCGTGAAGATCGGAAACGCGATGAGCGCCGTGGATTGCACCGCCGTCAAAAACGCACCGCTGAGGCGCTCGGCGTTGCTCTGCAGCCGTGAAAATAGCGGCAACGCGACCTGCGCGCCGGTGCGCCCCAGGATATCGGTCAGGCCTTTGAGGATCTCGTAGGCCACCGTGTAATAGCCCAGCGCCGTCGATCCGAGCACTGCACCTACAAGCAGGTCGTCGAATTGGCGATTGAAGTAGTTGAGCAGCCGTTCGCCGGTGATATTGGCGCCGAACGCAAAGAGTTGTTTGAAGTGGCGCACCGAGAAGTTCAGCCCCGGCAGCCAGTCGACCGCCTTCCATAGGATCACCGCGCTGACCACATGGTGGACCAGGCTCTTGAACACCAGGCTCCACACCCCGAAGCCGAGCACGGCCAGAACCACGGCGACCGCGCCACCGACGATACTGGCAAAGAGGGCGCGAAGCGACAGCGGCTTGAAGTCCATGTCGCGCTTGAGCACCGCGGTGGGCAGGCTGGAGACGCCCATGATCGGGATGGTCAATACGAGCACCCGGAAGATGTCTGTCAGCTCCGGCTCGTTAAAGCCCGCCGCGACCAGCGGCGCCAGCAGCAGACCCAGGCCGGCCAGCACCACGCCTTGGACTGTGATCGCCCACATGGCCGTGTCGAGGTGCAGCGACTCCAGTTCTTCGCGTTGAATGATCGCTTCGACGAAGCCCTGATCTTTGAGCAGGCTGATAAAGCCGATGACCACATTGGCCATGGCCACCAGACCGAAATGCTCGGGGATGAGCAGGCGGGCCAGCACGATGTGGACGACCGTCGAGACGATGGCGGTACCGCTTCGCTCGATGCCCGACCAAAGGATGCCGGTCAGACTCTTGCCAAAAAGGCCGTCGTCGTCGGCCTCTTTTCCGGGCTCGTCGCCAGGCTCATTGGCATCGGGCTTAGTTCCCGAGTTGTCAGGCTTGTCGGACACTTCAAAAACTCAGTTCAGTTGAGAATCGGACTCCGCCAAATCGTGGCGGCCGGGCCGACTGACATCGCCGGCCTCTTCGACGCGGCGTTCCACCCGTTTGGACAGGCGGCGCAATGGCCAGCCCGGAACCACGGCCTCCAAAGTGCGAAGCGCCGCGTTGGTCACCGGCTGCACCACCTTCGCAAGCGGCATCACCGGCCGGCTCTGTGCCGGCTGGCTCTCCTGTGACATCCACGCCTCGATGATCCGCCAGAACCGGTACGGTGCATCGCGCAGGACCTCGAGCGCCTGCCCGTCCTGCAGATTCCACCAGGATTCGCCGGCGACTCCGGCGTTGGGGTTGGAGACGACTTCCGCGCCCAAAAACCGCGCCTCGAGCAGCATGCGGCCGGCCGGCTCGAGGCCGATGGGCAGGTAGACGAAGCGCCGGGTGCGCTCGAGGACGTCGAGGACCTCCTCTGGCTCCAGATTTTGTATCACGAAGGGCTCCACGCCGCGCTCGCTGCAATAGGCGAGGGCGTTCTCGGTGCCCTTGATGGCATTTCGCGAGTGGACGACCGCCCAGTCGATATCGCGCTCGGTGGGGTTTTCGCGTGCACGTTCGACGCGCTCGAAGAAGGCGTCGTTCATCAACGAGCTTCCCAGCACGGCGGTGCGCTGGGGCTCGAAGAACGGATTGGCCCGGTAGACGCCGAGCTGGCGATGGGTCAGAAAAATCGTCCCCATGGCGCTCTCGTATAGCGGCCCGAAGCGTGGATGCGGGCAAACGCACCACTGTGCGTGGTGGTGCAGCTTCTCCCAGGCCGACGGGAAATTACCGTTCCACTGGCAGATGCGAACGTCGTGCTCGAAGAGAACGTGGCGCCCGCGCTCGGCCAATGCTCGCAGCAGATCCGGCGCCGCTGATTCGAAATTGCCGATGACGTGGACATCGAATCCGTCGAGGCGCGCCGGGTCGAAGTCCTTGGCGGGCGCACATTCGATGGGCCAGGGGCAAGCCTCGATGGCCGTCGCGTCGGTGAGTTCGGCGCCGCCGGGGTGCTTTTCACCCTCGGTTCGGGTGCTGTCGGCAAATTGGTCGGCCAGAAATAGGACGCGGGGCATATTGGGGGCTTGGGGCTTGGGGAAAGTCAACGGCGAAGTACGTCTTATAACGCTCGCTCGTAGACTTCCAGTGTTTCTCGGGCGCAGCGCTCCCAGGAGAACTCTGCGGCGCGCTCTAGGCCGCGCTCGCGCAGGTCCTGGCGAAACGCATCATCTTCGAGGATCCGGCTAATCGCCTCGGCGATGGCGGTGGGGCGCCGCGGATCGACCAAAAGGCCCGCTTCGCCGAGGACTTCGGGCAGGCTCGTGCAATTTGCAGCAACGACCGGGCAGCCGCAGGCCATGGCCTCGAGCGCCTGGAGTCCGAAACCCTCGGCCAGCGACGGATACGCGAAGACCTGCGCCAGCGAATACATCGCGGGCACGTCCTCATCGTCGATATAGCCCAGATGCCGAATATGGTCTTCGACGCCCAGGCGTCCGGCGAGCGCGTCCAGCTCCCCGGCGGTCTCCTCGCCCATGCCGCCGGCGAGCACGAGTTCGGCGCCGAGCGTGTCGGGCACCTCGGCCATCGCCTCGACGAGCGCGGCGATATTTTTCCGAAAGTCATAGCCACCGAGATACAGCACAAACGGGCGCTCGAGGCCGTAGCGCTCGCGCACCTCCTCCACACGCTCGGAGTCCTCGACGGGCTGGAAGAACTCGTGGTCGATGCCGTTGTAGACGACGTCGATGCGCTCCTCGTCGACGCCGAGCAGCTCGACCAGGCTCCGGCGCGTGGCCTCGCTGATGGCGATAATGCGCGTCAGTCGATTCCAGCGGCCGGTCCGCTCCATCCAGGCGTAATAGGCGCGCCAATAAAGGTGGTCGAAGTTCAGGTATTGCTCGGGGAAGAGCAGGGGGATCAAGTCGTGGCAGGTCAAGACCGTGGAAAAATGGCGCGAGACGGGCGCCGACCACGGCTCGGTCGAATGATAGAGGGCGGCATTTGCGTGGCGAAGTTCTGCGGTCAAAAAGAGTTCGTTGAAGACCCAGCGAACGCGGTGCTGGGCGGTCGGCCGGCGCAGATGCCACTGCGGCAGTTGCACGCGCGTATCACCTGCCGCGCCGGTCTGCGCCGGCCTGATCTGAGTCTTCTCCCCGAAACCCGTACGAAGCCGAAGCGCCTTGACCTCTTCGGCCAGCGGATGCTGCGCGCGCTGCGCGTAGATGCCTTCGGTCAGCCCCCCGACATAGCGGCCGATGCCGCGTCGTCGGTGTCCGCTGTCCAGGGCGGTGGCGTCCAGGACCACGCTTAGTTGGTCGTGGAAACTTTGATCACGGCGACTTTGGTCGCTGCTCCCCCCGCGTGATCCCGCATCGCTTTTCTCGATGCCAACGAAAGACCTCAGCATTACTCCGCCTCTACGTCCTCGGCCTGTTCGGCCGTCGGCTCAGCCTCTTCGGGCTGTGCTTCTTGCTGCAAGAACATCGCCTCGTTGATCTGGTCGGGATCACCGACCACGCCGAAGTGGTAATTCTTCATATACTTGGTGGTGACGCGTTCGACGTCCTCGGCGGTGACCTCCTCGAGGCGGTCGATGAGGTCGGCGTGCGCCTTCCAGTCGCCGGCGATCAGGTGCGAGCGCCCCAGCATCGAGGCCTGGCTGCTATTGGTCTCCAGATCCATATAGTGGGAGGTGATGAAGACGTTGCGCGACTGCTCGAGGTCTTCGACGCTAAAGTCGCCTTCTTTGAGCTTGTCGATCTCGTCGAAGATCACCGGCAGCGTCTCGTCGGGGTCGACCGCGGTCACATATAAGTAGCCGTAGTTGATCCGTCGGTCCGACAGCCCCGCGCTGACCGCATAGGTCAGGTTGCGCTTGGTGCGGACCTCCTCGAAGAGGCGGTCGCGCAGGAATTTGGCGGTGACCAGCATCGCCTCGTAGTCTTCGTCACCGGGGGCCGGCGCGGTGAACAGCCCGAAGATATAATTGGTCGGGATCTCCTTTTCTTCGACCGTGATGTCCGCCTCGTCGGCGCCGAATTCGGTCAGTTCTTGCTGGGGGATGGTCCCGGCCGGGCGCATCTTGGCCAAGGGCTTGACCCGCTCGATGATATCCTCATTGGAGACGTTTCCGACGACGACCACGGTGAGCCGGTCGGGCTGGAGCATGGCGCGCTGGTAGGCCGCGATCTGGTCGCGGCTGAAGTCGGAGACGTTCTCCTCGGTGCCCAACTGCATGGTGTGGTAGGGGTGGCCCTCGAAGAGGAGCTTCGAGGCGACGTAGCCGACCAGCCGGTCGGGGTTGTCGCGCAGGCTGCGAATCTCGGCCAGATGCCTCTCGCGCTGCAGCTCGAGCTCCGATTCGGGGACGCTCGGCTCGACCATCGTCTCGAGCATCAGATCCCAGGTCACGTCGAAGTTATCGACGATCGACTGCATCGTATAACCCGAGAAATCCCGATCGCTGAACGCGCTGACGCTGCTACCCATCGAATCGAGCAGGGCGTTGAACTCGTCTTTGGAGTGGGTCTCAGTGCCGCCATTGACGGTCGTGGACAGGGCGAGCTTCTCGACGCCGGCGGTCTGCTCGGTAAGGTTGGCGCTGCCTCCGGAGACGTAGACCCGCGCGGAGACCACCGAGTTGGCCGGGGTCTCCTTATGCAAGACGGTGACGTCGCCGACGCGGTAGGCGCTGACGCCGTCGACCTCGCCGAGCTCTTCGACCGCGGGTTCGTCTTCGGCCATCTCGAGCGGCGCGAGCGGCGGAATGCCGCGCTCGTCGACGTCGACGTCGGCGTCGGCCTCGGCCGCCTCGCTCTCAGTGGGCGCGCGGTCCGGCGCCGGCTCTCCGGTCGAGCAACTCACCGCGACACTGCCAAACCCGGCCAATAGAAGGCCGGCGATCATCTGCTTTAATCTATATTCAACCCTCATTATCTTCCTCGCTTTGTCGAGCTTCATCAATTGTCTCGGGCTCTTCGCCGACCTCTTCTTCGACCTTGCGGACCAACTCGGAGAGCTTCTCTTCGCTCATCCCGAGCTGCTCGGCGTGCTCCGACGACAGCAGCGCACCCATCACGTAGGGCTCGTCGATGACGTATTCGCTGACGTACCGGGCGATATCCTCGCGGGTGACCGCCTGGAGGCTCGGTATGTAGTCGAGGTAGTAGTCCAGGCCCGCGACCGCCCACCAAAAGCTGACCGTATGGGCCAGTGAGCTGACCTTCTCGCGGTCATAGACGTCGCGCACGGCGAGGATGGTCTTGGCGGCTTCGAGTTGACCGTCGGTATAATAATCGGGGTCTTGGAGGCGCTGGACCTCCTGGAAGAGCGCGCGAATGCTGTCCTCGAGCTTGTCGGGGGTCACCTGGGCGCTGACGTCGATCGGCCCAGTGTAGCGCTGCGTATAGTAGCTGACGCCCGCGTTGAGGGTGAGCCCGGAGTCGACCAGGTTCTTCTGAAAGCGGCTGGTCGGCTGGCTCAAGATGAAGCTGAGCACGTCGGCGGCGTAGGTCGCCTCGGGGTCCTCGTCGACGCTGGGGCCGTGCCAGCTAAACTGCACGTAGGGCACCTCGATATCGCGCTCGACGACCACGAAGCTGCGCTCCTCGAGCGGCTCGTGCTCGGGGACCGGCCATTTCTCGAAGGGCTCCGGGCCGCGCTCCCAGTCGCCGTACATCTGCTCGGCGATCTCGAAGGCACGTTCGGCCTCGACGTCGCCGGCGATGAGCAGCGTCGAGTTATTCGGCACATAATAACGCTGCTTCATCGTACGCATCTGCTCGACGGTGGCGTTGGTCACCGTCTCACGGTCGCCCAGCGGGTCTTTTCGCGAGGTATGCTCGCCCCAGAGCTGATCGGCCATGGCTCGGCGGAACCAATAATGGGGGTTGGACTCATTGCGGTCGATCTCGCCGATGACCACTTGCTTCTCGCGGGCGAACTCGTCCTCGTCGAACTTCGGCGAGGTGATCGCGTTGTACATGAACTCCATACCCGGCTCGAAGTTATCGGCCGGAAGCGTAAAGAAGTAGTTGACCCGCTCGGAGCTGGTCGTCCCGTTGAAGACGATGCCCAGCTCGCGCATGCGCTCGAGGTAGGCCTCCTGGTCGGGGATGATGGCGTTGCCCTTGAAGAACATATGCTCGTAGAGGTGGCTCAATCCATTATAGTCGGCCGGCTCGGTGAACGCGCCGTTTTTGACAGCCACCTCGACGGTCACGATCGGAAGCGACGGGTCCTCGATGACGATCACGTCGAGCCCGTTGTCCAAGGTCCGCTCTTCGAGCAGCTCGCGCGGCTCCTGAGCCCGGGCGTCACTCGCCGGCAGGAGCACAAAGGCCAGTGTCGCCACCAGCGCCGCGGCGAGGACCGCTGCGGTGCGCCGGGCGTTGGGGCGCGATGATTTGGGTATCATGGAAATCTCCGAAGCTGTGAGTTCACATAAGATGGATTATCACGCTGGTGCAGGTTCACCGATGGACCATCGGCTGTGCACGACGCAACACTTGCATAGCATGGAGCGAGGCGCCGGCCCAAGCTGCGGCGCTGTCGCAGCCGAGAACGACTGCGCATCGACCCGTGATCGGTCGCCCTCGACTCATTGACACCATCGGTGCTTTATCGCTACAAGGGGTCCGTTGAAACACGGGTTTTCACGACCTCAACAGGTAGACGAGATGTTTGAATTTTCAAGGCTTCGAAACACTTCCAGCCTGGCGCTGATTGCGTTGCTGGCCGGCGCGCTCGTCGCGACCGGATGTGACAAGGGTGGCGAGTCCAACGGCGAGAAGGCCCCAGAGGGCGCTGCCGGCTCGGATAACGACGACGAATTTCGCGCCGGCTCTAAGGTCGATCAATTTACCTTCGTGGTCTCGGCCGACCCGGAGACCTTCGACACCGCCAAGATGAGCGGTGCGCCCGAAGGCCGCCTGGCGTTCCAGCTCTTCGAAGGGTTGATGGTTCCCGGGCCGACCACCGAGGGTCTCGACGACCCCGCCGACCTGGTACTGCCTGGCGTCGCCAAGTCCTACGAGGTCAGCGAGGACGGCCGCACCTATACCTTCGAGCTGCGCAAGGACGCCAAGTGGTCCAACGGTGACCCGGTGACCTCCGAGGACTTCGTGTACTCCTGGGAGCGCGTGTTGTCGCCGGACTTCCCGGCCGACTACGCCACGATGATGTACGTCATCAAAGGCGCCAAAGATTATAATAAATCCGAAGACGGCGACTGGGATGAGGTCGGAGTCGAAGCGCCCGACGAGCACACGTTGGTCGTCGAGCTCGAGAATCCGACTCCGTACTTCCCCGAGTTGCTCGCCTTCTACACCTTCTATCCGGTGCCCAAAGACGTCGTTGAAGAGCACGGCGACGATTGGACCGAGCCCGAAAACATCATCAGCAACGGCGCCTATAAGTTGGCCACCTACAGGTCCCAAAAAGAAATCACCCTCGCCAAGAACGAGCATTATTGGGGCGCCGACGACGTAAGCATCGACAAAGCCAAAGTGCGCATCATGCCGGACCGCAACGCCATTACCAACGCGTATCGATCCGGCGAGCTGCACTGGAGCGGCACGAGCCTGCCGGTCTCGCAGATCTCGAGCTTCGTGGCGCACCCGGACTATCGGCGCGACCCGATGCTGGGCAACTATTATTTTCGCATCAACGTCTCCGACGAAGACGCCCCGCTGAGCGACAAGAGGGTGCGCAAGGCGCTCTCGATGGCCACCGACCGCCAGTCGCTGGTCGAAGACGTCCTCAACGGCCTCTACGAGACTGCCGACTCCTACGTGCCGCCGATGGCCGGCTACGAGTCGACCACCACCGTCGAGTATAACCCCAAGCGGGCTAAGGCATTGCTCGAGGAGGCCGGCTACGGCGAGGGCGAAGAGATGCCGGAAATCTCGCTGCTCTATAACACCGACGAGAACCACAAATTGGTCGCTGAGTCGGTCCAGAAGCAGTGGAAGCGCAACCTGGGCATCGACGTCGAGCTGATCAACAAAGAGTGGAAGATGTACCTGCAGGACGTCGACAGTCTAAATTACCAGGTCGCACGCGCGGGCTGGATCGGTGACTTCAACGACCCGATGACCTTCCTGGATATGTGGGAGACCGACAACGGCAACAACGACACCGGCTGGTCCAACGAAGAGTACGACGACCTGCTCGACCAGATCCGCTCGGAGCCCGACGTCGACAAGCGGCAAAAGCTGCTCCAAGAAGCCGAGACTCTTCTACTCGAAGAGGGCCCGGTCATCCCAGTTTATTATTATACGAATAATGTGCTCGTCTCGCGTGAGCTCGAAGGCTTCGAGGCGCACAACCGCGACATTCATCTCCTCAAGTACATGAGCCTTCCGGAGTGACTCGCTTTATACTCAAACGTCTGGTCAGCAGCGTCGTGGTGCTGCTGATTATCGTGACGGTTGCGCTTTGGATCACGCGCATGGCACCGAGTAACCCGTGCTTGAAAGAGCGCGAGGCGAATACGTGTGCCTGCGTCAAGGTCAATAAGCTCGACCGACCGGTCTTCCCGGTTTATACGAGCGTGCCGCTCGACCCGGTGCTGAGCTGCCCATTTTGGGAGCCGGAGACCGAGGTCAGCATCGGCCCGATCAGCGTGCTCGGCTTCTCCGAATGGGGCGAGACCCAATACGTCGACTACGTATTTGGCAACTTGCTCCAAGGGAGCCTGGGCCAGAGCATGCAGACCGACCGCTCGGTCATCCAAACGCTCGGCGCGGCGCTGCCCTATACGATGCACCTGGGCGTGCAGGCGCTGCTGGTGGCCCTGCTGATCGGCATCCCGGCCGGCCTCTACGCGGGGCTTCGCCAGAACACCGCGGCCGACTACACCACGATGACCGCGGCAATGATCGGGGTGAGCATCCCGAACTTCGTGCTCGGGCCGATCCTGATCCTCTTCTTCGCCCTCGACCTGGGCTGGTTCCGCCCCAACGGCTGGGACACCTGGAAAGACAGCGTGTTGCCGAGCATCACCCTCGGGCTGTTCTACGCGGCCTATATCGCCAGGCTCACCCGCGGCGGCATGCTCGAGATCATCCGAAAGGACTTCATCCGCACCGCCCGCGCCAAGGGCCTGAGCGAGAAGCTGGTGGTCATGCGCCACGCCATCAAGGGCGCGATCTTGCCGGTGGTCAGCTACCTGGGGCCGGCCTTTGCCGCGCTGCTGACCGGCTCGGTGGTCGTCGAGGAGATCTTCAACCTTCCGGGCGTGGGCACCCACTTTGTGCGCTCGGCGCTCAACCGCGACTACAACATGGTGCTCGGCACGGTCATCTTGTACTCGACGTTGCTCGTCTTCTTGAACCTGATCGTCGACATCCTCTACACCATCATTGACCCGCGAGTGAGCTATGACTGACACCAGCGTGAAAAGTGGCGGAGGGGACAACGACCAGCAGCGCGAGCTCGTCGAGGGCACCAGCCTGTGGAAGGACGCCTGGCGACGGCTGCGCAAGAATAGGGCCTCCATGGCCGGCGCGTTCATCGTGCTGTTCATGGGCGTCTGCGCGCTCGGCTACGAGGTCATCTCGGAGCACGTCACCAAATTCAGCCTCGATGAGCAGCACACTTTTGTTGTGCCCAAGCCTCCCGGTGCGCGCAGCGTGCCCAACGAGCACTTCTCGCTCATGGAGCCCGAGGGCGATCTGAGCTTCGATGAGGTCGACGACAACGGCGACGGCTATATCGATCAGGGCGAGATCACCGATACCTATCGGCGCATCGAGTTCGAGAAGATCGATGAGGACGGCGACGGCTTCCTCGACTACCAGGAGTACGTCGATGCCCCGTTGAGCCTGCCGCCGCCGGACTTCATCCCCGACTGCCAACGCTGGCAGATCGCCAAGAAGTCGATGGCCCCCATCGAGGCGCGCGAGGTCTTCGAATGCAACGCCAATGAAGACGGGCTTCTGGCCTACGAGGATACCGGCAAGTTGCTGGCGCTGATCAGTCGCAGCGAGGCGCGCGACATCCTCAGCCGCTTCGACGAAGACGACGACATGGTGCTCGGTCCCGAAGAATACGTCGGGCTCCCCGGCCCGCAGATGAACGTGCTCGGCACCGACCAGCTCGGCCGCGACCTGCTGACCCGACTGATCTTCGGGGCGCGCATCTCGCTGGCCGTCGGACTCTTGGCCACGCTCGTCTCCTTGTTGATTGGTGTGACCTGGGGCGCGACCGCAGGTTATCTGGGCGGGAAGGTCGACAACATCATGATGCGCATCGTCGACATCATGTACGGCATTCCGTTCATGATTCTGGTCATCTTGCTCGTGTCGGTCTTCGGCTCGGACATCTTCATCCTGTTCATCGCCCTGGGTGCGATTCAGTGGCTGACCATGGCCCGGATCGTGCGTGGCCAGGTGATCAGCCTCAAGGAGCAGGAGTTCATCGACGCGGCGCGCTGTATCGGCGTGTCCAAGGTGTCGATCATCTTCAGGCACCTCATCCCCAACGCGCTCGGCCCGATCATCGTCTATACGACGCTGACGGTCCCGGCGGTCATGCTCGAGGAGGCGTTTTTGAGCTTCCTCGGCTTGGGGATCCAGGCGCCGCTGACCTCCTGGGGCGCGCTGGCCAGCGAGGGCCGCCAGATCATGGAGAACGCCCCGTGGGTCATCTTCGCCTCGGGCGGGGCGCTGGCCGTGACGCTGATGAGCTTGAACTTCTTGGGCGACGGACTGCGCGACGCGCTCGATCCCCAACTTCGCAAGGACTGATCAGGCCAAGAAGGCCTGGCACCGAAAGAAGGCACACCGAAACCGCTATGACTGAAGCCGCACCAAAAACCAAAGACGCTCCCAAAGGCGACCAGCGACCGAAGATCCTCGAGGTCAAAAACCTCAAGACTCACTTTCGCACCGACGAGGGCACCGTCCGCGCGGTCGACGGCATCGAGTTTTCGGTCGCCGAGGGTGAGTCGCTGGGCATCGTCGGCGAGTCGGGCTCGGGCAAATCGGTCACTCAGATCTCAATTTTGGGCCTGATTCCGACGCCCCCCGGCGAGATCGTCGACGGCCAGATTTTGTTCCAGGGCGAGGATCTCCTCGAGAAGTCCGACAAGGAGCTGCGGCGCATTCGGGGCAATAAGATCTCGATGATCTGGCAGGACCCGATGACCAGCCTCAACCCCTTCCTGCGCATCTCCAAGCAGCTCATCGAGCCGCTGCAGTTGCACAAGGGGATGAATAAGGAAGACGCCAAGCAGCGCGCCATCGAGATGCTCGACCTGGTCGGCATCCCGGGCGCCGCCGAGCGCATCGACCAATACCCGCACCAATTCTCCGGTGGCATGCGCCAGCGCGTCATGATCGCCATGGCGCTGTTGTGCGAGCCCGAGCTGCTGATCGCCGACGAGCCGACCACCGCGCTCGACGTGACCATTCAGGCGCAGATTCTCGAGCTCATCAAAGCCCTTCGCAAAGACTTCGGCACCAGCGTCGTCACCATCACCCACGACCTGGGTGTCATCGCCGGGATGGCCGACCGCATCATCGTGATGTACGCCGGCCGCGTCATGGAAGAGGCGCCCGCCAAGGAACTCTTCCACCGGCCGGCGCATCCCTATACCGTCGGTTTGCTCAAGAGCGTGCCCCGGCTCGACAAGGGCCGCTCGGCCAAGCTCATCCCCATCGAAGGCCGCCCGCCGGACACCTCCAAGGAGATCCCGGGCTGCCCATTCGTCGCTCGCTGCCCGTGGTCTGTTGAAAAGTGCGAGAACGAATTTCCCGACCCGGTGACCTTCTCCAGCGGCCACCGCTCTTATTGCTGGCGCGCCTCGGAGGTCTACGCGGCCAACCTGGGCACCAAAGCAGAGCCGGGCCACGTGCTCGACATCGAAAAGAAAGTGCGCAACGGCGGCACCATCGAAACCTCGCCGGCGGACACCGACAGTGCCGACAATGAAGCAGGAGGCGACGATGAGTGAAGTTGTGGCTGATCCGACTGAATCGACGGACGAAGTGACCGACAAGACCGAGCAAGACACTGCCGAGGACGAGGGCGGCGAGCAGGAGACTCCACTCGACGAGTCTCCTGAGGAGCCCGCAGAGAAGAAGAAGCTTCTGCGCATCGAGAACCTCAAGATGCACTTTCCCGTCTACAAGGGAGTGCTCTTTCGCAAAGAGGTCAACCGCGTCAGGGCGGTCGACGGGCTGACCTTCGATATCTACGAGGGCGAGACGCTCGGCCTCGTCGGCGAATCTGGTTGCGGGAAGTCGACGACCGGCCGCGCCATCGTCCAGTTGTACCGGCCCACCGCGGGCAACGTATTCTACGGGGACACCGACCTGACGGAGATCGACGGCAACGAGCTGCACGCGATGCGCCGCGACATCCAGATGATCTTCCAGGACCCCTACGCCTCGCTCAACCCGCGCATGACCGTCGGCGACATCATCGCCGAGCCGCTCAAGGTCCACAAGCTGGCCAGCGGCCGCGAGCTTCGCCGCCAGGTCCAGGACCTCATGGAGATCGTCGGGCTCGACCCGCGCTTTGTGCGCCGCTACCCGCACGAATTCTCCGGCGGCCAGCGCCAGCGAATCGGCGTGGCCCGCGCGCTGGCGAGCAAGCCGAAATTTATCGTCGCGGACGAGCCGATCAGCGCGCTGGATGTCTCCATCCAGGCCCAGATCATGAACCTGCTCGACGACCTGCAGGACGAATTCGGGCTGACCTATCTCTTCATCGCCCACGACCTGGCCGCGGTGCGCCATATCTCCGACCGCATCGCGGTGATGTACCTGGGTCATCTGGCCGAGCTGGCCGACGGCGAAGAGCTGTACGAGAACCCGCTGCACCCCTACACCGAGGCGCTCATCTCGGCGGTGCCCATCCCCGACCCCGAGATCGAAGAAACCCGCGAGCGCATCGTCCTCGAGGGCGACGTGCCCAGCCCGCTCGACCCGCCGTCGGGCTGCGTCTTCCACACGCGCTGCCCCTACGCCTTCGATCGCTGCAAAAAGGAAATGCCGCAGTTCCAAGAGGCCGACGACGATCACTTCGTCGCCTGCCACCTCATCGACGAGCCCGAGCGACGCGAAGGCGTAGACCCGACCAAGTCCTCTCCGTTGTCGCGTGAGCTAGAGGATTGAATTCGTGGGTTGCCCGTTTGTCGCGTCTCGCAGCCCGCCAACATTTAATTGCTCAAATAAACGGCGTGCAGGAACCGTGACTTCCTCTATTTGAGGCGGCGTCAAACTGCGACGCCGGAAACTACAATTTGGGTTAGTTCCTATCGGCTCGCTCGATTGTTGAGGACGTTTTTTTACCCTCAACAACCTGTTACGGTGCGATCGCCCAATCCCAAATTGTAGTTCGCGCCGCTGTACAGGCGCCCCAAATAGAGCGCGCCTCAACAACCTCATACGCCCAATGAAGGTTCGTTTCCATGAAGTCCGCCCCCACTATCCGCCGGTCGACCTCATTTTTCTTGGTGTTGGCCGTGCTGCTCACCGCCACCACATCCTGCCGCTCGGTCGCCCCCGAGGCGGGCCTCGACCAGCAGCTCTTCGAGACCCCGGCGGCGTCGCTGAGCATCGACCCGCGTGGGTTCTGGTTCGCGGTCGCGCCGGCTCAGGCGCCGATCACGGACTACGTGCTCGTCGAGCACGACGGCCAGACCGAGGCGTTTTATGCCGTGCCGCACGGTGAGCGCGCCGCGCAATTGATGCCGCTGACGCCGACCGAGGGCGATTGGTTCGCCGAGGCCGTCAGCGACGGCGCCGAGCCTGACTTCGTCAACACACTGGAGGAAGGCGACGTCTCCGACACGCTCGGTATGTGGAGCGGCTCTACGGACGAGCCGGTCCGCTGGCTCGGGGCTGCTCCGGCCGACGCGACCACCGCCGTGGCGGTGCCGGCCGCGCCGCCGCAAGCCGCCAGGCCATTTTATGAGTGGGCGCGCGGCATCACGCAAGTCGAAGGCACGTCCATCGAGACGGTCGCCGGCGACCTCGGCCCATCCGACGGCCCCTATCTGCTGCTGCCGGACGGCCGGCCTTCCGAAGAGCGCCTGCGTGTGGTCGATCTGCGCGAGCAGCAAACCGATCTAACGGTCGACGAGCCCTCCGAATATATCGCGCTGCCCACCGGCCGCCGCCTCGGCGCCGACGTATTGCTCTTTGGCGTCCGTGACGGGCTCTTCATCTCTAATATCGGCCCCGACCACGCCGTGCTCCCCGGTGACGCGCGCCTGGTCGCAGCGATCGCAGATGGACCCGTAGAAATCCGCGACGAGGAAGCCGTCGAGGATCTCCTGCGCGGCTTCGAAGCGCTGCGCGAGGGCAGGGTGCTGGCTGCGTCCTATTGGCTCGACCCGGAGTTGCTGGCCGTCGAGGGCAACGGCGACGCCGCGCGCCTGCGCGTCGCCGCGTTGCCCGGCGCTGCCGGGCTCGGCCAGTGGGCTCGCCTCGCCATCATCGCCGACAGCGAGGGCGTGGGCGCCGATCACGCGCTCTACCTGAGCCGGATTAGCCTCCTCGGCGGGCAGTATGCCATCGCCGGAAGCTACGGAATGCGCTCGGCGAGTTCCTTCGAGCGCTGGCCGGAGCCCACGAAGTTCACCGGGGCTGGCAGGGCTCGGCTGCTCACCGCAAAGAGCAAGGCGCTTCGCGGCGATCTGGAGGCGGCTATCGAGCTCGCCCGCAAGGCGGTGCGCAGCTTCGAGGCTGTCAGAGACGAGCTTCGCCAGGCCGACGCCGAGACCGAGCTGGCCGGATACCTTTATAGCGCCGGACGCCTCGACGAGGCGATCGAGACGATGAAGGTCGCCCGAAGCCGGTATTACCACGGCGGATCGGCCTATTTCTCGGCGCTGGCCGAGATCGATCTGGCCGGGCTTTTGCTCGAAGCGGGACGCGTCGACGAAGCGGTCGAGATGGCCACTGGCGCCCAGTGGCGCATGGAACAATTCGACGAGCCGGTCGGGCTCAACCGCGCCCAGATCGTCGCTGCGCTGACCCGCTATCGCGCCGGAGACACCCGCGAGCTGGCCGGCCGCCTCGAAAACGCGCTCGACCGAGCCGAAGATCTCTCCGACCCGACCGGCCGCGCCATGGCTGCAGCCACCTTGGTTCGCCACGTCGGCGTCGACGACACCGACCGCATCGTCGAGCTCGGCGAATTGTTGATCCCTACCTCGGCGTCTATCTCCGAGCCCTTCGTCGCGCGCCGCGTCGAGCGAGCGGTCGCCTCTCTGTGCGGCCAGGGCCTGGTCCGATACGCCGAGGCCGCCGACCGCGCCGACTTCGGCGATGTCCCGGTTGCCTCCGCCTGTGAGCGTACGCTGCTCGAGGTCGCCGGCGATCCCGCGACTCTGGAAAATTGGATGACCCGCGGCTATAGCGCCATCCAGCAGGGCCAGATCGAACAGGCGCGTGCCATCGCAGACGAGCTCGAGGCGAGCCTGGAGCGCGGCCTGCGTGAGTCCTCGCCGGTCACCGCCGCTCAGATCTTGTTGTTCCGCCACGCGGTGCTCCTCGCCCGGATGGACGGCGCGGACAAAGAGCAAAAAGAGGAGCTTCTGGAAGAGGCCGTCGAGCTGCTCGAGCGCGGCGTCGACCCGGCGCGCGCCGGCGAGCGATTCGGCGAGCTCGCGCGCACCTTTCGAGCGCGCGGCCTGACCGACATCGCCGCGCTCCTGGGCGATAAGGCGATGAACGCGGCGCGCGACAACAAAGACTACGAGACCGAGCGCGACTTGCTCTTCTTCCTGCTCGAGACCTACCAGGAGGCCGACGACTGGGACGCGCTCCTCAAACTCGCGCGCGACGGCGACAAGATCGTCTCTCGGGCGGGGCCGGGCTCGGACCCGATGCGCGCACGCGTGCTCATCTACCAGAGCGACGCCGAGTACCACCTGGGCCGCAGGACCGACGCCGGCTTGCACCGCTCCAACGCGCTGTCGATCGCCAACCAGGCCGACGACGATGTGCGGCTCGGACTTCTGGTGCTCGCCGCCGATCTCGACCTCGAGCGGGGCGCGCCGCAGGGCGCCGAGCCGATGATCGTCACCGGCCTCAAGATCGAGAACGCGCTCTCCGACGAGCAACGACGAGAGCCGCATGTGGCCGCCGAGCTCGCCAGACTCCACATGCTCCACGGCGAGCTGGGCATGCGCCTGGACCGTCCCGAAGACGCCCGCGACGCGTTTAACGCAGCGCTCGGATATGTCGACGAGGGGGCGTACGAGACCCGCGCCCGGGCACACGTCGGACGCGCGACCCTCAGCGACGAAACCCTCGACATCCAGGAGGCCGAGCGCAGGCTCGCCGAGGTGCTCGACGAGGCGTCGTCGTTTGTGGAGCCTATCGACGCGCGAGACGCCCACCGCGTGGCCGTCGAATATATGGTCGACGCGAGCGACCCCGAGGAAGCGGCCCTGCGCGCCGACGAGGTCCATCGGGCCGGCTTCGCGCTGGCGCCGAGCGACGTCGCCCCCTGCATCGCCGGGCGCGCCGAGCTGTTCGGCGGAGACGACGCGCGCGGCCTGCAGCAACTTGGCGCCTGCGCCGAGGCCAACGACGGAGCCCGCCAGGGCGGCCTAGCCGCGCTGCTGATCGCGCTCCACGACGACGAGTTGAGCGCCACCGAGCGCGCCCAAAAGGCACAGTCCATCCGCGACGACCTCGGCGATAAGCTAACCTCCCGCGACCAGGCGCGCCTCGAACTCATCGAGGAACTCGGCCTGGCCGACCAACCCTATGACGACAGCACCGCCAACCGGCTCCGCGAGCAGGCTGAGGACAACGGCGCGCCATCAGACGTGGCCGCCTACGCCGACTACCTACTATCGGTCAACCGGCTCGAGGAGGCCGAGACCTACATCGACGAGAACAGCTCCGCATTCTATGCGCAGGGTCAGGAATCACCGGGCACTCTGATTCGTTTGAGACTCGAGGTCATGATTCGCCAGCTCGACCCACGCGCCGCGGCGCGCTACGCCGACCGGGCGGTCTCCGAGGCAGGCCAGATCTCGAACGATGAACAGGCTCGCATCGACCTGCTGCGCGCCCAAAACGAGGTCGTCCTCGGCCGCTGGCGCCGCGCCCAACGATTGTTGCGCGATGCTG
>JBKGZI010000029.1:0-24078 GCA_046545675.1 Persicimonas sp.
GAGCCGGCCGGCTTCGGCACAGAGCCGGCCGGCTTCGGGAGTTTACTCGGCGAGGTCGACGGCTTGGGCGGACGCTTGCTCGACGGCGGCTTGGGCGTTGCCTTCCCGGGCTTGGTTGTCGACTTCGGAGGGGGAACGGCGCCCTCTGGGCCATTTTCTTTCGAGTCACTCATAGCGTCTCTGGCTCATTACGGCTCATCATTACTCTCATCGGCCCCGGACTCATCGCCTTCTGGCTCGTCTGCACCGTCGGTTTCGGCTTCGGCTTCGCCGGACCCGTCAGGGGTGTCCTCACCGGCCAACGGGAGGTCCACATACCAGCGATCTCCACCCCATAGCAGGGTGGCATTACCCTCGCGACCGTCGTGATATTCGAGAGTCAGCGTGACCTCGTCACCATCGTCCGGCGCAGACTCGAGTGGCTGTTCGAGCTCGATATTGGAGAGGTCATAGGGGTTGTCGACGCGCCCGGCGACCAACATATCGCTCTTCTCGGGCATATGCTCGGCGTCGAGCTTTTCTTCGAGCGTGTCATATGCCTCGAGCAGCTCGCGGCGATCGTCGGGGGCGATCGCCTCGAAGGCCGCCTCGCGGTCGCCGCGGTACCAATCCATCAGAAATTGCTCGAAGGTATCCTCCGGGCCGGGCTCCCGCCAAATCTCGTCGCTCTCACACCCAAACGAGGCGGTGAATAGCGCAGCGATCAAAATCGCTGCGCTGCCAGCATATATGTTCTGAAAGATGGGTTTATCCACAGCGTCAAGCCTACCCTCGGAAGTACGAGATCGTCAAGATGGCCCCGGTTCAATCAAGTCTCGCCGGAATTTGCGTCGCGCGGTGATTTTAATCTTCTTTGGCGTCGGGGACTTCGATGGTCGCCGGCATACCTTCGTCGACTTGCAGGCCCGGGGGCGCCGTCGCCCCCCTCGGTTGTGAATCTTGGCGCGCCGGGGTGCCGAGCAACGTCGTCAGGTCGAGCGCGAGCGCGTCGACCGGCCATGCGTGCCCTGTACCCTTCTGGGCGTCCATAAAGGCGAAGTTGCCCTGTTCGGCGCCGCATAATTGGTCGAAGAGCCGGCGGGCGCGGTGGCGCCTGGCCCGCTTGACGTCCGCAGCTGAGACCAACCCATCCTGGCGCAGTTGCATCTGTAACGGCGTCGCCAACTCGCTGTCCAGCGATGCAGCGAGGTCGTCGAAGAGTTCGGTGGTGATGCTGCCCATCTCGAGCAACATCTCGAGCAGTCGGCGGTCGTCGCTGCCCGATAAGTTCTCGATATCCTCGAGCTCGGCGCCGTCGACGTATAGCACGAAGTCGTCGTCGGCCGTGGAGACTTCCAGGCGCCCGCGCAGCTCGAGCGTGCGCACGACCTCCAGCAACTCGACCAGGGAGACGACGGCCAAGTCTCCGCTAAAGCCGTCGGCGCCGGGGATCCGCTCGATCTGGGCAGCGGCAGCGTTGACACCGCCGTGTAGCACCGCGCGGAGCACCCGCTGGATATGGTCGGCGCGATCTCGGGCGCGCGCGGCCAAGCCGATGCGGCCCCATGACTGGGCGAGGAGCTTCGCGGCACCCTCGATGTGGCGCTCGAGCTCCGGGGGGAGCTGGGGCGCGGAGCTGCCGCGGCTGACCCCGGCCGACGCCGGATCGGCCGGCTCGTCGAAGAGTCCCTGAGGAGCCATCGCCGCCGGAGCGTCGGGCATGGTCTGGTTCAGCGACGGGTTGCGAAGCGGCTCCGGGGCCTGCCGGGGCGGATCTTTCCACGCGAGCTCGTCCTCGCTGAATTGCTCGCGCTCGATCGCGCTGTGAATGCTGCCGCCGACACCCTCGTCGACATCCTCGAGGTCGTCGACCTCGAGCTCGATACTCGCCGAGCTGTCGAACTCGAGGAATTCGGGACCCTCGTCGGGGCCGAGGTTGTCGGTGTCGCCCAACGACGCATCACTGTCGTCTTCTGGGAGTTCGGCGTCCCTGAGGCTGTCTTCGGCATCGTCATCTGCCGGCGGATCTTCGTCGGCGTGGCTCAGCACCCCCTTCTCCAGGCCGAGCTGCTCCTCGAGTCGCTCGGCGTCCTCATTGGAGAGCCGCTGGGTCTGGGGCGTGGAATCCGAATCGAGGCTGCCGGCGGCGTCCGCGTCGCCAGCGCTCGAATCGGGCTGACCTGGTTCCTTCGCTGCGGGCTCCTGCTCATGCGGACGCCGTCGAGCCATAAGCCCCTGGCATTGGGCCACGAAGCCACCGGGCGCGAACGGCCGCTCCAGCCAATTGGCCTCCGCATAGAGATCGCGCGAGGCCCGCACACCGCTAATCAACACCGGATAGTCGGCCTGGCGATAAGCTTGCTGGCGCTCATCGAGGGATTCGAGTCCGCTGTCGACGTCGACCACCAACAACGCGGCCAGCTCACCGTCGCCGGGGTCATCGACGACCTCGAAGCCGGCCTCCACCAGAGCGCGCCTCATCAGGCGCCCCACGGTGGGGTTTCCCTGGTGCAACTCGACGCGCTGCGGCTTGGACTGATTCATATTGAGCATTCTCTTGGATTCGGTCGACTCGCGCGACGTCACAGGCGCCGCCCGCTCACCGCGTCTCCCTCCAAATTAGTAGCAATCGAGGGCCTTGACCAGCCACCCTTTGAGACCCGAACGCCGACGGCCAGCACATCAGATGTGCCGGCCGTCGCGTGTCGTCGCAGATAAACGCTGCCTGCCGATTACTTCTCGGCGACGGCCGCTTTATTGTTAGTGAGCCACGCCTGTAGATGCTTGAGCTGCAGGCGAATCGGCTTGTACTCGTCGCCGCGTCGGTTCTTCTCGTCATCGAGGACTTCGTCGATCCTCTTGATCAGACTCTCGTCGCCGACATTAAATCCGGCGAGGATGATCAACTCGCGGGTCGCCATATCTCTATGATCGAGGTGCTCGGCGACGATCGGTGCGGCGGCCTCTTTGGGAAGTCGACCGAGCTCATAAGCGGCCTTCTCGCGCACCAATTGGTCGTCATCTCCCAAAAGCTCGCCCAGGCATTTGGCCTGCGCGTCGGGCTTGTCTTTGGACAGACACGCCCCGCCCTTTTCGATCATCGGCAGGAAACTCTCGTACCTCTCGGCGAGCTCTTCTTCCTCGGTACTCTCGGCGAGCTTCGCCAGCGCCTCTTTGCCATCGGCGTCGGCCAAATCGGCGTAGGCCTGCGCCATCATCCAGTTGAACTGGTAGCGCTGTTTGATCGGCATCGGTTGATCGGTATCTTCAATCATGGCCGCACGCTTCTCGAGGTCGATGATTACCCCATCCTTAGCTGTCTCGAGCAGCACGTCAGCAGCCTCGCGATCTCCAGATTCCACCAAGCTAAACCCTGCGTCCTGTCGTACCTGCAGTTCTTCGAGCGCGGCGGTTATCTCGTCCCACTCCTCTGTGACGTACTTTCCTTTGACCACGTCGGTGAGGAATTCGGTGGCCTTCTCGCTGCCAATTTCACCCAGCGCCTTGATCATCGAGGAGGTCGCCTGGACTTCCTTCATACGCCAGGCCGAAGCATGCTTGCCGCTGAGCTGATCCGGCGCGGTCTTCTCGGACTTGAGGTCATCCAAGAAGACATCGACCGCCTGCTCGGCGCGCATCATCCCGAGAATCACAGCCGTATCGTTCTTCGCGGTATTGGCGGGAAATAAGTACTCGGGTCCCTGATTATATTTGCGAAGCAGGGTGTTGACCTCTTTATTCTCGCCGCGGAAGGTCTCCAGGAGCGTCGGCACGGCCGGATCACCTAGCTTCTGCAGGGCCAGGCCACACTCTTTGGACACGTCTTGTCCCTTGTTATTGGACACGAAGATGCCTCTGACCAGCGCGCGATTTGCCTTCTCGTCGATCGCGTCGGGCGACTTGGCGGCGATATCGCCGAGGATATCGCAGGCATCGGAGTGCAGCCGAATCGGGTTGTTATCGGCGTCGAGGTGCATCGTCTCGGTCAGCGGCGCCACCAGCTTGGGATCGGGCATGTGCACGAAGCCACGAAGCAGGTTCTGCTGGACGTCGGAATCATCGGTCGACTCGTAGAGTTCGATCATCTCGTCGAGCGCTGCGGTGACCTCGGCAATGCCAAGCGCTTCGGCGGCCGCCCCGGCGTAGCCGGCCTCGTCGGTGCGAACCTCGTGGAGGTAGGCTTCTTTGGCGTCGGCCGAGCGGACCTGGGAGAGCATGGCCATCGCGTCTTCTTTGAGCCGGTCTTCCTCGAGGTAGACCTTGGCCAGCGCGCCGGCGACCTTCTCCTGATCCTCTTCATCCAACTCGTCGACGTTGTTGATCGCCTCTCGACGCTCGGTATAGTCCCCCTCCTCGAGGGTCTTTTGGATATAGTCGGGATTGCTCCAATCGGGCTGTTCGCAGGCGGTCAACGCGAGCGTACAGCAGGCCGCGCATAGTAGCGCGGTCAGATGTCGGGTCGAAAATTTCATGGCTCCTCCTTCCGGGATCTAAGACGATGACGAGGCTGACGCCTTATGATGTCGGCGAGACTCGGCTCTTTTTCCAATGAATCAACCACTTGAATCGCTTGCTGCATTGTTCGACGATCCCAGCGCAGAGGTCAAGAGCCCCATCCTGGCCGGGCTCGACGGCGACCTCAGCTCTCCGAGTCTGCCAATTCGTCGGCCTCGATCTGGGGCACGTAGCCGATATACGGCAGGTTCCGATACAGCTCGGCGTAGTCGAGCCCGTATCCGATGACGAATTTGTTGGGGATCGTAAAGCCCTTGTAGGCAATCGGCACCTCGATGTCTTGGCCCGAGGGCTTGTGCAACAGCGTACACACCGACAATGACTTGGGATGGCGCGTCTGCAGGTTCTCGAGCAGGTACTTCATCGTCAGGCCCGTATCGACGATATCCTCGACGATCAAGACGTGCTCTCCCTCGATGGGCGCAGAGAGGTCCTGAGTCACGCGCACCACTCCGCTGGATTTGGTGCTGTCGCCGTAGCTCGACAACCCCAGAAAATCGACCGAGAGGTCCAGATCGATGCAGCGCACGAGGTCGGCCAGGAATAGAAAGCATCCTTTGAGCACGCCGATAACGTGGATACGCTCGCCGGCAAAATCCTCGGTGATCTGCGCGGCGAGCTCACGATTACGCTTCTGAAGTTCGTCTTCGCTGATCAGAACTTCGATATCTTCGAGTGCGTCTGAAATGGGATACCTCTCTGAGGCCGTCGAGGCCGCTTATCTGCAGTAAGTGAACGCCGGTTTTCGACACCGGCCCAACTTATCCGGTTTCCGAAATAGCAGTGCTTTAGATCCAGGCGTTATTCATCAACTCGCCGAAGCCACCGCCGCCGGGGACGATATAATCCTGCTCGCTCAAGCCGCTCTCCTCGTCCCAGCGCTCTCCGGGGACCGTCTCGAGGACATCCTCGGGGCTCATCGCGCGATCGAGCCTCAGCGAATACATGATCACGTCGGGGTGATCGGTCTTCATGCGCCGGATGAACTCGGGGGTAAAGATCAGGTTGAGGGTGATCAGCCGCAGCGGCGAGCCGCCGAAGGTCTCCTTATAATAGCTGATCGCCGTCGACAGCGACGAGCCGGTCGCGCCCATCGGGTCCGGAAAGAGCACGATGCGCCCGTCGATCGGCCCGCCGATCTTCTCACCGCTGACCTCGGCGCCGACCACCTCGTTTTGCGGGTTGGTCACCCGGCTCATAATCAAGTGGTCCTGGCGGACATTCTCGGGGCGGATCAACTCGTTGAGATAGGTATAGCAGACCTGCGAGGGCAAGATCCCCGCCCGGGCAATATCGACGCTGACCACCGGCGTCCGATCGTCGATGACCTGGCCGGTGAACACGCCCCGCTCGGTGTGCTCTTTCATGCGGCTGTCGAAGGTCGCCTCACAGCGCGGAAATTCGGTGTTGACCACCGAGATCAGCAGGCGTTCGTAAAGAATCTCGATGAGGCGGTTAAAACGCGGCTGTCCCACCTCCGGTGAGCATAACTTGGCCAACTGTGTGAGCGCGAATGGATCGCTCAGGATGCGCACGTTGTCACCGTAGCGATGCTCGATCTGATTTAACGGGTACGAAAGCTCGGTATACTGCGAATCCACGATCAGGTCTCCTCGGTGACGGGCTGGTCGGTGCCGGATTGCTCGAGAACGGGTTGGTCGGCTTCGGCCCGGTCGGTGTCCATCGCCGACGTATAGCCCTCGCCAAAGCAGCTTCGACACCGCGCCTCGTAGCGCTCGGCCGAGCCCACCAGCACCTGCTGCGGGTTGGTCGCCAACCGGTAGCTTCGATGCGCCGGGTTGCCGCATTGCATGCAGATGGCGTTGAGCTTGGTGACGTATTCGGCGGCCGCCAACAGCGCGGGCATCGGCCCGAACGGCTCGTTGCGGTAGTCTTGGTCGAGTCCAGCGCAGATGACTCGGCAGTCCTTGTCGGCCATCTCGTTGCAGAAATCGATGACTTCATCATCGAAAAACTGCACCTCGTCGATGCCGATCACCTCGACGTGAGCGTCGAGCTCCTCGCGCATCTGTGCGACATCGGCCACCGGGTGGCTGGGCAGCGCTGTTTTGTTATGGCTGACGATCGACTCGGCGTCGTAGCGATCATCGATGAGCGGCTTGAAGATCTGGAGCTTCTGGCGCGCGTATTTGGCGCGGTTGAGCCGGCGGATCAATTCTTCGGTCTTACCCGAGAACATCGGCCCACAGATGACCTCGATCCAACCGACGTTGCGGGGCTGAATAATCATGTTGGACAGCGCGCTTGGCGGAAAGCAACAACTCGAATCTCATGTCGGTTGTGATGTTTAGACCGCCGAGCGTTTTGCTGCAAGTGGCACCGCCAAAATTGATGCCCCGCTCAACCTTCGAGTTCGGGGAAGTGCTCGAGCAAAAGCCCGCCGACGTCGATGCCCAGGCCCACGTCACCTGAGATGCGGACTTTGTCGTCGAGATCGGTGGGCCGGATGTCACCGCGAGCGAGCTGTTCGGCGGTTTCGATGGACGCCGACAGCGTGATCACCGGGGCACCCGGCGGCAGATCGTAGTCGTTGAGCACAAGGCTCATCTCGATCGGCGCGTCGCGGTCGTCGCCGGATACCAGGAAGCGAAACTCGCCGTCGTGGCGCTCCAATTCATCGAGAAATTTGCGGGTCAGTTTGCGGGGCGGCTTGTAGCGGTGGGCGCGTTTTTCCAGCGGCTTGGCGATGCGAAGCGTGCGACGCTTGACGTCCTCCCAGTCCTCGCTCGACCCGCAGATCGTCACCACCGGAAAATCGATCATCTCGCCCTTCTCGACCCGGCAGCCGTCGTGGCGAAACTCGATGGTGTAGCGCGCACCGGTGTCGGTCAGCAGCACCGACACGATCACCGGAGTGTCCGAGGCGGCCGCGAATAACTCGCGACGTGCCTCGAAGAGTGCGGGCACATGGTCCTGGAAAAACTCGTCGATCCCCACCTGCGGGGCCAGCGCTTGCTCGAGCTTCATGATTCCTCCGCGGCGACACCGGGCGACCGGCGCCTCGGCGCTACTTGAGATTGATCGTCGACCAGAGCATCACGCAGGTAACGCCCATAAAGAAGACGTTGTTGATCACCAATACTCGCCCGTCACAGCCGCTGAGGGCCATGCTAAAAAAGATCAGCGCCAAAATTGCCTTAAACATCTTTCGTCCCGACATCGTCATTGCTTGATTCCGCGTGGTCGTCCGTAAAGTGAGGTGTCCAAAATCAGTCCAAATCAGTCGCTCTGCTGGCGGCAAACCAATCGGCGCTGAGTGTGCCATCAAAGACAAAATCGGCCGGGCCGGTCATATAGACGTGCTCATCTCGAAGCTCGATCTGGAGCACGCCGCCGGGGAGTTCGACCTCGACGGGTTGGTCGGCGCCGCAGCGACCGGTCTCGATGGCGGCGACCGCCGCCGCGCAGGCGCCTGTGCCGCAGGCCATCGTGCGGCCGACGCCGCGCTCGTAGACCACCACGCGAAGCCGCTGGGGTCCGTCTTGCTCGACAAACTCGACGTTGACGCCTTCGGCAAAACTGGGATGATCGGCGTTGAGTTCGATGCCGACTCTGTCGATGGTGTCGATCCCCGGCGAAGCGAAGGCGATCGCGTGCGGGTTTCCCATGCTGATCTTGATGAGATCGGCGGCAAATGAGCCGATCTCGACGGGCAGTGCGCCGGATTCGATGTCCGCGCGGCCCATCTCGACCTCGACTCGCCAGCTTCCCAGCCCGCGCTCGACCACTCGGCAATGACGCGCTCCGACGTCGGTCGCCACCACAATCGAGTCGCCTTCGACCCCGCGAGCCTCCACCAGGTGGCGCACCACACAGCGCACCCCATTGCCGCACATCTCCGAGCGGGAGCCGTCGCGGTTATAAATGACCATCTGGATATGAGCGGCAGCGTCTGCCGACTGGCGCAAAAAGAGCAATCCGTCGGCGCCCACGCCCCGGTTTCGGTCGCACAAAGCTTCCACCCACCGCGGCGCCTGCGGCCAGTCGGCCTCGTCGACGATCACGAAATCGTTTCCGAGGCCGTGGTATTTATAAAAGGGAGCTGTTTTCACCGCGGGAATACTACTCTTCTGGATTTCAAAAAGCGCGCCAAATCGCGCCATCTACATACGCGCGGCGGCACAAAAACTCAACCCAGAAACTACACGCCCGCCGCGACTGCGCAGAGCTGCTCCCAGGTGTCTTCCTTGGTCTCGACGAATTCATAACCCATCCCCGGCCGCACGTCGGTCGCGGCGAAGGTGTCGTCTTCGTCCGGCGCTTCGACGCGCGCGACGCGTGCGTTGACGCGGAACATCCCGCGGCCTTCGACCTGGAAGATGAGCGTATGAACCTCGCCCACGTCGAAGAGAAAGTCCGAGCGCACGAAGATACCCGTCGGACTGATGTCGAAGCTCTCGAGCGGGATCTCCCAGCCTTCGCTGTCTTGGACGACGACATCCAGGGACAACTGGCGGCGATTGTAGCGGCGCAGCCCCGCAAAGCTTGGGCGGGTCTGCGGCGAGCGACGAATATGAGAATTGGGTTGGCCGAGCATCAGGGACCTCCGTATCCATTGGGTAAATGCGACTTCCGTGTCACATAATCATCTCCAGGTGTCGGCCTATCGAGGAGAGGCAAAGGGCGGCGCACTTCCTTGTGCGCCCTCGCCGTCCGTGGCGAACCCTTGGCTCGAAAGCCTGTCGGCACATTCGGTCACGTGCCTTTCGCCTGCCGCCTCGGTGCGACACCTACATCCACGGTACACCACCGAAGAAGTCGGTCAATTTTTTTGGGAGGATGTGTCTTCAGGCGCTCTCTACTGGGGGTAGAGCCGATCGATGAGATCGCGATGCCGGTCGACCAGGGCTGCGCGGCGCACCTTGCCGGTCGGGGTCAGCCCGCCGTCCTCGACCGACAGGGGCTCGTCGAGCACGGCAAATTGGCGCACCGTCTCGAAGTGAGGCAGCGTCTCGTTGACCGATGCGAGCTCCTGGGCAAGCCGTTCTCTTAGCGCGGGGTGCTCGCCGAGATCCGCGCGCTCCTCGAATGCGATTCCCTGCTGGATGGCCCACGTCTCGGCGGCCTCATCGAGGGTCAGGAGCGCCGCCACAAACGGGCGCCCGTCTCCGACGAGCACCGCCTGCTTGATGAGCGGGCTCTGCGCGAGCTTCGATTCGATGGGCTCGGGCGCGAGGTTCTTGCCTCCCGAGGTCACGATGAGGTGCTTTTTTCGCCCGGTGATATATAAAAATCCGTCGCGGTCGAAGCGGCCGAGGTCACCGGTATGAAACCAGCCCTGCTCGGCCTCGAGGGCCGCGTCAGTTTGCGCGTCGAGGTTGTGGTAGCCGCGCATGAGCATGGGGCCGCGCACCAAAATCTCGTCGTCTTCGTCGATGGTGACGTCGGCGCCGGGCAGCGGCTTTCCGACGCTGCCAAAGCGCACGTCACCGGGCAGGTTGAGCGTGGAGACCGCCGCGGTTTCGGTCAGCCCGTAGCCCTCCAAGAGCAACACACCGGCGGCGTGGAAGAATTCGGCGAGCTCCGGCTGCAGCGGCGCCCCGCCGCAAAAGACAAAGCGCAGATTGTCGCCGAAGAGCTCCCGGATGCGCTCGAAGACCAGCCGGCCGTAGACCTTCTCCTCGAGCCGCGCCAACGCGCCCATGCTTTTGCCGTGCCGGCGACGCCGGCTGAACTGCTTGCCGCGGCGCACCGCCCGCTCGAAGAGTGCCCCATCGGGTCCGAATAGCCGATGGTCGTCGGACATCAACTGGGCGTGGATTTTTTCGAAGACGCGCGGCACCGCCGCGAAGAACGTCGGGCGCACCTCGCGCATATTTGCCATCACTTTGGGCAAGCTCTCGGCGAACGCCGTCTGGATGCCGGTGCCGATGGCCGCCAAGAATAAGATCTTTGCGAAGATATGAGCCAGCGGCAAGAACAGCAGTTGGCGATCTTCGGGGCTGAGAAGCTCGAGCCGAGCCAGCGCCTCGACCTCGGCGACCAGACTCGCGTGGGTGTGCTCGACCCCCTTGGGGGTGCCGGCGGTGCCGGAGGTATAGATGATCGTGGCCAGGTCGGCCGAATCCACCGACTGGCGGCGGTCGGCGACAAAGCGGTGATCTTCAGCGACTCGGCGCCGCCCTCGGGCCACCAGCGCGTCGAAGCTCTCCATCCACTCGTCGTCGGACCCGCCGATTTCCTCGAGGCGCACTTGGCGACGGCCCTGCCAGTCCTCGGTGGGGAGGACGGCCGCGCGCTCCAGATAGATGATCCTGTCCGGGCGCCCACCGCCAGCGCGCACCCGAGCGAGCTTGTCGAGCTGGCTGGGATCTTCGACGAAGGCAAGATTGGCGCCGGTGTCTTCGATGATATGAGCACATTGGTCCGGCAAGCTCGATGGGTAGATCGGCACGAGGACCCCGCCAGCCATCGTCACCGCCATATCGATCCAGACCCACTCGATGCGCGTCTCGGAGAGCACGCAGACCGGATCGCCGGGCTCGATGCCCAGATCGATGAGGCCGGCGGCGATGCGCTCGGACTGCTCCCACCACTCTTTCCAGGATTGCTCCTCCCAGACGCCGTCGTATTTGTGCAGGAGGGCCGTACGCGGGCCGAATTCGTTGACCCGCTGCTTGAAGAGCTCGAGAATTGTAGCGTGCATGGTCGCTCGCGCTTCAAAAACAAACGACCCACGCCGGCTCCTGGCGTGGGTCGATGACAAGCTGCGCCCGCCGGGCATGACAGCTTATTGGGTCGAGACCGTCTACTGTCAAAGTTGGCCTCGAAGCGGCCCACCCATCAAAGGTTGATAAGCGGCGCCTCTTCCTTCTCGGCCAACTCCTCGAGACTGCCCATCATCCGGTCGGAATAATCGTCGAATTTGGCCAACTGGCGATTGATCCGCACCAGGCGGCTCTTATATCGCTGCAGCGCGTTGTCGCCGCCGGTCTTGAGGATATCCGCTTTATGCAGCGGAATGATGCCCTGCACTCTGGTCTTGATGGTACGGTCGCTGCCGAGCATCTCGACCTCGAGTTGGCCCTCGTCATCCTTCTCCATCTCCTCGGGCACCGTCACCAGCTTGCCCGGCTTGGGCATATAATCGTCGCCGCCGCTGCGCTGGGCCAGGTAATCATAGTCGAATAGAACCGCAAACCGGTCCTTTTTGAGGACCTCGTTGTCGGCCACGAGTGCCTCGATCTCTTCCTTGTCATTCTCGGTCAGCCGCTTGTGATCCTCGATCAACACCTGGAGCATGGCGGCGTCGGAGGCGAAGCTTGTCACATAATCGATGATCTCTTGGCCGAGCATGAGCCGATTGCTGCTCAGCACGTTGCCTTCGAGCTCGAACTGCATGTCGTCGAGCTTGTCGAGCGCCTCGTAATCGGGCTCGTCAGCCGAAAGCTCTCCGACGATCTTCTGCGCCTTTTCGACCTCGGCCAGGCGTGGCTCGATCGCTTCGTGGACGCGCGCAGCGTCATCGCTTCGTGCGTTGTAGATCTGTCGGTTGGACGCCGTATTGGCGACCATCCAGCCAAAGGTGATGCCCACACCGAGCAGGACGACCATCAACACCAACACGGGCGCCGAAAAGATCGATCCGCCGGCGACCTTCAAGTCCTCGTCGTCGAGTTCGACGTCTGCAGCAGCTCCGGTCGAGCGGCGCTCCGACTGAGCGCTACCTGTGCCAGATCGGGTCGCCGAAGCGCCGCTTGCCGCAGCACTGCGACCGGCGCCCGGGCTCGATGCCGCAGACGAGCCAGGCGATGCTTGCCCGGGGCTATGAGGCTGACCCGCCGCCGGGCGCCCAGCATTCGCTGGTCCTGCGTGTCCGGCCGGCGGCTTGCGAGCCCCCGGGGGCGGCCCCGATGCCTGCGGTGGAGCTGCGCCCGGAGGCGGCCCCGATTGGCCCGGCCGCCTCGAAGCTGGCCCCGGACCATCGGCAGGTGCCTGTTGTGGCGACGAGCCCTGTTGTTGGGGCGCGTCCTCCTGCGATTGATCGTCCTTGTCGGCCGCACCCTGCTTTTTCAAGCCCAGGCGCGCCTTCAGGTCAGAAAGATCCGGCTTATTATTGCCCTGTGCCAATCAAATCCTCCTCGAAGCCGTCATCATCACGCTCGAATACGGCGTGCACAGATTCTCGCGGGAATCGCGAAATTCGGTTGTGTCAGCCATGGCAGTGCCCGTCGACTGATGTCCCTTTGGTCCGAGCGATTCGCACCGCTGGCCTCGAAGCTCGCGCCCCTGAAATTCATCGGGTTGGATGGAGCATTCGAAAGTGGTCATCTGTTCCGAAATCACTGCACTGGGAAATGTCGGCTTCAAGCTATCGCAGCCCGCGCTCGTGCGTCAAGCTATGTGTGCACGCGGGTCGGCTCGCCACCGGTCGGCCTCAGCCTCCCAGACGACCCTTCGCGCGCGTCCACGCGGCCTCAACGACCATGGCCCAATGGCGCTGGTGACTTGCAATCAGCGGGCGGTTTTATAAGTATCTTAGCGTTCTTTGCATGCTGACCTTCGGGCGCCACCGGTTTGGAGCTGGCGACGGCGAACACAGTCAGCTTATTTTCCCGTTCAAACGCAGCGGTTGTGTCATGACGATGAGGGATTCGATGAGAACGTTTGGAGCAGCACTGATCGCAGTGTGTGTGCTCCCGCTGGCGGTAGTGGTTACGGGTTGTGGTGGAGGCGACGACGAAAAGACCGCCGACGTGGCCATCCTATCGGTCGACCCGCAGGAGTCGTATCCCGGCGTGGACACTGAAGTCAGCTTCGAGATCACCCCTGGCGAGGGGACCTCGGCCGACGAATTGAGCTATGAGGTGCGATTTGGCGACCAAAACTCCACCACCGGAGACGAACTCGCCGCCTCGGTCAGCCATGCTTATGAAGGCTCCGGGCGATTCTCGCTGGAGGTCGCCGCGATGGTTGGCGACACGCAGGTGGGCTCAGCCACCCAGAGCGTGCGGGTGCTCGACCCCGTCGACCTGACGCTCAGCGACACTCGCGGCACGCCCGCAAATGTCGAGCCCGGCGATGAACTGACCATCTCGTTGAGCGCCTCGAACGTCGAGGCCGGCCCGGTCCACAGCCCCTTTGAGGTCTCGTTTTATCTGAGCGAATCCTCGTCGGTCGCCCTCGAAGACATCCCCGATCTTCCGGAGTTGGGCTCGCGGGCGGTCACCGCCTCCGAAGACTCCGAGCCGGTCATCGAAGCCGGCCAGAGCCTCAGCCCCGGCCTGACCGTCGAGGTCCCCGATGATATCGGCAGCGGAGACTACCGGATCGTCGCCTGGATCAACCCCGAGGGGCAGCTCGCCGACACCGATCCGGACAATAACTTCGACGTCAGCCAGAGCATCGTGCGGGTGGAGAATCCCGACGAGGTCTTGCCGGACGTGGCCGTCGACGAGGTCGTTCTTATCCCCGAGCGTGCCTTCCCGGCGCTCAACCAAATCACGCGCACCTTCACGATCCGCAATGAAGGCAGCGCCGAAGCCTTCGACGTCGTCGTGCGCAGTTGGCTGTCGATTGGGGACGCGGAGCTCGATGAGGACGAAGATATCCTGCTCGAGGAGTCCGACCCCGTCGACGTGGCCCCCAATGGCAGTGAAGTATTCGACCCCGAGGAATTCGTCCTCGATGACGACATCGTCCCGTCGAGCGGCGAGGAGATCGAGGTCTACCTCATCGTCGAGGCCCACCTCCAGGGTGACGCGCCCGAGGCCGGCCTGGAAAATAATACAGGCATCTCCGAGCCCACCGTGGTCAGCGACGAGCGCGTCGACGGCACCGACATCGTCGTGCGCGATTTCAGCATTACGCCCCATAGCACCTTCCTCGATGGCACGCTCGAGGCGACCCTGGAGTTAGCCAACGAGGGAACCCTCGACGCCGGCTCGTTTTTCTGCGGCATCTACATGAGCGACGACGCCACGATCGACACCGAGGTCGACCCGCGCTTTACCAATGTCAATATCAGCGGACTGGACAGCGAGGCCGAGCGAACCATCGAGCAGAGCTTCGTGTTCTCGTCCCAATACGATCCCGGCACCTACTATATGTATGTGGTCTGTGATCCCCTCGGCGCGCTCTCCGAGCCGTACCGCAGCAACAACCAAAAGATGTACGTCGAGCCGATCACGATCACCGACGAGGCCGACGTCGATATGTATGTCGACGAGCTGTCGGTGCCCACCGACGCCGATGAGGGCGACCAGGTCGAGCTGACCGCGACCATCTGCGTATCCGGCTCGAACCCCTCGGGGAGCACCCGCGGGCGGCTGTACCGCAGCCCGGGCGGCGCCCCGGACTTCTCCGGTGAGCCCCTGACGGTCTTCGACATCCCCAATATCAACCCGGGCACCTGTGAAGACGTGGTCTTGACCACCGACGCCGGTTGCCAGGATTTCGAGGACCAATACGGCTATGGCGTGCAGGTCGACTTCGACAACCGGCTCCCCGAGTCCGACGAGGACAATAACCGCACCGTCGGCACCAACCTGTTGACGGTCGCCGGAGATTATTGCTCGTGCAGCCCCGACTCTTTCGGCAACGACAACGCCAGCAGCGGCTTTCCGTTGACCCAAGGCTCCCACTCCGATTCGATCTGTGAGCCGGAGCAATGCGACTTTTACGCAGTCGACCTGCTCGAAGACGAGAGCCTGCTGGTCGCCACGACCTATGAGACCGCCCAGGGCAAGTTGGAGACCGAACTCTTCGACTCCAGCGGTGTCAGCCTCATCGACCGCAGCAGCGCCGACGGCCGCCAGGAGGTCGCCACCTTCTTGGTCCCCAGCGACGGCCGCTATAAATTCTCGGTCTGTGGCGCCGACTCCGACACGCAGAACCTATACGATGTCGACGTCCAGATCCTGGAGCCCTCCCCGGGCGTGGACGTCTTGCCGCGCAATCTCGAGTTGCCCCAGCGTGACTCCTTCTCGGTGGGTAGCCAATTGGACATCTCGTTTCGCGTCTACAATATCGGACAGACCGCCACCGCAGGCTCCTTCGACGCCAATCTGGTGCTCAGCTCCAACGAGACCCTCGGTGATTCCGATGACATCGCCCTGCAGCCGTCCAGCGTCACCGTCGAGGAGGTCGCCGGCGGCGGCTCCAAGGACATCAACGCCACCGTCGAGATTCCCGAAGCGGTCAGTGACGGCGACTATTATATGGGCGTGTCGCTCGATATCAGCGACGACGACACCACCAACAACACCGTTCTGTCGCGGCCGCTCAACGTCGAGACGTTGTGCTACGACCCGCTCGAGCCCAACGACAGCTTCACAGAGGCTTACGGGCTCGACCACGGCTCGTTCAGCAATTTGATCGCGTGCACAGAGGGCGACGATTTCTACGAGATTTGCGCTCAAAACGGCGAGAAGTTCACGGTCACCGCCAACTTCGATGACACCGAAGGTGATATCGACCTCGAGCTATACGACCAGCAATTCCAGGTCATCGACTCCTCGGCCAACGCCGGGGTCGACACGGAGTCGGTGTCGGTCGACTACGTCAACGGCGACCAATGTTATTATGCGCGCGTGTACCTGCTGACGCTGCAGGAGGACCTACAGACGAGCTACGATATTGACGTCGACATCAATGACGTGCCGCCGAGCTTGCAGTGTGACGGCCTCTTCGAGCCCAACGACACGCCGGACACCGCCTCGAGCCTGCTGTCGGCCGTCGCCCAAGATAGCACCCTCGATCGCTGCCCGGAGCCGGACACCGACTACTATTACGTGCAACTATCGTCGGGCCAGACGGTCAGCCTACGCGGGATCGTCGATCCTTCTCAACAAGCCGGCACCCTGCGCATGCAGTTGTATAAGCCCAACGGCTCGCCGGGACCCAACCGTGAGACGGCCCCCGGCCAGGACACCGCCGAGTTGGCCGATTATACGGCACCGTCCTCGGGGACATACCTGCTCCAGGTGACCGTCAGTGGCGACGAGCGAAGAGTGACCTACCGCCTCGAAGCGGACGGGGTCGGCGGGATCGATCTGGAGGCGGCGAATTTGGCCATCGGGCCGGGCACCTACGCGCCGAGTGACGAGGTCCGCTTTGGTTTCGATCTGTCCAATATGCTCTCCGATACCGCCACAGCGCCGACTTATACCGTGTGGCTGAGTGATTCGCAGACCCACGACTCGAATAACGACACCCAGCTCGGCTCCTTCAGCCTGTCTGACGATGTCGCCGGAAGCTCGACGGTGAGCGTCGCAGACCGTGTCGACCTGCCTTCCAGCGGGCTGTGGGACGGCACCGGCTATCTCCATGTGGTCGTCGAGGCCAATGGGCAGACCGACGCCAATCTGTCCAACAACGTGGCGACGACCTCCATCAGCCTATCGAGCAACTGACCTGATCGGTTCGACCTCGTCTCCACCGCGTCGATACTCTTCGAGCGCGGTGGCCGGACGGGTCTCGACAGACCTTCGAAGCTTGCTGGCTATTTTCCTGATGATTTTTCTGGCGACGGTTTCACGATGAGACTCGGTCATATCTCCGACCTCCATATTCTCAAGCTCGACGACCCCCGCCCCTGGGAATTCTTCAACAAACGAGTCGTCGGCGGTGCCAACCTGCTGTTCAAACGCTCCAAGAGCCACTCCTCGGGAGTGGTCAAAGCGGCGCTCCAGCATCTCGACGAGGATTGTAACGTCGACCACATCGCCATCACCGGCGATCTATCGAACCTCGCGCTGGCCTCGGAGTTCGAGGAAGCCGCCAGTATTCTCACCGGGATCCGCGATGCCGACGAGCGTGTCAGTGTCATCCCGGGCAACCACGATTATTATACCCATGAGACGGTCAAAAGCCGGCGTTTCGAGCGCTATTTTGCCCCTTATATGCACTCGGACCTGCCGGACTACCGGACCGAGTCGGGCTATCCGTTCTGCCAACTCAAAGGCGATGACGTAGCCATTATCGGGATGAATTCTGCGCTGCCCACACCCTGGTTCTTCGCCACCGGCGAGGTCGAACAAGACCAGCTCGAGGCGGTTGCTGCAGTGCTGGACGACCCGCAGGTCCGAGATCGCTTCAAGGTGGTCATGATCCACCACCACTTGCTGCCCTTCGAGCACAGCCGCGTGGAGTATACGCGGCGGCTAGTCAACGCCGACCAGGTGCTCGACACCATGCGCTGGCACGACGTCGACCTGGTCATCCACGGCCACAACCACCACTTCGCCACCCTCGAGCTGCCGCATCTTCGCGGCCGGGGCACGCTGCGCATCTGCGAGGCGGGCAGCACCTCGGTCGGCGCCTACGAGGACCCGCATTTCGGCGGGAAGTTCAACGTCTACGACATCGATGACGGCCGGCTGGCCAAGATCGAGACCCACCTATTCGAGAGCCACGACATCGGCTTCATTCAATGGAAAGAGCAGATCTTCGAGCAGACCTTCAACGGTTAGTTGCTCGAGCCCCCGGCTCTTCGGATCCATGACCGACACTCCATCCATCTCGGACCTCGCCGACCGGCTCGCCGTCGAGCTTCGCGCGCGGGACGGACGGGTCCATATCTCTCGCCACTGCCACGAGGTCGTCTTCTCCGAGCAACTCTCGGGCCGTTTGGACGCCTCGACGCCGGCTGCGCGCCACCGGGCATACGGAGTTTTATTTGGCTGCCGCCTGGCGGTTGACCGACGCCTCTGCGACTTCGATCTGCGCCAGGAGCGCCCCGAGAAGCCCGGCCGGGTCTTTCACGCCCACGAGGTGCCTTCGGTCTACGGTGAGCGACTGCCACGACTTGTGCCCATCCTCGCGGTGAAGTGGCTCGAGGCGCTCAGCGGCTGCCGTGTGTTCACGACCCCCTGGCATGTCGACGGCCTGGTCTTCGTATACTTATTGGAGACGGGCAAATATCTGCATACCTTGTGCGAAGAGGATTTCGACGAGCTGGACCTCACGCGCGAGAAGTTGGTTCGCGATGCTCGCCACGCTCTGTTCTACGATGCATATAAGCTCAAACCCCGGCAAAAGGAGCGCACCGAGGCGGGGTTGGTGCGCATATTTCGTACATCGGAGGGGTTGGGGGCCAGCCGCGCGATGCTGTTGCCCGACTTCGACTACGACGCAGCCCGTGAGCACGGCTGCTTTTCGACGCCCTCACGGGACACGATGATCATCGGACGGCCGGCGGCGGTCGACCGTAACGAGGAGATCTTCCGCCGCGTGACCGAGTTGACCGCCGAGCATCTGCTCGAAGAGCCATTCCCGCTGTCGTCGATGGTCTTTCGGTTGGAGCCTGGCGCGGTATTGTGCGGCGAGCACGCGGGCCGGGTCATCGTGCCGGCCGGCGACGAGGCGGACCAGGAGATGCAGCCCCCTCCGGATATCATTCTTCAAAGAGACGGCGACGGCGTTCGACGCTGAGCGCTTCATTTTAGCAGCTTCGAAGGCAAATACGATGGCAAACGAAGACAAATGGCTCGAGCTCATCGAGCGCAAGCTCTCCTCGCAACGCTGTGAGGTCGGACGCGTCGGACAGACGCTCAACGTCAAGGCCGGGCGCGGCATCACTGCCGCCAAGGCCAACGTCGACCCGGGCCGGCTCTTCGATGAGCTATACGCGACCGATGGAGACCACCAGCGCCTTATCGCCGGCTTCGTCAGCGGCGTCAGGCACGTGCTTCTCGAGCCCAAGCGCAGTGACGCCGCCGAGTGGGACTTCTTGACCGCCGCTGGGCGCATGATGCTCAACGTCGAGGTCCACACCTTCGACCTCGGCGTGCGAGCCGCCGCCGGCGAGCCGGCCTGGACCGGCGGATACTTCGAGGATTTGATCGTCGGCTACTTCATCGAGCTCGACGTGGGTATCCGCGTGCTCACCCAGAGCCAATTTGAGAGCTGGTCGGCCACCTCCGAGCGGGTCTACGCGGCGGCCAGAAGCATGCTCTTTCACAAATCGCGCAACCTGAAGCCCCGAGAAATCGACGACTTCGCCGGCGTCGAAGAGCTCAACGCCGGCGACGGTTACGACGCCATGCGCTCGATCGTGGTCTCCGACCTGTTCTTCTCCGAATTTGGTGACGACTTCCGATTCTCGACGCCCACCCAGGACGCCCTGCTCTTTGTGCGCGGCGACTCCGACGACCAACTGAGCAGCCTGCGCGAGGCGACCGACGCCTATACCGACGAGGCCGACTACCCGCTCTCGCGCTCGATCTACGGATTTGAGACCGGCAAGCCGGTGCTGGTCGAGCCCAGGCCATAACCTCTGAGTCATCAAGCCCCTATCAGCCAGAAATCCTCTTCATTGGAGTTGACGATGACCGACGAAACTGCCGACGAAGCCAGCGATATCGACATTGACGAGACCCTCCCCGAGGTGGTCAAGAATTACCTGCGCCAGGGCTACGAGCTCGAGGAGATCCGCCTCGACGCCACCGGCAAGTGGACCCACGAGGGGCTCGACTTCGAAAACCCCAACCTCATCGATCTCTTCACCAGAAGCGTCGATCGCACCGAGGGAGGCACCTGGGTGCTCGAGGTCGGCCCGTTTACCTACCCCATTACCGTCGAGGACACCGGCTTTTTCGTCGAGCGCATCGACCTGAGCCAGTCCCCTCCCCTGCTCAAGCTCTCCGACGAGACCGCCGAGCCGCTCGACCCCACGACGCTCGAATACAAGCCCGAGGGCCGTCTATACTGCACCGTCAAAGATGGCGAGTTCCGCGCCCGCTTCAAACGGCCCGCCTATTACGCGCTGGCCGAGCAGTTTGTGGAAGAGGATGGGAAGGTAGCCGTGGAGATTGACGGGGAGCGCTACCCTCTCGCCGGCACGTAAAAGCCCCCCGGCGCCTACGCGCCGGGGGGCTCGGTACGGTCCTGCAATACGCTCCTTCAGCCCAGATCACATATTCTTGATGATCTCTTGGCCGAACTCGCTGCACTTGAGCTTGGTGGCGCCTTCCATCAGACGCTCGAAGTCGTAGGTGACGCGCTTGTCGGCGATGGCACCTTCGATGCCCCTCTCGATAAGCTGGCCGGCTTCGTCCCAGCCCATGAACTCGAGCATCATCACGCCCGACAGGATGACCGAGCTCGGGTTGACCTTGTCGAGACCGGCGTACTTCGGCGCGGTGCCGTGGGTCGCCTCGAAGAGGCCCAGACCGGTGTTGTAGTTGATGTTGGCGCCCGGGGCGATGCCGATGCCGCCGACCTGTGCGGCCATGGCGTCGGAGACGTAGTCGCCGTTGAGGTTCATCGTGGCGATGACGTCGTACTCGGCGGGGCGAGTCAGGATCTGCTGGAGGAAGGCGTCGGCGATGACGTCTTTGACGAGCAGCTTGCCGCTTTCGAGCGCTTCTTTTTGCTCGGCGTTGGCGGCGTCGCGGCCCTTGGCTTCTTTGGTCGCTTCCCACTGCGCCCAGGTGTAGGTCTTGTCGGCGTACTCCTCATGCGCCACCTCGTAGCCCCAATCCTTGAAAGCGCCCTCGGTGAACTTCATGATGTTGCCCTTGTGGACCAACGTCACGTTGCGCCGGTTGCGCTGGAGGGCGAAGTCGATGGCCGAGCGCACCAGGCGCTTGGTGCCCTCTTCACTGATCGGCTTGATGCCGATGCCCGAGGTCTCCGGGAAGCGGATGGTGTCGACGCCGAAATCATCCTGAAGAAGCTTGATGAGTTTATTGGCCTCGTCGCTGCCGGCCTCCCACTCGATGCCGGCGTAGATGTCCTCGGTATTCTCGCGGAAGACGACCATATTGACGTCTTCGGGGTTCTTGACCGGGCTGGGCACACCTTGGAACCAGCGCACGGGGCGCACGCAGGCGTAGAGGTCGAGCTCTTGACGCAGCGCGACGTTCAGCGAGCGGAAGCCGCCGCCGACCGGGGTGGTCAGCGGGCCTTTGATGGCCACCAGGTTCTCGCGGATGGCGTCGAAGGTCTCCTGGGGGAGCCATTCGCCTTTGACTTCTTTGGCCTTCTCGCCGGCGTAGATCTCTTTCCAGTCGATCTTGCGATCGCCGCCGTAGGCCTTCTCGACGGCCGCGTCCAGGACCGGCTGCGCCGCCGCCCAGATATCCGGCCCGGTGCCGTCACCCTCGATAAACGGGATGATCGGGTTGTTGGGGACCTGGAGCTTGCCATTTTCGTCGATTGTGATTTTCTCGCCCATCATTTGCCTCCGGCAGGGTTTGAGGATTCCTATTCTCTGTACCGCCTGCTATAGCGTACGCCTTTGAAATAACGCAAGTGTATACCGATCTTACGGCGACAGATTCAGGCCCTGCCAGAACATTCGGGCGCAATCTCAATCGATGCCGAAGTCCTTCTTCGTTTCAAAGCTCGGCTCACCCTCGGAGGACTGGTATTTCTCGGGGCTGTCGAGGTCGCCGACATAGACGCCCAGATTGGAGAAAGACAGCGGCTGGTGGTTATACTCGGCGGTCTGCTCGTCGCCAAAGACGTAGTTGACCTGCTCGAGGTCATCGCCGTCGGCGGTTTTGCCCTCCTTTAGCCGCTTGGTCCAACTCTGCAGCTCGTCTTGGGGCACCAGAGTCTTCGGTTTGCCGAATGTGCGATAGACCCACATGGTGGCGGTGTCTTCGTCGTAGCGCGTCTTCTTATCTGCCATCGTTGCGTCTCCTTAACTCAGAATCAATCAACTGGAACGACGCCGTCCCTGCAGTCGTTCCACAAAAGTCGCGACCTCGACAAAGCGTCGAGCGCCGTTATACACAGGAAAAAAAGGCCGCCTTCTCAGACCAGGTTATCCAGCAATGAGCACGCTCGCCATTTTTAAAACTCTGCCGACCACCCGAACCATTCCTCACGTGAGTCTGGCGACACTGCCCACGCCGGTCGAGAGGTTGAGCAAGCTCGGCGAGGAAGTTGGTGTTGAATCTCTCTACGTCAAGCGCGACGACCAGTCTGGCACAGTGTACGGGGGCAATAAAGTACGCAAGCTGGAGTTTCTCTTGGGCGAGGCCGTCGCAGGCGATTATGACGAAGTCTGGACCGTCGGCGCCATCGGCAGTCACCACGCGCTGGCGACCTCGATCTATGCGCGCGAGCTCGACCTGACACCGGCTGTGCTGCACTTCCCGCAGCCGATCACCGACCACGTCCTCGACAATCTGCGCGCGCTCAGCACCACCCAGCCCAAGCTCACTCTGGCTACGCATAAAGCTCAGTTGCCCGTCGAGATGGGCAAGGTGAAGCTGCGCCAGTGGCTTTCGAAGGCCGAGGATATCTACTATGTCCCCGGCGGCGGCTCCAACGGGATGGGCGTGTTGGGCTACGTCAACGCCGCCTTCGAGTTGGCCGAACAGGTCGCCGAAGACCAACTCCCCGAACCCGACATCATCTTCGTGGCCGCCGGCACCTGCGGCACCCTGGCCGGGCTCACCCTGGGCTGCCGCATGGCCGGCCTGAGCACCGAGGTCATCGGCGTGCGAGTGGTCGACAAGATCCTCGCCAACGCCACGCTGACCGCCCGGCTGGCCAATAAGGCCGGCAAGATCCTGAGCGAGCACGGCGTCAAAGGCGTGCCGCGCATCAGCGGCTCGCAGATCACGCTGCTCGACGACTACTTCGGCCCCGACTACGGCGTCCCCACCGACGCCGGGCTCGAGGCCATCGAGCTCGCCAAAGAACACGAAGGCCTGAAGCTCGAGCCCACCTACACCGGCAAGGCCCTGGCCGGCCTGCTCGGAGAGCGTGAAAGGCTGGATTTGGCCGGGAAAAACGTGCTTTATTGGCACACGCTCAGCGGCGTAGACTTGAGCGAGCGCATCGCCCGCGCCGACGTCGAGCGCGACCTGCCCGAGGGCTACCAAAAATTCTTCGAGGAGACCTCGTGAGCCCATCCATCCGGATCGTCTTTGTCTGCAGCGGCAATATCTGCCGCTCGCCGCTGGCCGAGGCCCTCGCCAAGACCATGCTCGCCGAGCGCGGCACCCCCGCCGCGGTCATCTCCGCGGGCACCCTCGGCCTGCAGGGCCGGCCCGCCGCCGCCAACTCGGTGGCAGTCGGCGCCGAGATTGGCCTCGATCTCGACAGTCACCGCTCCCAGGGCGTCTCCGTGCCGCTGTTGCGCATGGCCGACCACATCGTCGTCATGGCCCCGCGCCACGAAAACGAGCTCGTCCGCAAAGATCCGGGGCTCGCAAAGAATATCGTGCGGCTTTGGGAGTATCTCGACGAGGATCTCGAAGGAATCCCCGACCCGGTGGGCAAGGATATCGAGGCGTTTCGGGTGATGCGGGAGAGGGTCAAAGAGGCGTTGGAGCGGTGGTTGGAAGGGGTTTGAGGATCGGTGGCGGGCGTGTAGGAGATGTGTGAGCGGCGGCCCTATCCGAGGGTGCGCCTCGCCGAGTGCGCTTACGCGCACGTCGGCTGGGCTTGCCCCCGGTTATGGTTTGGTTTCGTGGTCATGCGATCGTGCGGGCGGATCGTGTCGGCCCGGATGTGGTTTCGTACCCGATCGGCCCGTGATGTGGTTTCGTGCGGGATCCAAACCGTAGCTGTGGGTAAGCCACCACCGGATGCGCCGTAGGCGCGCAATCGGCCCGTGATGTGGTTTCGTGCGGGATCCAAACCGTAGCTGTGGGTAAGCCA
>JBKGZI010000030.1:0-24038 GCA_046545675.1 Persicimonas sp.
ACCGGCCATGGTGCAGGATAACCACGTGGCCCACGGGGGCGTCACCCCGCCGATTAAGGCAGTTAAGATTGAGGTCCGCAGATCGGCGGCATGGTCGACGGCCGACGCCACGAACCAGCGACCATCGCCAGACGAGACGCCTTTAATCTTAAATCCGTTAATAGGCCGGCTCCCACGCCGGTGGGCCATGCTCCGATCGCTGGACCTTGGTCGATGAACCGAACGTTGCGAACCGGCCATGGTGCAGGATAACCACGTGGCCCACGGGGGCGTCACCCCGTCTATTAAGGCAGTTAAGATTGAGGTCCGCAGATCGGCGGCATGGTCGTGTTTCGCGGCCGCCGATTGGCACCGTGGTCGATCAACAACATCCCCCCCACCAACCCATACTCCACCACAACCGCCCAAACCGGCACCTCCCACGGCCCGCCGGCCCGCGCGCTCATCCACGCAAAATAAGCCGCCAATACCGCGAAGCTGAACGTCAGCGCCGCCGGCGAGTGGCGAAGCGCCGCGAGGGGCACCAGCCAGGCGACGTACCAAGGGTGGACGATCGGGGCGACCAAAAAGAGCGTCAGCAGCACGATGAGCGTGCCGGCGATGGGGTCGCGGCGGACCAGCAGCGCCCAGAGCATCGCCAGGGCGACGGCCAGCGCGGCAAGCCCCTTGGCGATGCTCTGGGCGATCTGGGCGGCGCTGAAGCTGGTGGCCGGGACCTCTTGGCCCTGCCAGGTGCGCGTGAGGCCGAGCCGCTCGAAGTCCTCGTTGAATTCGGGGAATCGGAAGATGAGTTCGCCGTCGACGCGCTCGGTGCGCGTGGTCGGCTCGGCGGGGGCCAGCGCCTCCAGGCGAGCCTCGGTGATCGCGGCGGCGGCGCGAAACGGCCCGTCGTTTCCCTGCCACTTGCTGGCGTAGTTGCCAAAGGCCGTAAAGAGCTTGGGGCCCGCGTCAATATAGGGCAGATAGCTGACTGCGACGACGGCCGCACATGTGGCTACGAGCGCTACCCTTCGCCCGATCTGCCGGCGCAGACTCGCGACCTTCGGGTCGCTCGGGCGCCACAGCACCAGCAGCGGGATGGCGAGCAGCCCGAGGAATTTGGCGGCGATGCTCAGGCCCAGTATCGCGCCGGCCGCGGCGGCCATTCCGACGGTGCGCGTTCGCACGAAGAGCAGCAACGCGGCGACCAGCGGCATCCAGGCGACGACGTCCAGGTGGCCGCTCCAGGCCGTCTCGACGAAGACCAGCGGACAGAGCGCATAGACGACGAACGCGCGCTTTTTGAAGGCCGCCGACGCGGCCTCGCCGGTGTGGGTCAGGATCGCCCAGATGGCGACGAGCGCGGCGGCCTCGACCAGCAAAAACAGCGCGCGGAGCATCACCACGCCGCCGCCCAGCGCGGCGTTGAGCCTAAAGAGCATCTGCGCGGCCGGCGGGTAGATCGTGGGCACCTGCGGGTGGTTGATCTGCGGCCACAGCGAGGCGTCGCGCAGGTGTTCGAGCGCCTGGGCGTCGGGGGCATATAAGAACGGATTGATGCCGGCCTGGGCGACGCGTCCGTCCCATACGTACCGAAAGATATCGTCAGAGAGCAGCGGCTCGGCGAAGAGGAAGACCAGGCGCACGGCCACGGCGGCCGCGATCAGCGGCGCCCATCCGAGCAGTTTGTCTGAAGACTTGTCGGCGGAGAATGGGCCTGCAGAGAATGGGCCTGCAGAGAATAGCAGCAGCGCCCACGGCAAAAATAGCAGCGCGTAGGCGCCCAACACCGCGGCGTCGCTCAGGTGGGCGTATCCGAAGGCCAGCCCGGTCGCCAGCAGCACCAGCAGCAATAATAGGCCCGACGGGATGTCGATGAGCCGCTTCACCTAGCTTCCAACCGTTTGGCGGGCGCCGCGAAGGCCTTGTAAGAGACTCAAGGTGCCCACGTAAAAGAAGCCGAATTGAAAGAGCATCAAAAATGGCACGCTAAAGAAGCTGTGCTGGGGGCTCATCAGCACGAAGACGATGCCGTAGGTGAACCACGCGCCGAGGCCGAATTCGACCAGCGGCAGCAGGGTCGACTTGCGGATATAGAGCTTCGAGCTCCACGACTCACCGACCTTCTGGATGGCGTATTTGGGGGTGCGCACAAAGGGCGTCTGGTGGCCGACCAGCGCCTCGACGACCGCCTTGGCGTTGTTGACCGACACGCCGATCCCCAGGCCGAGCACCGCCGGGATCATGCGTAAGATCTCCCAGGGGTTGCGGCCGATCTCGCGCTGGGAGACCCAATAGAAATAACACACCGAAAACGTCGCGCCCAAAAAGATGGGCAGGTCCAAAAACAGCGCCTCGTGCCATCCCTGGTGGATGCGAACGATGGTGGCCAGCGGCATCAGAAGCGCCAGGCAGACCATCAGCAGGTAGGCGACGTTGGCGGTCAGGTGGTGGAAGGCCTCGTATTTGATCTTCGCGGAGACGTCGCTCTTGAGGATGCGCGGCAGCAGCTTGATGGCCGTCTGCATCGAGCCCTTCGCCCAGCGGTGCTGCTGGGAGCGAAAGGCGTTCATCTCCACGGGGATCTCGGCCGGGGCGGTGACGTCGCGCAAAAACACAAATTGCCAGCCGGCGAGCTGGGCGCGGTAGGACAGGTCGAGGTCCTCGGTGAGCGTGTCGTGCTCCCAGCCGCCGGCGTCTTCGATGGCCTGGATTCGCCAGATGCCGGCGGTGCCGTTGAAATTAAAGAACCGCCCCGCACGGTTACGGGCTGTGTGCTCGAGCACGAAGTGGCCGTCGAGCAAGATGGCCTGGGCGCGGGTGAGCAGGCTGAACTCGCGGTTGATATGCTCCCAGCGCGTCTGGACCATGCCGATGGACTCGTCGGTGAAGTGGTCGATGGTCTCGCGCAAAAACTCCGGGCGGGGCACGAAGTCGGCGTCGAAGATGGCCACGAGCTCACCGCGGGCCTGCTCCAGGCCGGCGGCCAGCGCGCCGGCTTTGTAGCCGGTGCGGTCCTCGCGGTGGTGCAGCGAGATGTCGATACCCTCCTGTTGCATCTCGTCGACCAGGCGTGCCGCGATGTCGGTGGTGTCGTCGGTGGAGTCGTCGAGCACCTGAATCTCGAGCCGATCGCGCGGGTAGTCGATGGCGCAGATCGCTCGAATGAGCCGCTCGACGACGTAGCGCTCGTTGAAGACGGGGAGCTGGATGGTCACCACGGGCAGCTCGTCCTCCGAGAAGCGCCCTTCGGGCTTTGGATCGTCGCCGCCGGCGTATTTGCGGTACATGCTCACGATGGCGTAGCGATGCGAGCCGTAAAACGACAGCACCAACAAGATCGTGAAGTAGGCCGTCAAGACGACGAACTGCAGGATGGTCAGGTCTTCAAATTCGAACATGATTTCTACGGCGTTTAGGGCTTGTGGCCCGGTGTTGTGTGAAAGCGACGCGTTTAGCTATACCAAGAACCAAGAACCAATAACCAAGAACCGACGACCAAGAACAATTTGTAAGGCTCAGACTTTCCTCTTAAGCTGACGCGACTCGATGACGGCACCTGCCCTCCCAGCCAAGCACCTATGCCACAAAGCGAAACCACATCGACCAAAGACGGCCGCGCCAGTGTATGGCGTATGATCCGCGGCGTCTTGGTGACCTCGAGGCCTCACCAGTGGATCAAGAACCTCTTTGTGCTCGCGCCGCTCTTTTTCTCCAAGACCTTTTTGGTGCCCGAGAAGGCGTTTTTGGCGCTGTCGGCGGCTTTTCTCTTTTGTTTGGCGGCCGGCACCGTCTACTTATTCAACGATATCTTCGACATCGAAAAGGACCGCAAGCATCCGGTCAAGCGACACCGGCCGATCCCGTCGGGTGAGCTGCCGGTGCCGGTGGCCAAGCTGGCCGCGGTCGGCCTGGGCGTGGGCACGATCGCCGGGGCGTTCGCTTTGGGCACGTGGACGGGCGCGGTCATCACCGGCTATTTGGCGATGAACCTGGCTTATTCGACCGTGCTCAAACACGTCGCGTTCGTCGATGTGAGCATCATCGCCACCGGCTTTGTATTGCGGGTGCTCGCCGGGGCGTTTGCCATCGACGTCTTCATCAGCGAGTGGCTCATCGCGTGTACGTTCTTTTTGGCGCTATACCTGGGTCTGGGCAAGCGCGACCACGAGCTGCGGCTGTATCTGGCCGGTGAGGTCAAGAAGTCGCGCAAGGTCTTGGAGCGCTACCGCGCCGAGCACCTGGACTTCGCGGTGCTCTTCGTGGCCGGGCTGACCATCGCCGTCTACACCATCTACACGTTGACCTCCGCGCTGCCCGAACAGCCGCTGCGCAGCCAGCACACCCCGTTTAGCTCACCGTGGCTGCCGGTGACGATCCCGTTTGCCGTCTTCGGCATCACCCGCTTTTACCAACTGGTCAACAAAGAGTCGCCGGAGAGCCCCACCGATCTGCTGCTCGCCGATTGGCCGTTTATCGCCAACTTGCTGTTCTGGGGCGTGGTGATGTTGGTACTGGCGTTGGCCTGAGCGAGGCAGCCTCGACGCTTGATCTTTAGGACTCATCGAGGCGGCCCAGAGATTCAAATGATTTGGGGCGGGTGTCCCGAGAAATGCAGGTTATTCTGACGCTGGAGGCTGGGGCGAACTCTCCGAAGGGGGCGGCTCGGAGTCGGTGTCTTTGCCGTCGCCGCCGCGCAGCACGTCGGCGCGGCCGGCGGCCTCGGGCAGCGGCGGCTCGATGCCCAGGTCGGCGGCGCTGCCGTCCTCGGGGACCAGCCCCAGGCGCTTGGCGCGGTTATACCACTGCTGGCGGGCGAGCACCTGCATATCCTGGATGAGGTCGACCTCGTCGACGATCTCCATGCCCAGCAGCGTCTCGACGAGGTCCTCCATGCTGACGATGCCGGCCATGCCGCCGTACTCGTCGACCACCAGCGCCAGGTGCTCCTGAGTCTCGAGCAGACGCTCGAAGAGCTCGCGCAGCGACAGAAGCTCCGGGGCGACGATGATATCGCGCTTGAGCTCGCCGATCTCGGAGTCGCCCCGGTCGTTGGCCAGCTCCAGCAGCAGGTCGTGTTTGAGCACGTAGCCGGTGATGTCGTCGCGGTTTTCCCCGAATACCGGGATGCGCGAGAAGCGCGGGTTGGGCCGCTCTTCGAAAAAGTCGGCGACCGTCTGGTCCTCGGGGGCGGCGAGCACGACGGTGCGCGGGGTCATGATGTCCTTGACGCGCAGCGACTTGAAGCGCAGCAGGTTGCGCAAGATGCGCGACTCCTCCTCCTCGAAGATGCCCTCACGGGTGCCGATATCGGCCAGCGCGGAGAATTCCTCGCGGCTGACGGTGTGCACGCGCTTCTTCGGCGAGATCAGCCGGGTCAACCCCTTGGACAAGATGACGAACGGGTACAACACCAGGATCAGCAGCAGGATCAGGCGCGTCGACCACGGGGCGAGCCCGCGCCAATAAGAGGCGCCGATGGACTTGGGGATGATCTCGGAGAGGACCAAAATGGCGATGGTCAACGCCGCCGAGAAGACCGCCACCGATGTGCTGCCGAAGACGACCTGGGCCTGGGCGCCCGCGCCGGCGGCGCCGACGGTATGGGCGATGGTATTCAGGCTCAAGATCGACGCCAGCGGGCGGTCGATGTCGCGCTTGAGTTGCTCGAGGTGGTTGCCCGTCTTACTGTCGCGCTGTTGCAGGGCAGCGATATACGAGGGGGTCACGCTCAGCAGCACCGCTTCGAGCACGGAGCACAGAAACGAGACCCCAAGCGCCAACAATACATATATGACCAGTAGTGTCATGAACTCGCGATCGTCAGACCCGACAGAGCCTCACCTGGCAGTCCAGACGAGGAGGCAACGGCGAGATAATTACGCTCGCAGCAAAGTCGCCGGCATGCGCCGCTTCATACACCGGTGCCCACCAGTGTGAAGTAGGTTTCGCGCCCCGTCAACTCCCGCCTAATCTAAGAACTATTGGCCCTCAATAAAGCGGATCGACGCGGCGGCCGGTGAGGAGCGCGGCTCGGGCCAACGTGGCCGAACCTGTCGCAAAGATTGCGCCGGCAACGTTTCGCTTTCTTTGGCTTTGGGTATACTCCAAGATACAATGGGGACGCTCGCCGATGATTCAATGAATGATGGCTGATGCAGTGAGCGTGTAGAGTGGTTTTTCGGGTTCTGGTTGGTGAAGAGACCTCGGCAAGCCGCATAATGAACTAGATACGGGGTTGTCTGCCCTGATGGAAATGACGCGCCAAGACATCAATGGGGGTCGCAGCGTACGGCTGGGGCTTCGCGGCGATCTCGACGTCGACCACGCCGATCAGCTGCACGCCTGCTTCGAGGGCCTCTCGAAGCAGGCGGGGGTGGAATCGGTGGTCGTCGACTTCGAGGAGGTCGGCTCGCTCGACTCGGCGGGCATCGCGGTGATGTCGCTGTGGTCGCATCGCTTCGCGCGCGGCGGCAAAAGCCTGCGCGCCGAGAACCTCGACGAAGCCCAGCGCGACGCGCTGGAGTTGATGCCTCAATTCACCGGGGAGCTCGCTGAGGAGCATGTCCCCGGCTTCTTCGAGGCCATGGGCACCCTCGGCATCAACGGCTGGCGCGAGCTGGGCAATTATTTCGACACGCTGACCGACGCGGTCTTCGCCGCCGTGGGTCTGCTCAAAGGCAAACGTCCGCCCAAAGACTCGGTCACCGAACAATCCGTGGCCATCGGTGTGGACGCCCTGCCGATCATCGCGCTGTTGAGTTTTTTGCTCGGGTTGATCATGGCCTTTCAATCGGCCTATCAACTTCGCCAATTCGGCGCCAATATTTATGTGGCCAACTTGGTGGTCATCTCGATGGTCCGAGAGTTCGGCCCGATGATGACCGGCATCATGCTGGCCGGCCGCAGCGGCTCGGCGATCGCCGCCGAGCTGGCCACGATGAAGGTCCAAGAGGAGATCGACGCGCTGCGCACCATGGGGATCAATCCCAGCCGCTATCTGATCTTGCCGCGCATGATCGCCATCTCCATCGTGACCCCGGCGCTGGTGTTGATGGCCGACATCGTCGGGGTCTTCGGCGGGTTTTTGATCGGCACCCTCTATCTGGATCTGTCGCCGGGCTCGTATATCAATCAAACCCTGGAGGCGGTCACCCTGGGCGACGTCTTCAACGGCTTGTCCAAGAGCATGATCTTTGCGTGGATTATCGGTACGATTGCCTGTTACGCTGGGGTCAATGTCCAAGGCGGCGCCAGCGGTGTGGGCCGAGCGACCACCCGCGCGGTGGTCGCTGCCATCTTTATGATCATCGTCGCCGACAGTATTTTCACCACCGCGACCACCCTGTTGTGAGGCTGAGTTGACTCGAGAAGTAACCAATGAGCCGGTCATCGAGTGTCGAGACCTGGTGTGCGGCTACGGGACCGAGGCGATCCTCGAGGACGTCAATATCGAGATCCGCCGCGGCGAGATCGCCGCGCTTTTGGGGGGCTCGGGTTCGGGCAAGTCGACCTTGCTCAAGACGATCGTGGGCCTTTTGCCTCCGCTGTCGGGCGATATCCGACTGCTCGGCGAAGATATCTACGCCATGGATCCCAATGAGCGCAGCGAAGTGCTCAAGCGCACCGGCATGCTGTACCAATATGGGGCGCTATTCGGCTCACGCACGATCTACGACAATATCTCGTTGCCGCTTCGCCAGCACACCAGCCTGGCCGAGCCGATCATCCGCGAGATGGTCCGCCAGCGCCTGGCGCTGATGGGCCTGGAGGGCGTGGAGTTTCGGCTCCCGGCGGACGTCTCCGGCGGCCAGAGGAAGCGGGTAGCCCTGGCCCGGGCCACGATCATGGACCCCGAGATCGTCTTCGCCGACGAGCCCTCGGCGGGCCTCGACCCGGTGGTCGCCGCCGGCCTCGACGCACTGCTGCGCCAGATACAGCGCCTCTTCGGGGCGACGATGGTCGTGATCACCCACGAGTTGGAGAGCATCAAAATCTTGGCCGACCGCGTCATCATGCTCGCCGATGGGCAGGTGCGTGCCATCGGCACCGTCGATGAGCTGTCTCAGAGCACCGACGAGTTGGTCTATAACTTCTTTCACCGGGTGCCGCCCGACTATATCGAGTCGGGCGAGGGCGGCCGGAGCGTGCTCGACGCGGTGGGCTCGTCGAGCCGGCCAGATCTTTCCGGGCAAAACCGCTGATCCTTTTAGGGTAATCCTTCGATGGCTACACGTTCACAGAAGATCAAGCTCGGCGCGTTTTTGACCGCGACACTCGTGCTGTTCATCGGTACCGTCGTCGTCTTGACGGGGATGGGGCTGTGGGAGGAGCGGGCTCCCTATTATGTCGAGTTTCGCCAGAGCGTCAGCGGCCTGGAGACCGGCGCGCCCGTCAAGCTGCGCGGGGTCCGGGTGGGCACCGTCGAGGAGATTCGGGTCCACCCCGAGAACGTCGAGATCGTCGAGGTGCGCATCAAGGTCGACAAGGGCACCCCGATTAAAACCGACACCAAGGCGTTCATCAATATGCAGGGGATCACCGGCCTGAAGTTCGTCGAGCTCGCCCAGGGCACCGCCAACGCGCCCGAGCTGCCACCAGGCAGCGAGATCCAGGCCGGGCGATCGATGATGGAGCAGTTGACCGGCCGGGCCAGCGACATCGGCCTGAAGGTCGAGAAGCTGTTGAATAATACCCTGCATATGACCCGCGAGTCCAACCAGCGCCGGGTGGACTCCATCGTCGAGAATACCGAGCAGACCACCGACAACCTCGCCCAGGTCACCGGCGAGCTGAACGCCACCTTGCAGGTCACCCGTGCGCTGGTCGAGGACAACCGCCCGACCATCGACGAGTTGTTGGAAAACGCCAACCAAACCTCGGTGAGCACCAACCAGGTCCTCGACGAGGTCGCTTTGTTGACCGGCCTGGCGCGCCGCGAGATCGAGCAGGCCCAGGTCGCGGCGGCCGTCGGCGAGCTGCGCGAGACCAACTCCATGTTTCAGGAGCGCCTCGAGGATATGGAGATGGGCACCACCATGCAGAAGGTGACCACCGCCCTCGATACCCTGACCGTCTTGCTGGACAACCTTTCGCAAACGGTCAATCAGAACCAAGATCAGCTACGCGCCACCGTCTACAACCTGCGCGTCGCCGCCGAGAGCTTCAAGGAGCTGGCTCGCTCGCTTCGCGCGAAGCCTTCCAGGTTGCTGTTTAGCGACGAACCCGAACCGCGAGACCTCCCATGACGTATTGGTATTCGAGCGCTCCCCTGGTCGCCATCTTGCTGCTATTTGTGGGGGGAGCGACCATCGCCTGCGGGAGCACGGCCCCCGAGACGGTCCATTACCGGCTGGACGTCCAGCCTCGCAGCGTCGAGGACACCTCCACTCAGCGGCCCGTGATGGGCATCGAGCACTTTACGGTCGACGCCGCCTACGACGACACACAGATCGTCTACCGGCGCTCGCCGTACCGGCTCGACTATTATTTCTATCATCGGTGGGCGTCGATGCCCGGCCAGTTGATCACCGATACGTTGCGCCGTGGCTATCAGCAGACCGGCCGCTTTCATGCGGTGACCACCGACCAGATCGCGCGCACCGACGTGGTCCTGTCGGGACATGTGGCCGCCATCGAGGAGGTCGATATCAGCGAAGAGGAATGGATCGGGCGGATCGTACTCGAGTTGAGGCTGCGCGACGCGGCGACCGGCACTCTGTTGTGGAGCGGTGTGGTCGAGGAGGAAGAGCCCCTCGACGAGCGTTCTCCGAGCGGGCTCGCCCAAGCGGTGAGCGAGGCGGTGACGCGCATCGTCGACGCCACCGGGGAGCGCTTCGCCAACCTGGCCATTCAGGCGGGGCGGTGACGGCGGGCTTGGGGGACGGCGGGTCTGGTCGAGCCGTTCAGTCGCCGGGGAGTCGATGCTTGTCGGTGGTCTCGAAGTGCAGGGCCTCGACCTGATGGAGCAAGTAGACCGTGCGCAACACCACATCGTGACGATCGTCGTCGGTGGCGTCTAACACCTTGTCGAGGGTGGTTCCCTGCGTGATCTGGGTGAGCACGCGCAGCTCGCGGGAGCTCAGCTTGAGCTGCTCGAGCGCCAGCGGCTCCTCTTTGGGTCGATAGATGGGCACGTTGGTGCGCCCGCGGTAATACCGTTCGATCAACTCGATGGGGATCTGTGCGCGGCAGGCCTGTACGATGGTCGAGTAGGTGTCCAGCCCCAGCGGGTATCCGACCGTGTCGGGCTCGTGATTCTCATAATAGCCATAATGGCCCTGCGCCCAGGTGAAGACGTCGAGCAACTTGTCGCGCATCTGCTCGGCCAGAAGCTCGAAGATGTCGTGAGCCTCGAGGGCGCCGATGGCCACGAGGGCGTCGCCGAGCCGGCCGCCCCACTCGCTGAGTCGGTCGAGCGCCTCGTCGAGTTGGGCCCGGGTGATACGCTCTCTGCGCAGCAAAAACGAGCCGAGCAATTCTTCCTTGCGGTTCGACTCGACCAAAATGGGCTCGCCGTCGCGCAAAAAGATCGACTTGTCGACCGATTCCCGTTGCACATAGAGCCGGCCGGTGGCGCTGGATCGGTGCAGCCGGGCGAGGATACGGGCGAAGGGGACCTCGCCGAGCTCGCCTTCGTAGCTGGCGTATTGGTTCTTGAGCTGTTCGATGGCCTTGGAGGTGCCGGCGTCGCCCGAGGAGATATCGCTGGGAGCACCGGCCGCGCCGTCCTGGTCGAAGACCGACGAAGATAGCTCCAAGTTCGGTCTGTCCGGGCCGCTGGCCGCGCCGGACCTGCCGAGGCCGTGGCTGAGTTGCTCGAGCGAGCTGACCGCTGCCTCGAGCTCCTTGGCCAGAGCGCTATCCTCGGGCATGGTCGTCTTCTCGTCGCCCATCTGGGGCGCCGAGGCTCGCACGGTGTCTGCGCCCGACCGGCGAGCTGGTTTATCCTCGTCGGTCTCGCTGGCGTCGACCCCATCATCGGGCGGCGGCGCTTGTTCGGTATCTTCGGCCAGACCGTCTTCGGCGGCCCGCTCGGCTCCATATTCGGCGAGTTCATCGATGTCCTCGATCGCTCGCCAATCACCGCCGTCGACCGAAATACTGCCGTTGATTTCATCCTGCTCGTCGATGAGTTCGACCAGGCTGCTCAGATTCATCGGGCCGTAGATAAGCCCGCTCGAATCGAGGTAACGAAAGCGCGCGCCCTCGCGCTGATGGCGGGCCTTGTTGACCTTGGAGATGGCATCGGCCATCGCCCCGGAGATATCCTCGGCCTCACTCAGCGGCATATCCTCGGCCATCTGATCGGCCTTTTGATCGCCGGGAGGCGGGGTCTTTTCGAGCGGCGGCCTCTTCTTGGGGCGCTGCTTGGCCTGCTCGACGATCTCCTGGAGGCGCGGCTCGGCGCGGCGCCTCGATTTTTCAGCCTCGATCTCCTCGGCGAAGAGCCGGCGCATGAAGTTGGACAGGTCGGTGCCGGTGACCTTGATGCTGTGGTGGTAGCAAAAGTCGACCAGCGCCTGATAGAATTCGCCGGAGGTCTGGTAGCGCTCTTCGGGGTGCTTGGCGAGGGCGCGCTCGACGATCTCTCGGAGCCCGGCGGGCAGCGGCTCGGCCTTGGCGATACTCTCCTCGATGTCGGCGTCGCGCACCTGGAGCATGACCTCGAGATCCGAGCCGCCCACAAAGAGCCGGCTCATGCTCAGGGCCTCGAAGAAGACCACCCCGGCGGCGAACACGTCGCTGCGGGTGTCGATCTCCTCGCCCATGACCTGTTCGGGGCTCATATAGCCGACCTTGCCCTTGAGCGTGCCGCTCTCGGTGAGGGTGCGCTCGATGGCCGCCTTGGCCACCCCGAAGTCGCCCACCTTCACGTCCCCCGCATAGCTGATCATGATGTTGGAGGGGCTGACGTCGCGGTGGATGATGTTCAGGTCTTCGCCGTAGGGGTCCTTGGCGCGGTGGGCAAAATTCAGCCCCTTGAGCATCTCCATGGTGACGAATATCACCAGGTTCAGCGGGATCTTCAGGTTGCGCTCGGCGCAGCGGGCTAAGATCTCGAGCAGATCCTTGCCCAACACGTACTCCATGGCGATGTAGTACTGGCTGTCGATCTCGCCGAGGTCGAAGACCTGCACGATATTGGCGTGGTACAGGCTGACCGCGATCTTCGCCTCGTTGATGAACATCTCGACGAATTCGCTGTCATCGACCAGGCTGGGCAAGATCAACTTGATCGCGAATTCCTTCTCGAACCCGGCGGCTCCAAAGGTCTTCGCGCGGAAGATCTCGGCCATCCCCCCGGTGCCGATCTTCTCGAGCAGGGCATAACGCCCAAACTTCGTTCCTTCACCAATATGGTCGACCACCAGAGCTGCCTACCCAAGTCCTTGTCAGCGCGAATTAGCTAGGGACGAGACTAGCATAACGATCAGCCCGAGGTCTACCGATCCGGCGCATCAACATTCAGCCACACCCCGATCGAAACCCGCCCGGCGGGCCTGCCAAAACTGCGCGGTTGACCCGATCTGCGCGGCGTTGCAAGTTCGAGCCAAGCGTGGAAACCTGAGTGAGTGAACTTGCCGCTGTTCGACAGGAAGATCATGACCAAACACCGAAGCCCCGACGAGCGAGCCGCCCAGATCCTGGATGCAGCTCGCGCCTGCTTTATGCGCCAGGGATATTTCGCCACCAAGATGGACGAGATCGCCCGCGAGTCGGGCTTGTCGAAGGGCGGGATCTACTTTCACTTCGACTCCAAGCGTGACATCTTCCGCAGCCTCGTCGAGCACGAATACAACCGCGATATGGAGTTCATCGACGGAGTGCTCGACGCCGAGCGTGACATCACCTCCATCTTGGTGGGCCTGGGCGAGCATTTCGTCGGCGAGTTTACCTCCACCGACAAGCCGCGCTTTACTGCGATCATCGCGGAGATGGCCATCCGCGACGAAGAGATCCACGAGATGCTCACCGAGTTGCAGCAAAATTATATCGACCGGATGGCCACCGTGCTCGAGCGCGCGATGGACGAGGGGCAATTGCGCCAGGTCGACCCGCACGCCGCCGCCATCTTGCTCAAGGCGATCATCGACGGCATTCAGGCGGGCATGGCCGTCGGCGGCAGCACCCCGGATATGGAGAAGCTGTTGGTGACCAGCATCGACGTGCTCACCAACGGATTGATCGAGGACGGAGTGATCGAAGAGGACGCGCTCGGCTGAGCGCCCCCCCAGGAGGCTTATTCTTCAGGGGCCTGTTCGTCGGCAGGGGCCTGATCGTCGGCGGGGGCGTGCTGCTCGGCGCCTCCTTCGTGCCCGGAGCCGTGGCTCAACTGTGCTGCGATGAAACTGCCGATACTCACCACGATGACAATGGCCACCAATCCGCCCAGAATCCCTTGCTTGACTTCCTTACCCATATGCTTAGCCCTCAAACTCGATTGTATCTGACACGCGCCTCGAAGACGCACGATGTTTTGGCGCCGTGATTTGCCGCGCCACGCTATTATATTCGGGACACGCTTGCAACGATAGCCCGAAAGCCGATGAATGCAGCCCCAAAGAACAGCAGCGACGCCGTCCCCGGCGTCGTCGAAGATAACAGGAGCGACGTCGTCCCTGGCGTCGTCGTTTGAAGATAGGGAAAAATCTATGTCCGACGACACACAAGACGATACCCAAAACCAGCACGACTCCGGCGCCAGCCCCACCCAAGAGCGCCGGCCTTCGCATGCCGAATCCGCTCTCAGTCTTTTGGTGAGTGCCAGCCGGGGCGTCCTGTCGACCCTCGACCGTCGCGACGGCTCGCCGTACGGGTCCCTTGTGGAGTATGTGCAGATCGACGAGGGCGACGCGGCCTTCTTGCTCAGCGATATGGCCGAGCACACCGCCAACTTCAAAGAGGACGCGCGCGCCTCGCTCTTCGTCTCGCCGGGCATGGCCGACGGGCGGCCGCTGGCGCTGGAGCGGGCGACGCTTATCGGCGAGATCTCGCGGGTGGACGGCGACGGCGAGCTCCGGGAGGCGTATCTGCGGACGCATCCGCAAGCGAACGTCTACGTCGACTTCTCGGACTTCGCCTTCTGGCGCATCAATGTCCAGCGCGTGCGGTATATCGGGGGGTTCGGTCGCATGAGCTGGATCGACAGAGAGCGCTGGCGCGCCGCCGGGCCCGATCCGCTCGCCGAGATGGCCGCCGGCGCGATCGACCACATGAACGACGACCACCCACAGGCGCTGGTCGACTACGCCAAGGCCTTCTGCGACGTCGAGGATCCCGCCCGCGCCCGCATGGTCGGCCTCGATCGCTTCGGCTTCGATATGCAGGTCGAGGACACCTCCGGCCGCGAACAACGCGTCCGCGTCCACTTCGACGACCCCGTCGAGCATCCCCGCGATGTCCGGCCCACCATGGTCGAATTGGTAGAACGCGCGCGCAGTTAAAGCCGTTCCGTAAACGTAAACGTGATCGTAAACGACCTGCACCAACTCCGGGACATTTGAAACGCCACAAACACCCGAGGCTTGCTGCAGTTCGTTTACGGCTACGATCACGATCACGTTTACGGTCTGGTCTCGACGCCGTTCCCCAAGCCCCAAGCCCGCCGTTCCCCAAGCCCCAAGCCCGCCGTTCCCCCAAGCCCCAAGCCCGCCGTTCCCCAAGCCCGCCGTCCGCACGTCGAATTTGATGGCCAATACCCCCTGTGCTAGGGTGTGAACCGTTATAAGATTTAAAAATCTCGGCGTCCTGAGGCCCTGAAAAATGACGCGACGACAACCGCTTATTATCGGATTCTGTTTGGCGCTGTGCGCGCTGCTATTTATCAGCAGTTGCGGGCGCACAGTCCTCGGCGAGCGATGCGAGACCAACAGCGATTGCGAGTCCGGCTCGCAATGTGTGGGGAATTTCTGCTCGCAGCCGGCGGCATGCACCGATTCGCTCGACTGCGGCGAGGGAGAACTCTGCGAGGCCGGCGTGTGCGTGGTGCCGCCGGATGTCTGCGAGGGTGACTCCGATTGCGCCGACGACGAGATCTGCGTCGACGGGTCATGTGAGTCCGATGAGGAGATCTGCGAGTCCGACGGCGATTGTGCCCCGGGCGAGGTCTGCGTCGACGGTGCGTGCGAAGAGCCGTGTGAGTGTGCGGACAACGCCGACTGCCCGCCGGGCTCTGTTTGCGATGGCTGCGCGTGCCAACCGGAAGGTGAATGCCAGGACGACACCGATTGTGGGCCCGATCAATTCTGCAACGTCGACAATATCTGCGTCGACAACCCGCCCGACTGTACCTCGGACGACGAATGCGCCGACGCGATGATCTGTGAGGACGGCAGTTGCCGCTTCGGGTGTCGCTCCGACGACGATTGTCCGGCCACGACGGTCTGTGACGGCGATATCTGCGTGGCCGAATGCTTCGACAACGCCGATTGCCCCGACGGTGAACTCTGCCGCGACAGCAGTTGTGTGATCGCCGAGTGCCGCGCCGACACCGACTGCGGCCGCGGCGGCGAGTGCATCGACGGACAATGCGAATTCGAGCGTTGCGCCGAAGACGGCGACTGCAGCGACGGCGATATCTGCGACGACGGCGTATGCGTGCCCGGCACCCCAGGCTGCGACGACGACCGCGACTGCGGCTTCGACGAGGTCTGCGACGACGGCAGCTGCGTGCCGCGCCCGCAGGAATGCACCATCGACACCGACTGCGGCCCCGGCGAGGAATGCGTCGACGGCCGCTGCCTGGTCGATCCCGATTGTCGAGGCGACTCCGATTGCGCGGCCGGCGAGGTCTGCCGCGCCGGCGATTGCGTCGACCCCGATGGCTGCCAATCCGATGCCGACTGCGGCGTCGCAGAGGTGTGCATCAATAATAGCTGCTTTTTCACCGGGGATTGTCGCTCTGATAGCGAGTGTCGCCCCGACGAGATCTGCAACGAGAACTTCCGCTGCGAGCGCACCAGCTCCTGCGATCAGATCACCTGCTCGCCCGACGAGGTCTGCGTCGACGGGGCGTGCGAGCCGGCTGAGTCCTGTACGATCGACTCGGATTGCGACCCCGACTTCTTATGCGTCGACGGCCAGTGCGAGCCGACCCCGCCCGAATGCGTCGCCGACAGCGACTGCCCGGCCGACGAGGCGTGCGTCAATGACCAATGCGCCTTCACAGGCGACTGCCGCACCGACGCGGAGTGCCGCGCCGGCGAGGAGTGCCAGGACAACTTCTGCGTGAACACCGGCGGCTGCAACCGCGACTCGGACTGCCCGGCCGGCGAGGAGTGCGAGCCGATCTCGCAGACCTGTCAGACAGCGGTCGAATGCACCTCCGATGACGACTGCCAGGCCGGCTTCACATGCGTCGGAGATCGCTGCGTCGACTTTCGAGAGTGTACCACCGACGACGACTGCCCCGCCGGGGCGATCTGCAACGACTTCTTCTGCCAGCCAGCCCCCGAGTGCCGCGTCGACAGCGACTGCGCGACCGGTGAGCGCTGCGACTTGAATAATTGCGTCGCCCAAAGCTGTACGGCGGCCTCGGATTGCCCGCCGGCCTGGGATTGCCTCGCCCAGCGCTGCGTCCCCCCGATCGTCTGCAGCAGCGACAGCGACTGCCCGATGCCCGGTATGGAGTGCAATAACAACGTCTGCGAGACCCCCGACGGCTGTCAATCCGACGCCGATTGCCCCAACCAGACCAGTTGTGTCGCCGGCCAATGTCTGCCCGTGCCGCCGCCGAGCTGCCAGAATGACAGCGATTGCCCCGGCGATGATATCTGTGAGTTCGGCTTCTGCATCGAACCACCCGGCGAATGCCAATTCGACTCCGATTGCGGCCCCGACCAGCGCTGCACCAACTACCAGTGCCAGGACGTCGCCGGGTGCACCTCCGACTCGGACTGTGCCGCCGACGAGACCTGCGTCGATCAGAGCTGCGTGGCCGAGCCGGGCTGCCAGGACGACTCGGACTGCACGGATGGTGAGATCTGCGAGAACAGCCAGTGCGTGGTCGCGCCGGGCTGCCAGGACGACTCGGACTGCTCGGATGGCGAGATCTGCGAGAACAGCCAGTGCGTGGCCCAGCCGGGCTGCCAGGACGACTCGGACTGCGCGGACGGTGAGATCTGCGAGAACAGCCAATGCGTGGTCGCGCCGGGCTGCCAGGACGATTCAGACTGCGCGTCCGACGAGATGTGCCATAACGACGAATGCATCAATCGTCCCGAGTGCTTGGTCGACAGTGAGTGCGCCGACGACGAGGAATGCAACGGCGGCGCCTGTGAGACGATCAGAGATTGTCGCGTCGACAGCGACTGTCGCTCGGGCGAGCTGTGCATCAGCGGCAGTTGCCAGCAGGGCACGCAATGTGTCGACAACGCCGACTGCAGCTTCAACGAGATCTGTGTCGGCAATCAGTGCATCGTGCCGTGAGTGGGCGGCGCGTCGCTCTCTGGAATGGTTGGGGTTTTGTGCTGGTTAGGAGCGTGACGCCTGCTGGAGTGTTCTTGGTTCTTGGTTCTTGGTAAGGCTTTGTGCCATTGTGCCGACGCGTGGCTTGGCAGCAACAAGAACGAGAACGGAGCGTTCTTAGCCCACATATTGCGAGAGCGCCTCCAACGCTCCATACCCCGCGAACAGCAATACCAAGAACCAAGAACCAAGAACCAAGAACATGAACGACAGTGAATTACGCCTGACCGAGATCTTCTACAGCATCCAGGGCGAGTCGACCCACTCGGGACGGCCCTGCGTGTTCGTGCGCCTGTCGCGGTGCAACCTGCGCTGCTCCTGGTGCGACACGACCTATTCCTTCAAAGGCGGCGACAAAGAGGGCATCGACGCGATCCTCGAGCAGGTGGCGAGCTACGGCTGCAACCTGGTCGAGATCACCGGCGGCGAGCCGCTGTTGCAGCCGGGCGTCCACGATTTGATGCGCCGGCTGTGCGACGACGGCTATGAGGTGCTCATCGAGACCTCCGGCTCGCTGGACATCGCCCCCATCGACGATCGGGTCTGCGTGATCATGGATCTAAAGGCGCCGGGAAGCGGCGAGGTCGACAAAAATCGCTGGGAGAATATCGACGAGCTCGCGCCCTCCGACGAGGTCAAGATCGTGCTGGCCGACCGCGCCGACTTCGACTGGGCGGTGGAGATCTGCCGAAAGTACGACCTATTCGATCGCAGCAACGTCCACTTCTCGCCGGTCCACGGCGAGCTGGACAGCGCCGAGCTGGCGAATTGGATCTTGGAGGAGCGTCTGCCGGTTCGGCTGAACCTGCAGATTCACAAGTTTCTGGGCGTAGAATAAAAAAGAGAGTAAGAAAGTGAGAAAGTAAGAGAGTGAGATAAAGCGTCGCACGCCGAGAGAAGGGGGGGCGCTGTAGGTTGTTGCCGTTTCTTACTTTCTCACTCTCTTACTTTCTCACTCTCTGCTGTACTCAGTTGTACTCGTTCAACACGTCGACCCGCTCTCGAAGCTCCTTGCCTACCTTGAAATGCACGGACTTTTTGGAGTCGACGAAGACCTCCTCGCCGGTTCTGGGGTTGCGTCCGACACGGGCGTCGTATTCGCGGATAGAGAAGCTTCCGAAGCCGCGCAGCTCGATGCGATCCTCTTCGAGCAACGAGCCCTTCATGGCGTCGAAAATGGCATTGACGACATCGTAGGCTCGATTCTTGGGGATATCGATGCGTTCGGCAACTACTTCAATGAGCTCTGATTTGGTCATTGTACCACTCGCTCAAACTCATAAACAACGGATGAAACGTCAATAATGTCAAACGTTTACGCGTATGCTTCAAGTGTGGAGGGCAGTAGAAGACAACGGCTTCAAGATGTCAACCGTCGTCTCAGATCCCCCGAGCGCATCACTTCTTGGCACCGACGTGGATCCGGAAGAGTTGCTGTCCCATGAAGATATAGTCGCCGTTTTGGAGCTTGGTCTTCTCCCACAGCTTGCTCCATGTGCCGTTGGAGGAGTTCAGATCGACCAGGTAGCAATTGCCGTCTTCGCCGGTGTAGATCTGGGCGTGACGGCTGGACATGAATTTGTCGTGCGGGAAGATGATGTCGCCTTTCTCGCGACCCAGCACCGCACCTGCTTCGGGCAGGCAGTAGACGTTCTGGACGACGTTGCCGATGCCGATCTGCAGGATCTTATAATTGCCGCCCGGGGCCGGGCTGCCCATATAACGGGTGCCGTCGGAGGACTTGGTCTTGGGGGTGATCGACTGCTCGAAGCGCTCGAAGCGGAGCACCTGACGGCCCATCAAAAACGAGTCGCCCGGGGTCAGCCGCACCTCGTCGCGCAGCTTCAAAAACGTGCCGTTGAGGCTGTAGAGATCTTCGATGAAGAGATCGCCGTCTTCGATATGCAGGCGGGCGTGCTTGGGGCTGAGGAACCCGTCGGTCGGGAAGCGCGTGTCGCCGTCGCGGCCCAGGGTGGTCTCCAAAAACTCCAGCGGGATGGAGATCCCGTCGGAGCCGTCCTCGTTGATCGACACGAGGTGGACGTCCCAGGGGTTTTTCTTCTGGGCGGCGGCGCTCGGAGGCGGCGGCTCGCGCTGCGGTTCGGGGCCGGGGGAGTTGGCGCCGCTGCGCTCGACGTCCTTGAGGCTGCCGCCACATTGCACGCAAAAACGCATGCCCGGGGGGTTCTTGGCGTGGCACGACGAGCATACGATCTCCTGGGGGGCGTCGGCCGACGTGGCAGCCGCCGAGCGCTGCACGGGCGGATCGACCATGCGATCGGTTTGGTCGCCACTGTCGCCGAAGCTGACCTCGGAGCTGACCTCCTCGAGGACGTAATCGTCGTCTGGGGCCTCGGACTCGTCGAGGGCCTCGAGTAGAAAATTTTGCAGATCGTCGTCGGAGATGTCCTCGCCATCCGGATCTTGCTGGCTGTCCAGGCTCGGGGCGTCTTGGGCCTCGGACAATTGGCTGCCAGGGCCGCGAAAGCGCTTGGCCATCTGGGAGATCGCCTCTTCGTCGTCGTTGAGGCTCGAGCCCAAATCGAGCTGATCGGCGACGGGATTTCGAAACCGCCCCTTCATATTGACGTTGCTCTCATCGCCGTCAGAGCTCTGCTCTTCATTGGAGCCAGACAGGGCTTGTGAGGCTAGTTTTCCATCGTCCACGAATAGGCCTCCGAAAGTGCCGACAAATCTAGAATGTGGCGTGTTTTCTGGACGTTGGCCAATCTACAGCACGGCCCCGCCCGATGCAAGATGTTCTGGTCGACGCCTCGCGGCACGATCACTTGACAGCAGGGCCGCTTCCTGCAAAGTTCCGCTGCCTCAGGGAAGGCCCGCTGGGGTCTATGCATTTATACTATCGTTCGGATGTCGTCTGACGCCGGCATCTTCGCTTCACCATAGAGTTTCGAGCCCGAGGAAAGATTATGTCCCGCAAGTGCAATTTGACCGGAAAGAAGCCGCTGGTCGGCAACAAAGTATCTCACGCCAACAACCGCAGTAAGATGCGCCAGCAGCCCAACCTCAAGAATAAGCGGATCTACATCCCCGAAGAGGATCGCTGGGTGCGCGTGAAGCTGTCGGCGCGCGCGCTGCGCACCGTCTCCAAGAAGGGTTTGCTCAACTTCCTGAAGGACCAGGGCCTGCGTCTCAAAGACGTCACCGCCTGATTGAGTCCACATTCAGGACCGTTTGGACACAGAGAGCACAGAGGGCCCCCCAGGTTTAGAGATGTGGGAGCCCGCTGGTGCTCTTTGTGTGCTCTGGGCGCTGTCAGCTTTCCCGGCGTGGCGGGTGTGTGCTAATTTGAACGACGGCAAGTGAGGCCATTTAGTGAGGCCATTTGTCGGATCTTCGCACTCACACCACTCGCGGCGCAGAAGCCATGACTGAGGAGCTCGCAAAAAGGGAGCCGGCCCATCCCGGGCTCAGGCCTCGCAACGCCGGTGATAGCCGCGAGGCGATCATCGCGTGGTTGAGCCGACCGCAGAAGACGATCAGGGAGAATATCGGGGAGCTGTCGGTCGAGCAGCTCGCAAGCCTGCTCGACCAGATCGGTCAGGTGCTGCGCCAGCAAGAGGCCAAATTTACCTGCATGCAGGAGATCGGCAGCGCGCTGGGTCATACCATCCAGCTCGACGAGCTGCTGCATCTGATCATGGACAAGATCACTCGGCTGATGGAGGCCGAGCGCTCGACGCTCTTTTTGGTCGACGAGGATACCGGCGAGCTGTGGAGCAAGGTCGCCCAGGGCGGGGTCGACACCGAGATCCGCCTCGACGTCGGTCAAGGCCTGGCCGGATGGGTGGCCACGACCGGAAAGAGCATCAACGTGCGCGACGCCTACGAAGATCCGCGCTTCAACCCCAACGTCGACGCCGACACCGGTTTTCGCACCCGCAACGTGCTCTGCCAGCCGGTGCGCAATCAAGAGGGCCACATCATCGGGGTCGTCCAGGTGCTCAACCGCAACTCGGGCGACTTCACCCCCCAGGACGAGAACCTGTTGAGCGCCATCGCCAGCCAGACGGCGGTGGCCATCGAGAATAGCAAGCTATATCTGTCGGTGGTCGACAAGAATTATCGGCTCGAGCGCACCCAGGCCGAGCTCCAAAAGAAGGTCGACGAGCTCGATCTTCTCTACGAGGTCGAGCGTGAGCTCAGCGGCGCGCTCGATCTCGACGATCTCATCGAGTCGATCACCCAGAAGACCCTCGAGTTGATCTCGGCGCGCGCCTCGTCGCTGACCCTGCGCGGCGACGAGCACAACCGCATGTACGTGCTCATCGATCGCAACGAGGCCCCCGGCGAGCACGAGTGGGAGTTTTCGACCAACGTGATCTCGTCGGACTACGGCATCGCCGCCAAGGTCATGGAATCGGGCGAGACCTACGTATGCAATATGGGAAGCTGCGGCCAGATCAACGAAGCGGCCTCCGAGGAGGTCGGCCAGACCGTCCACAACGTCATCTCCGTGCCGCTGTTCGACGATGATGAGTGCATCGGCGCCCTCGAGGTGATGAACCGGCTGCACAAACCCTCCGAGAGCGGTGAGTTGGGCTTTAGCGAGGGCGATCGCAAGGTGCTGACCCTGATCGCCGGTCAAATCGCCGGCGCGGTCGCCACGCGGCGCCACCGCGCCGAGCAGGAGAAGGCCCAGCGGCTGGCCACCATCGGCCAGATGCTCACCGGCGTCGTCCACGACCTCAAAAACCCGATCGCGGTCATCTCCGGCAACGTCCAGTTGATGGCCCGCGCCGACGACGCCGACAAGCGCCAAGAATACGCCGGCAGCATCAAAAAGCAGTTCAAGCACCTCAATCAGATGACCCGCGAGTTGCTGGCTTTTGCTCGCGGCGACACCGATATCAGCGTCGAAGAGGTCGATCTCGAGGAGTTCTTCAGCGAGCTCTGCGAGCTGCTCCACCACGAGCTCTCCGACACCGACGTCGAGTTCGACACGCGCCTCGACTACGCGGGCGTGGCCCGCTTCGACGCCGGCAAGATGAAGCGCGCGATCGTCAACCTCGCCCGAAACGCCGCCGAGGCGATGCCCGACGGCGGCCGCTTCGAGATGGCCGTCGCCCGAGATGATGGAAACCCTGATAAAGGCAACAAGCACGGCGAACGCTCGCTGCTCTTTTCGTTTCGCGACACCGGCGACGGCATTCCGGAGGGGATTCGAAGCACCCTCTTCGACTCGTTCGTCACCTCCGGCAAGACCCACGGCACCGGCCTCGGCCTGGCGATCGTCAAGAAGATCGTCGACGAGCACGGCGGCTCGATCACCTTCGAGACCGAGATCGGAGAGGGCACCACGTTCTTCATTCGCCTGCCCCAATAGCTAGCTCGATATCCGCTTCGCTGACCCATAGCCAATAGGACAAAGAGTATGTCCCAGCCTTGCCTACGCACCGCAAAGGTCGCGCTCGCTGCTGCACTCGCCGCTGTCTTCACCGCCGGGTTGGGCGGGATGACGGCGTGCAAATATACCGGCGACGACACCGAGCCATCCGCCGAGGAATCGTCGGTCGACCAAGAGCAGGCCGCCGCGCCCGAAGCGCCCCCCAAAGAGCAACCAGAAGAGCAGCAAGACCAGGACGAGCTCCAGCCCCAGCGCCCGGTGCTCGCAGAGGGTAGCCGCGCCCAGCAGCAGTTGATGACGCGGGCCAAAAAGGCGTTCTTGAACAACGACGTCCAGCGCGCCGAAGAGCTGTTCTCCGAGCTCGCCGAGACCCGTCCGATCTCCGGGCCGCAGGTCTCCGGGGTCATCGCGTTGGCCCAGATCTACAACGAGTCCGACCGCCCCAAAAAGGCGCTCGAGCTCTACGACGGCCTCGAAGAGCGCGTCGAAGACGTCCCCGAGGTCCAATTGGTCATCGCCCGCGCCCTCGCCGAGCAGGGCGAGACCGAGCAGGCCGTCGAGGGCTACGAGAAGGTCTTGGAGATCCAGCCCGACTTCGTCTTCGCCCTGGTCGAGTTGGCCGAGCTCCACGGCGAGATGGGCGACGAGGAGAAGGCGTCCAAGGCGCTGTACCGCTACGAGACCCGCGTCTACAAGATGGCCAAGACCCTCGAGAACCCCAAGACGTCGGCCGCCGATCGGATCAATATTTTGGACGTGTTTTCGCTGGTCAATGACGACCGCGCGATCGCGGCGGTCGTCGAGGTCCTGTCGGCCGACGAGCCGGCGGTGCGCCAGAAGGCCGCCACCGTCCTCGGCGAGATCGGCGCCCCCGAGGCCAAAGAGCCGCTCCGGGTGCTCATCGCCCGCGAGGAACACCCGGGCGTGCGCACGGCCGCCCAAGAGGCCGTCGACGAGATCGACGCGCTGGGCGCGCCTGATGCAGATGGCAAGGGCGACGGCGAGGCCCAGATCGGGCCGAAGGTCGTCGAGGACAAAGGCGAGCTGCCCGAGTGATCATCGATGCCAGGGCATCCTGCCCTGGCAAGAAGATCTTATTGCAGCAAGAGGTCCCCGGTTCAAATCCGGGCGCCCCGACTACACCAAAACCCCTGAATCCGTCACGGATTGTACGTATTTAGCGCCCCGAGCCATGTGATTGGCTCGGGGCGCTACTATTTGC
>JBKGZI010000031.1:0-23957 GCA_046545675.1 Persicimonas sp.
AGTCCAAAAGTGGGGAGGGAGTGCAGTAGTGACCGACTGACGATGAACACACCCGAGCTCAGCCGACGCCGAGCGTCCCTTCCCGCATCTTTGAAGAGTCACTTTTGGCACCCAGGTCAGCCGGAAGCCGCACCGTGAACGTGCTGCCGCGATCGACGGTCGACTCGACGTCGATGCCGCCGTCGAGCAGCCGGCAGAAGTCGTGGGTGATGGTCAGCCCCAAGCCGGTGCCGCCGAAGCGGCGAGTCGAGGAGTTGTCCGCCTGATTGAACGCCTCGAAGATGGTGTCGAGCTGCCCTTGGCTCATGCCGATGCCGGTGTCGGCGATCTCGAAGACGACCATCTCGCCGTGCTGGGGGTGCGGCTGGCGACACACGCGCAGCTCGACGCGGCCGTCGTGGGTGAATTTGAAGGCGTTGGTGAGCAGATTTCGCAAGATCTGGCGCACTTTGTCGCGATCGGAGCGCATCTGGCCGACGGAGGCATCGCAATCGACCCGGAAGTCGTTACCGCTGTCGTCGGCCCGCGCCTGGAGGCGCTCGGCGATCTCGTCGACCAGCTCGCAGATGTCGAAGGTCTCGATGTCCAGCTCGGCGTCGCCCGACTCGATGGTCGAAAGCCTCAGGATATCCTCGACGATCCCCAGCAGGTGCTTGCCCGAGCCGGTGATGCGCCCCAGGTCGGCCAGGAATTGCTTCGGCTTGATGCCCCGGCCCTCCTCACGGGCCAGATGAATCTCCTCGCGGAGCATGTCCGCGTAGCCGATGACCCCGTTGAGAGGGGTGCGCAGCTCGTGGCTCATATTGGCCAGAAATTGGCTCTTCGCCTCGCTCGCATCGAGCGCGCGGTCTCGGGCCGCGCGCAGCTCTCGCTCGACGCGCTTTCGGCCGGCGATATCCCGGAAGATGAGGACCATGCCGGCCTCTCCGACCCCCGAGGGCAAAAAGCCCATGTTGACCTCGAGGGGAAATTCGTCGCCGTTGGCGCGCCGCCCGGTATGCTCGACCCCCCGGGTCAGCAAGATGGCGGTGGTGTTGTCGCCGGACTGATTCTCGGCGGCGGCGATGCTGGGGACCAGCTCGCGCAGCATCGCGCCGACGATCTCGTCGCGCTTCATCTCGAAGATCTTGGCCGCCGCCCGATTGGCCGAATAGATACGCCCCTGCCCGTCGGCGGTGACGATGCCGTCGGGGGCCGTCTCGAGGATCGCACGGGTCTGCGTCTCGGAGGCCGACGGGCCGGCGTCTGGCTCATCGCCTCGTCGGTCGAAAGCGAGCAGCAAAAGCGCCACCGCGCTGACGCCGGCAAAGACCCCGACGGCCCCCTGGGCAGACTCGGCGCCCCACAGCAGCAGCGCGGCCGCGACCGGGCCGACCAGCAGCAGCCCCACCAGCGCACGGCGAGGCCACCGGCGCGTGGCGCCGGCCGGAGCCGAAGACGTGGTTCTTTTCTGTGGTTGAGACAGGGCTCTTCCCGCGGATCAAGTGGACTTGCTCCATAGTAGGGGATCCGCGCGGACGTGATAAGGCAGCAATTCTATCCGCTCCGCGCGACTCGCCTCCCAGCGACGCTCGACACCGCGGCTCGACCACGCGTTGCCGGTTTACCCAAATATGGTATATGGTTCTTATCAGCGAATACTTCACTCAAGGAGCCACCTCTATGTCAGACGACGGCTTGTCCCTCGCGGACATCCTCGGGGATCTGCGTCAAATCCTCGAGTTAGTCCAACAACGAGAAGATTCCGGCACCCCCGCCTCCTACGACGCTGTTCAGGCCGATGTGGCCGATCAACTCCACCTTCACATCCTGAGCTACATACGGTTTTTGGAGGAGCAGGATTTCCTGGTCTATGACCGTATCAGCGACCAGTTGACCGTGCCCGACGCCGGCCGCCACGCGCTGCAGGCCCCCGAAAGTTGGCGGGACGCGGTCACCGCGGCGTTCAGCGAGCATATCTCGGAGACCGACCTCGACGCCGAGGAGATGGACGATCTCCTCGGGGGGATGGACGACGAGCTGCTCGACGATATCGCTCAGGGGTTCGAGGCATCCGCCCGAGAATTCGGCGACTCGGAGGCCGAGGCCCTCGGGGTCAATAACGGGGCCGAACCCGCGCCTGTCGGTGCCTTCGATGGCCCCGGGCCGAACGCCGGACTCCACGAGGCCGACGACGCCCTATCGCAACACGCTCCATCGCCAAATACCGGGGCCCCTCCCCCGGCCGAGCCAGCCACCGACGACGCTACGCAACACGGATCGCAAGCCATGAACGACAACGGACGTTTTCAGGGACAATCGCAAGGCGGGGTTTCCATCGATTCGAACCCGTCGACCGCCGACCTGTACAACCGCGTCGACGAGCTGGGCAGCGGCGGCGTGGGCACCGTCTGGCGCGCCAACCAGCTCAAGCTCGACCGCGACATCGCCCTCAAAGAGATCAACCAGGTCTTCAACGTCTTCGCCGGCGTCAAACGAGACGACATCATCGAGCGCTTCACCCACGTCGTCCAGGGCCAGGCCAGCCTGGTCCACCCCAATATCGTGCAGGTGCTCGATATCGAGACCCAGGTCGAATACCCCTTCGTAGTCACTCAATTTGCCCCGCGCGGCAACCTGCGCCGGCTCATCGAGATGGAAGACCGTCCGAAGTTGAGCGTCGCGCTCAAATACTTCATGCAGATTTTGAGCGCGCTCGACACCTCCCATCAATCCGGGATCATCCACGGCAACCTCAAGCCGGAGAACGTCGTCCTCGACGCCGCCGGCAACGCCATGCTCTCGGACTTTGGCCTGGCGAGCATCGTCGAGCGCGAGGGCGGAAATTCCTCGCACGTCTACGTCGGCGTGGGCACGGTCGCCTATATGAGCCCGGAGCAATTCCAGAACCCCAATAAGGCCACCGTCAAGAGCGATATCTACTCGCTGGGCATCATGTTCTACGAGATGCTCACCGGCAAAGTCCCCGGCCGGCGCTCGCCGATGCCGTCGAGCTTCTTTCCGGATATCCCCAGAAAGCTCGACGACATCTTCGACAGAATGTCGATGGACGCCGAGGAAGACCGCTACGACAGCATCGGTGACATCTTGTCCGACCTCTACGAGGCCGAAGAGGTCATGAGCCTGCTGGACAACCGCTCGGCGGTGCTGTTTTTGCGCGACCCCATCGAGCACGGAGAGACCTTCGCCGCCGGGGTACCGGCTGCCGGCGCCCCCGCAGACGAAGAGGGCATCGGTCTGAGCGAGTCATCGAGCTCCGAGGTCGGCCTCGACGAGTCGTCGGTCTCAGAAGCCGACGAGGACAGCGAGGTCTCAGAGGCCGACGAGGACAGCGAGGTCTCGGAGGCCGACGAGGACGAGGACGCCGATGAGGCTGGCGAGCAAAGCGAAGCTGATGAGGACGTCGATGAGGACGACGTGCTCGACAAGCTGGATAAATATGGAGATATGTTCGAGGAGGAAGAGGCGTGAGTGACCGACTACTCCCATTCGACGGAACAACGCCGACGTTGGGCGAGGGTGTTTACGTCGCCCCGGGCGCCAAGGTCATCGGGCGCGTCCAGCTCAGCGACGACGCCAGCGTCTGGTATAATGCGGTCATCCGAGGCGACCTCGAGCGCGTCGAGATCGGCGCGCGCACCAACGTCCAAGACGGCACGGTCATCCACATCGAGAGCGGCAAATTTCCCACCATCATCGGCGAAGGCGTCACCATCGGCCACAAGGCGCTGGTGCACGCGTGCACCGTCGGCGACAACTGCCTGATCGGCATGGGCAGCATCATCCTCGACGGCGCCGTCATCGAAGAGAATAGCCTCATCGCCGCCGGCGCCGTGGTCACCCCGGGCACGACCATCCCCGCCGGCAGCCTGGCCATGGGCACCCCGGCCAAGGTCGTGCGCGAGTTGTCCGACGACGAGATCGCCCGCTTTGGGGAGTCGGCCGACCATTATGTCGAATTGGCCAAGCGCCACCGAGACTCCTGAGGACGAGAAAACGTCGAGTTCGCGCCTAGATTCATACGGCGCTAAAGAAACGTCGTCGCCATCTGCGCGACATCTTCGGAGACCCGACGTGAGCCACCAAATCCCCGGCTTCGAGCTCCAAGAGAGGCTCTACGAAAGCCCACGAACTCTCGTCTATCGTGCCTGGCAACCCGAAGAGCAACGAAGCGTCGTTCTCAAGATCCTGCACTCGCGGTACCCCTCGACGCGCGAGCTGGTTCGCTACCGCCACGAATATGACGTCGCGAGCCACCTATGCGGCCCCGGAATCATCCGCGTCCATGGGCTGCGCAAGCACCTGCACGGCTTACTCCTCATCGTCGAAGACTTCGGCGGCGACTCCCTGGCTCAGGTTCTCGAGCGACACCACTTCGGCCTCAACCAGTTTTTGGACCTCGCTCTGCAGCTTGTGGCCTCTATCGAGCAAGTCCATGAGCAAGGGGTCATCCACAGAGATATCAACCCGGCCAATACCGTCTGGAATGAGACCAGCGGGAAACTCAAGCTCATCGACTTCGGCCTCTCCGCGACCTACTCCGAAGAGGTCTCCGGCGCCGATCCCGGCGCCGAGTCGGTGGGCACTTTGCCTTATATTTCACCGGAGCAGACTGGACGCACCCGGCGTGTCATCGACTATCGCAGCGACTTCTATTCACTCGGTGCTACGCTCTACGAGTTGTTGACCGGGCACCTCATATTCGAGGCCCGAGACGCCGCGCAGTGGATGCACCAACACCTTGCGCGCGTCCCCGCGCCGCCCCATAAGGTGTGTGCAGATGTGCCGAAGATGGTCTCGAAGATCATCATGAAGTTGCTCGCCAAGCCCGCCGAAGATCGATACCAGAGCGCCCATGGGCTGCGAGCCGATCTGGAGGAGTGCAAGCGACGGTGGGTCGAGGACGGCCGAATCGACGACTTCGACTTGGCGGCCGAGGATGTCCGGGCGACGCTGCATATATCTCAGCGGCTATACGGTCGCGAGGCCGAGGTCGAGCAAATGCTCGATGCCTTCGAGCAGGCCCGCCTCGGCGGACGTCGTCTCGTGCTGGTGAGCGGGTCGGCCGGCGTCGGCAAATCGGCGCTCGTCCAAGATATACAGCGTCCGATCACGGGGTCAAACGGGTGGTTTACCCGCGGGAAATTCGACCAGCACAAGCGTGACGTGCCTTATTCGGCGTTTACCGACGCCTTCGACACGCTGCTCGAGTTTATGCTGGCCGGTGAGGACGATGAGATCGCCCGCTGGGGTGATGATCTCGACGAGGCACTCGGCTCGGACGCCGGACTGCTCACCGATTTGCTCCCGCACCTCCAAGTGCTGCTCGGCGCGCGGCCGGCACCCGCGGAGTTGAGCTCCAGCGAGGCCCGTCGTCGGTTTCACCGAGCCTTCTGCGCGCTGACTGACCTGGTCTGTCGCACGCGCTGCCCGCTGACCCTCTTCGTCGACGACCTGCAGTGGGCCGACGACGCATCACTCGACCTGCTCGATCGGTTATTGGCCGATGAAAGCATCGAAGGCCTGCTGGTCGTCGGTACTTATCGCGACGATGAAGTCGACGCCACCCACCCGCTCACCGAGACAATCCACGCCATCGATGAGTCGACCACTCCTGTGATTCGCATCCCCCTGGGGCCGCTGAGCAGCAACGATATCGACAGCCTCCTGAGCGATACGCTCCAACGCCCGCGCGCCGAGGTTCACCAGTTAGCTCGGTTGATCGAGCGCAAGACCTCGGGAAACCCGTATTTCTTGCGCCGCGTGTTGATAAACCTCGACGACACGGGACTCCTTTGGTTCGACACGGCGGCCGGCCAGTGGCAGTGGGACCTGCGGCGTATTGAGACCCGGCAACTGAGCGAAAACGTCGTGGAGTTGCTCGTCACTCGGCTCAACACTTTTGGGGATAAGACTCAGCAGGCTCTGCGCTTCGCCGCGCTGCTGGGAGGTCAATTCGACCTCAACTCGCTGAGCCTGGTATGCGAATCCAGCCCTGTCGAGGTCTTCGAGCACCTTCGCGTCGTACTCAAAGAAGGGATTTTGGTGCGCCGCTCGCTGCCCGACCTGTCTGTAGCAGACGACCCCGAGTCGCCAGTGGTCGTCAAACACATGGCCTTCGCTCACGACCGGCTCCAACAGGCGGCCGCTCAACTCTGGCCGGAGGACCAACGCTCCCGAGCTCATCTCAAAGTGGGTCGGCTGCTCGAGGTCGAACTCAGAGATCGCCCGTCGACTTCGCGGTTATTCAGCGTCGTCGGCCACCTCAACGCCGCACGAGACCTCATCGAAGCGCCCACAGAACGCCTGGCGCTCGCCGAGCTCAACCTGAACGCGGCGCGGCGTGCTCGCCAAACGATGGCGCTGGCCGAGGCGACCCATTGCCTGACCATCGCCGCGCAGTTGTTGCCCGACGATATCTGGCAGACCAACCCGGACTTGGCATTTACCACAGAACTGGCCCGCGCCGAGGCCGAGGTGACCATCGGACGTCTCGAGCGGGCCGAAGCGTTGGCCACCCAGACGCTCGAAAAGGTCAACGAGCCGGCCCGCCGCGCCGAGCTTCTGCGCGTGCTCTTGCTTAGCTACTCCTACAAGGCACAGTTCGAGCGGGCCTGCGAGATCGCTCAACAGGCCCTCGCCTTGCTGGGAGTCGACTTTCCCTTGAGCGATCTTGACCGGGCGCTGAGGGTCGAATTCGCCCACGTACAACAGGAGCTCAGCGACCGTTCCATCGAAGAGGTCGCCGACCTTCCACGTGTCGAACGCGCCGACGCCGACACAGCGTTGCGCGTGCTCTCCGCGTTGCACACTGCGGCCGGCCTGACCGATCAACGCAGGCTCTTGCTGGTCGGCCTGAAGTGCATGCGGCTGACTCTCGAGGTCGGGGTGCGCCCGGAGTCCGTCCCGGGCCTGGCCGTCTACGGATTCAACCTGTGCTTGCAGGCCCAATACGACCGGGGCCTGAAGGCCGGGCGTCTCGCTCTGCGACTGGCGCAGCGATTCGACCGGCTCTCCGATCTGGCACATGCGGCGTTCTTCTTTGCCGGGATGATCATGCCCTGGTCGGAGCCGCTCAGGGAGACCCTCGCGATCTTCGAGCAGGCCCACCGGGCTGGGGTGCGTTCGGGCAACTGGCAATTTGGTGGATACGGCCTGGTCTTTACGGCGAACTACTCGTTTTTCAGCGGAATCGAGCTGACCGAGGTTCGCCGATTGGCCGCCGAGTCGGTCGTCTTCGGCAAACGCACCGGCAACGTCGTAGCTGAGGATCTCGGCCGCAGCCTGCGGCTGGTGGCGCGCAACCTCGCCGGTCTCACCGAGGATTCCGAATCGTTCAGCGACGAGGCATGTGACAGCGACGCAGCCTTCCTCGACCAGTGCTGGGAGCATAACGACCGCGCGGTGGTCGTCAGCTTTCGAGTGGCGCGCGCCCAGGTCCATTGTGTCTTCGGACGCTTTGCCCGGGCCATCGACGATCTCGAGGCCATCGAAGACGCCCTCGATGCGGCACTGGGTACGTTCGACACGGCCCGCCACACATTTTATATGGCCCTCGCCCTGAGCGGCCAATGCGACTCGGCGTCCTCCGAGCGACGAGACGCCTACCGACGCAAGCTCGAGGGCCTCCGCGACACCTTGGCGAGATGGGCAGCGAGCTGCCCGGAGAACTTCGCGCACAAACAACTGCTCATCGACGCCGAGTGGGCGCGTATCTCAGGCGCCAAAGCCGAAGCCGTCGACCTGTACGACGCCGCTATCACCGCCGCGCGCGAGGCGCAGTTCATCCATATCGAGGCCCTGGCAAACGAGCGAGCCGCCTGCTTTTGGGAGGAACGCGGCAAATCCGACATCGCCCGCATCTATCAGCGTGAGGCGCATTACGCCTACCGGCGCTGGGGAGCCACAAGAAAACTCGAGCAGCTCGAAGCCGACTACGGCCCGCTCTCAGAGAGGGGCAAGCCAGAGTCGGCTGTGACGAGTTCGGCCGACCCCAGTGGCCAGATTGACGTCGACAGCGTCTTCAAGGCCGCCGAGTCTATCGCCGCCGAGATCGAGCTCGACGCGCTCTTGCGGACCTTGATGCAGGTCACCCTGGAGAACGCCGGCGCTCAGCGCGGGGCCTTTTTTCTGGTCGAAGATGGGGAGTTGGGCCTGGCTGTACGCTCCGAGCCCAATGGACGACCTGTGTTGCTCGACGAACGCCCTCCCCTACGAGAGTGGGCCGACGGGCCGCGTTCGGTGGTGCGTTATGTCCGGCGCACCGCCGAGAGCATTGTCGTCGGTCGGGCGAGCCGAGATCCTCGCTTCCAGGATGATCCCTATATCCGCACACACCCGATCAAATCGCTCTTGTGCATACCGGTGGCCCAAACGGGAAGACTTCTGGGCATTCTATACGCCGAGAATAATCTGGTTGAAGATGCGTTTTCCGAGACCCAGCTTCGCGTGTTGCGCATCCTGGCCGGCCATATCGCGGCGTCGCTGGACAAAGCCCGCCTTTATGACGAACTCAAAGAGAAGGAGGAGCAGTTTCGCCAATTGGCCGAGAACGTCCAGGAAGCCTTTTGGTTGATGGACTGGCCGTCCCAGCAGATCGTGTATATCAGCCCGGCCTACACGACGATCTGGGGGCGGCCCGTCCCCCCCGGTCCCCTCGAGGTCGACCAGTGGCTCGAGCCGACCGTCGCCGAACATCGCCACCGCGTGACCGCAGCTCTGCGCCACAAGGCTGCCACAGGCGAGTATGATGAAGTCTACCAGATCGAGCGCCCGTCGGGCTCTCGTCGCTGGGTCCATGATCGCGGCTTCCCGGTGCGCACCTCCGAGGGCGAGGTTGAACGCATCGCCGGGGTCGCCGCAGACATCACCAACCAACACGAAGTCGAGCAGATGAAGGATGAATTCATCTCGGTGGTCAGCCACGAGCTGCGCACTCCGCTGACACCGGTGACCGGCATTCTGACCCTTCTAGCACGTGACCCACGCGACGAACTCTCCGAGGAGAGCCGCCGGATGGTCGACCTGGGCCTTCGCAACAGCCGACGGTTGCTCAAGCTCATCGACGATCTGCTCGATATGCAGAACCTCTCGCTGTCGGCGATGGAGTTCAACTTCGAGCAGGTCGACGTCGCCGAGCTCGCCAGCGACGCCGTCCAGCTCAACGAGCCCCTCGGGGATGCAAAGAATATCACCTTCCACCTCCACCTCGACGACCAGCGTCTATTTATCCGCGGCGATCGCGAGCGCCTCATGCAGGTCGTGACCAATCTGCTGTCGAACGCGGTCAAGTTCTCCGAGCCCGACAGTCGCGTCGACATAAGCGTCTCGCGAGAAGACCCGCACGTCATCCTCTCGATCACCGACTACGGCTCGGGCATCCCCGAAGAAGCGCGCGAGCGCATCTTTGAAAAATTCGTGCAGGCCGACTCCTCGCTGACCCGCAGATACGGCGGCGCGGGGCTGGGCTTGACGATCTCGAAAGCGATCATTGATCGACTCGGCGGCGAGATTCGCTTCGAAACCAAACGGGGCGAGGGCACGACATTCTTCGTCGAGCTCCCGCTATCCGAGGACGCCGAATAGCGTTTCTTCGAGCTCTTTCAGCGACAGCGCCTAATTGGCCGGCGAGGGCAGAATGCCCAGCCGATCTCCCTGGTGGAGCAACATGAAGCCCTTGCGCTTCGAGAAGTCGAAGCCGGCGTTGCACCGCTTGTGCTTGGTCATGAGATATCGCTCGAAGCGGCCCTCGTCGGGCTGCCACATCTTGATGTTGACGCGCACCGACTTGTCGTGCTCGTCCGCGTGGCACCCTCTATTCATCCCGCTGCATTCCTGATCTTCGATGCGCTCGACCTCGCAGATGTCGAGGCCTTTGGCGTCATCGACGCCGGTCAGGTAGACCTCGCTGGTGGCGCGTGTGCGCTCGTATGTCGCCGCGCGCTCCAACGAGGACTGGGCCTCGCCGAGCATCGGGCGCTTCGAGCGCGGGTTGACGAACCAGATGCCCGTCTGCTCGAACTCTTCGGTGCCCGAGTTCTGCCACTTCGTCCATCCGATCCCCCAGGTCGACGTGCCGAGCATCTCGAGGGGGACCAGTGAAAACTCGCCATAATGGGCGTTGCCCGGCCGCGGCGCGCCGGCGCATTGGGGCAGCGGCCTGTCGGTGACCTGGTTGTGCGAGGCGAGCCGCCAGGTCTGACCCTCGGGGCGAAGGTGGACCCAGTAAAGGCTCGTCTGGGCGTCGGTGGGGCATCGGCCGCCGGGGGCGCGCGCGCCGCACAATAGCAGTCCGGCGCGGTGGCGCCCGCTGCGCGATTCGTAGGCCTCGACGAGTTCTTGTTCGTTCTTGGCCTCCGGGCAGATATCGCGCAGCACCCGGGAGTCGGCCAGTGCCTCCTCGAAGGCCGCGACGTCGGCCATCGCGTTCCAGCGGGTCGAGACGACCTCGAAGCTATCGAAGCGCCACGTGTCGTCACCGAGCACCCACCGACCCAGCGCACCCGGCCGCGGCGGGTTGCCGTACGCCTCTTGGTAGGGAATCCAGCCGCCGATGTCATAGCGAGCAAACCGGGGGCCGTCCTCGTCGGGCAGCATGCTCATTCGGGTCTGCTCGCCTCTGCGCTCGCGCTCGTCGCCGTCCATCAGCTCGACGCGAAAGGCGATCTTCTCGGTAGGCAAGCTGGCCACTTGGCCGAGAACGTCGAGGGTCAGCGCGACCTCGAGCCGGTAGCCGTTTTTCGTCTTCTTTGTGGCCGCGTCGATGCCGGCGCGGTGCAGGCCGGCGTCGGGCTTATCATGGCGCCAGAACTGGCCGTCGGGGGTAAAGAGGATGGCCATCTCGGGTTGGATGTCGAGCTGCTCGGCCACCGCTTCGGGTAGCGAGTCGACGATCGCGTCGAGCTTCGGGTCGCGGATCCACAGGATGATGCCGTCGGCCATCACGTCGGCCGACTCGGCGTCGATGACCTCATCGTCGCGCACGTCCACCCAGAAATATACGCGCCCCGGGTCGGCGTCGACGCCGACGCGAAAGCTCGCGTCGTCACGGCCCGTCCAAAATTGGCTGCCATCGGCGACCGACTCCGCGCCGTCGAATGTGCGGGCGTCTGCCTCATCCCACTCATCGAGCCGCCCATCGATCGACTTGCTCATCTGCCCGGGTGGGTCGGGCAGCACGAAGACCGAGTCCTCGCCTCCGTTCGAGCCCGAGGAGTAGGCCGCCTCGTCTCGCTCGACGGGTTCGTCGAGGAATTCGGTCTCGTCTTCCTCGTCGGCGACCTCGAAGGGGTTGATGCCCTCCGCCTTCTTCGAGGTCGAGCATCCTATGGACGCAAAGAACCCCCCCACCACGACCAAGGAGGTGAGTATTGTGTTGCGGCGGTTGAGCTGGACCATTACGACTCCAGATGATCGACAATTTTGCTCAAAAGATTCAGCGCCTCGATGGGCGTCATCGCGTTGGGTTCGGCGTCGGCGAGCGCCTCGAGCGCGGCCTTTTGCCCCGGGCTGAGCGACGATCCGGCATGAAACAACGACATCTGATTGGGGTTGTGCCGCATCGTCGGCTCGGGCGGCTGGCCGGGTTTTCGGGCCGCCATGGGGATGCCCATCTCGTCGAATTGGCCGCCCTCGAGGTTCTCGAGGACCTGCTTGGCGCGCTGGACGACCGGCTCGGGCAGGCCGGCGAGTTTGCCGACCTGGATGCCGTAAGAGCGGTTGGCCTCGCCCTCGACGAGCTTGCGCAAAAAGATGATGTCATCTTGCCACTCTTTGACCGCGATGCTCAAGTTATGCGCCCCGTCCAGCGTGCGCATCAGCTCGGTGAGCTCGTGGTAATGGGTGGCAAACATCGTCTTGGCTCTGATCTCGTCGTGCAGATGCTCGGCGACCGCCCAGGCGATGGACAGGCCATCGAAGGTCGAGGTGCCCCGGCCGATCTCGTCGAGGATGACCAGGCTATGCTCGGTGGCGTTATTCAGAATATGAGCCGCCTCGGTCATCTCGACCATGAAGGTCGACTGGCCGCGCGCGAGGTTGTCGCTGGCGCCGACGCGGCTAAATATCTTGTCGACCACACCGAGCTTGGCCCCCCGGGCGGGCACGAACGAGCCCATCTGGGCGAGCAGGCTGATCAGCGCGACCTGGCGGATGACCGTCGACTTTCCGGCCATATTCGGGCCGGTGATGATCAGCAGCCGGCGCTCGGGGCTCATGCGCACCGAGTTGGGCACGAAGCGCTCGTCTTCGAGGGTGCGCTCGACCACCGGGTGGCGACCCTCGTCGATGTCGATGGTCGGCTCGTCGAGCATCTCGGGCCGGTTGTACTCGAGGCGCTTGGCCAGCTCGGCCAGTCCGGCGATGACGTCGAGGTTGGCCAGTTGGCTGGCGGTGCGAAGCAGCGCGCCGACCTCGAGGCCGACCTTCTTTCGAAGCCCCTGGAACAGCGTATATTCCAGGGACTTACGCTTATCCTCGGCGCCCAGGATGCGCTCCTCCATCTCCTTGAGCTCGGGGGTGTAGTAGCGCTCGGAGTTGGCCAGAGTCTGCTTGCGGATATAGTCGTCGGGCACCAGATCCAGGTTCGCCTTGGTGACCTCCAGAAAATAGCCGAAGACCTTGTTGAACTTGACCTTGAGGCTCGAGATATCGGTCGCCTTCTTCTGCTCGGTCTCGTAGCGCAGGATCCAATCCTTGCCGTTTTGGGAGACCTCGAGCAGTTCGTCGAGCTCGTCGTCGAAGCCCTCCTTGAACAACCCCCCCTCGGTCAGCTCGACCGGGGGCTCGTCGACGATGGCCCGGTCGATCAGCGCGCGGATCTCGTCGCAGGGGTCGAGCTCGGCGTCGAGCTCGACCAAAAACTCCGACTCGCAGTCGGCGAGCACGTCTTTGACCCTCGGGATGACCGCCAGCGTGCTCAGCAGGCTTCGCAGGTCGCGGGCGTTGGCGGTCCCCGACGAGATCTTCCCGCACAGCCGCTCGATATCGTAGACCGCCTCGAGGGCGTCTCGGATGTCTTCTCTGAGCGCCGGAAACCGCACCAACTCCTCGACGGCGTCGTGGCGCCGGCTGATCGCCTTCAGGTTGACCAGCGGGTAATTGAGCCAGTGGCGAAGCCTGCGCCCGCCCATGGCGGTGACCGTCTTGTCGATGACGCTGAGCAGGCTGCCCTGGCGCCGGCCACCCATCAGCGTGCGGGTCAGCTCGAGGTTGGCCTTGGTGGACTCGTCGACGACCAAAAACGACTGGGCGTGGTACGGCTCAATCCTCTGGACGTTCGACGGCACGCCGCGCTGGGTCTCGACGATATAGGCGAGCACCGCCGTGGCGGCCTCTTGGACCACGCCGGGTGATTCGAAGCCGAAGTCGTGGACCTGGCCGAACATCTTTTCGACCGGCCCCGGCTCCAGAAAATAAGCGTCGTTGTCCAGGTCCTCCGACAACCTCGCCCCGTTGGCGATGGTCGTCAGCAGGCTCTTTGGCGAGAAGGCTTCGTCGGGCCTGGGGCGCAGGACCACGGCGGCGAGGTGGCGCTCGATCTCCTCGAAGACGGCCTTGGCGGAGGCCGGGATCAAGATCTCGCGCGGCTCGATGCGGTTGAGCTCGCTGGCCAGATCTTCGTGGCGGTCGACCTCGGTCACCCGGAAGTCGCCGGTCGACACGTCCAAGTAGGCGATGCCGTATTCGGCGCTCAGGCCGCTGCCCTTGACGGCGACCGCGGCCACATAATTGGGCGACTTATCGTCGAGCGTGTCGGTGTCCATGACCACCCCCGGGGTGATCACGCGCACCACGTCGCGCTTGACGATCCCGGTGGCCTGGTCGGCGTCCTCGACCTGCTCGCAGATCGCCACGCAAAAGCCCTTTTCGATGAGCTGGTTGATATAGCCGTCGGCCGAGTGGTGGGGCACGCCGGCCATGGGGATGGCGTTGTCGCCTTTGCTTCGCGCGGTCAGCGTGATGCCCAGTTCGCGCGAGCAGACCTCGGCGTCCTCGAAGAACATCTCGTAGAAATCGCCCAGCCGAAAAAAGAGCACACTATCCGGATAGCGCTCTTTGACGTCGACGTATTGCTGCATCATCGGGGTGAGCTTCATGGCGTCTTTTCGCTGTCGGTGCGGATTGAAAACACAACGGGCACTTCGCGCGAGCATCGTTGCATTAGCCCGAATTTCTCACAAGTGCTCGAATAACCCTCACTGGCTATCGCATTCCCCGCCACGAAAAAAGCCCCCGCACCATGAATCGGCGCGGGGGCTTTCGGGGCTAAGCGCTGCGCCGTCCCCATCCAATCGAAGACCGTGCAGCGCAAATATTCAGCCGAGCTCAGGGCGCGCAGGTCTCAGAGGGCTCCGTGCCCAGATCGCCGACCTCAATTTGAGCAAGTTCGTCGTAATAATCGGTCGCGACGAATGTGCCGGTACCGTCATAGGGAGTGAAGTTACACCGATCGTAGGTCACGTCTCCCCACTCGTCAGTCGAGGACGGCCGGACCCCCAATTCACCAAACGCGTCGACGATGGTGTCATTGGCGGCTTCGAATCCCCCGGACTGATTATCATCGGTGAAGACAAAGAACCGATCGTCGCCGTTGAACGCCACGGCCCCACTCGAGTCATCGCAATACGACTCCGACGAGTTAGTCGAGCCACAAAGCACAAATGTAGCATTGGTGGCTAGCGTTCCAGTCAAGTCGTATTCAGCGTTGCAGCCGTCACCGGCGAGCACGTCACGGTCGTTCTGCTCGGAGCAGTACCGATAGTCGGTCAGGTCGATATCGCTCGACCCACAGTTATAGAGTTCGACCGCTTTGGTTCCGCCATCTTCGACATACTCCGAGATGATCAGACAGTCACCGCTCTGAACGGCGTTGACCGTCACCGTCACCGTCGCCGTATCGGTCGCGCCGGCATCGTCGGATACGGTGTAGTCGAATGTATCCGAGCCAACATAGTCGGTGTCCGGCGTATACGTCACGTCGTCGCCGTTGTTGGTCACCGAGCCGTTGGCCGGCTGAGTGACGCTGTCCACGGTAAGTGTATCACCGGTGTCGGCATCGGTGTCGTTTGCCAACACATCAATCGTGACGTCGACGTTCTGGTCGGTATCTGCTGTGTCGTCGCTGGCTACGGGGGCAGTATTGTCCGAGTCAACGCAAGCGCCATCCTGACAAACCTGGTCACTCGCAGTGCAGTCGGTGCGATCCTCGACGCCCGAGTAGTCACAGACAGCGTCACCGCCGTCGTCGGTGCATGTGCCGGCGCCGGTGTGGGTCACCGCCACGTCGCCGTCGCAAGAAGGATCTTCAGGCTCGCAGGTGACGCCGTCACAAGGGTCGACCGGCTCGTCGACGCACTCGCCGTCATCGCAGATCTGGTCGTTGTCGGTGCAGTCCGTCGTCTCTTCGACGTCCGAATAGTCACACTCGCCGGTGTCTTCGACGCACATCCCGGCGTCGGTGTGGCTGATGAGCGTGTCGCCGTCACAATAATCATCCAGGGCTTCACAGGTGACGTCCTCACACAGGTCTTCTTCCGGGTCGACGCACGCGCCGCTATCACAGACCTGGTCGTTGTCGGTGCAGTCGGTCGTCTCCTCGACGTCCGAGTAATCACACTCGCCGCTGTCCGGGTCGCAGGTGCCGGCGCCGGTGTGGCTGATCAGGGTGTCGCCGTCACAGTGGTCGTCCTGCGCTTCACAGGTGACGTCTTCACACAGGTCTTCTTCTTCCTCGTCGACACATTCGCCGCCGTCACAGACCTGGTCGTTGTCGGTGCAGTCGGTGCGCTCTTCGACGGCCGAGTAATCACACTCGCCGCTGTCCGGGTCGCACACGCCGGCGCCGGTGTGGGTCACCGCCACGTCGCCATCGCAAAAGTCATCCTCAGCTTCGCAACTCACGCCCTCACAGGGATCGGCGTTGTTGCCGTTATTGTCGTTGTTGCCATTATTTCCCTCGGCGGGGTCGTCGCCACAGCCGACCGTTCCCACCAACGCGACAATCGCGACGAGCATCACAAAAAGTCTCGAACACGACCTAAACCGATGCGTCTTCGTCCTCATAACTACCTCACCTAAATTAAAATAATGTCCAAAGTGTTCTAGCTGCTGCCCTCGGGGCGACCATAACGATAACGCTGGTGCAGATCCAGCCAGGAAGTCAGAATACTCACAACGGTACGGGAGCGGCACGCTGACGTCGCGAACGCGTCACTTTGAAGGCAACCTGGCGGCTCGGATGCAGTCGTTGGGCAGGCTCGCTAAGGCATCAGAAACGACCACCGCGTCAACGAGTAGCCGCGCCACTCGTCGAGTTGCAGATCCCGATAGCTAAACTCCTCGAGCACAAAGCTCGACTGCGCCTCGATGCCAATCACGGTCAAGTAGATGCGGCCCTCGGGCACCGGCTCGGGGCGCAGCTCTTCGGGCAGCACCGAGAAGTCGGGAAAGTCGGGCAGCCGAATGCTGGTCTGGTCGCCGGGCACCACGAACTCCCACACCGGCAGGCCCTCGGAGTCCATCATCCGCGCTGAATAGAAGTCCGCATAATGGGGGCCGTCGACCTGGAAGATGATCGTGTCATTTTGAACGGTACCGCCGACCGACGGGGACGCGGCCTCGGGCACGTCGAGCAGCGGCGGCATGACCACCGTGCTGGACAGGTCGGTGACGCCCTCGAGGAAGCTCTGCGTGGACGGAGCGTAGTCGCCGGAGAAGCTGCCCCCGGAGAACCGGTACGTGATATCGCTGAGTTGGCCGGCCGCCGCCGGCTGGCGCGGAATCTCGAGGACATCGGAAAGGCCGCGCGCGACCAAGGGGCTCTCGAAGAAGCCGTCGATGCCGAAATTCCACCACACGCGCACCCGATTATTATCCGGGCCCTGCGGCGAGTAGATCGGATTGACCAGCTTGACGGTGGCGGTTTGATCCAACGGGATGTCGCAGAGCAAGTCGACCTCGTATTCCTGCCGATCGCTGACGTACATATACCGCTCGACGGCCATATATTGGGGGTCGAAGGTATCGGTCGACTCGTCATAGACTCCGCAAAGCGCGACCACCGCCAGATCACCGATGCGCGAGCGAATCTCGTAGTCACCCGAGCCCCAGACCACCGCGCCCTCACCGGGGTCGACGCGCCCGGAGTGGGTCCCCGGCGTGGTCGTCCCCACCACCGCCATATCGTAGCTGCTCTCGTTGTCCGGATCGGCGAGCTTGGCGCGGGTGCCGACCTCGCCGCGGATCGTGCCGTAGGGGGTCTCGCTGCCGCCGCCACCACCACCGTCGGGCTCGGCGTTGAGGTAGGTCAAAAAGAGCGTGATATTCTCGGCGTCGACCGTCTGCATGGTCGCCGAGGAGAAGTCCTTGGCGGTCGCCGTGACCGTCTGCGGGCCGAGCACATCCGGGCCGGACAGGGTGATCTGGCCGTTCTCGTCGGTCACGCCCCAGTAGGGCGTATCGGCGCGAGTCGACAGCATCACGAACGCCCCGGCCACCGGCCCGCCGCCCTGTGCGTACACCGAGACATTGACCGCCCCGTCGACCGGGCCGCCCGACGCCCCGCCGAAGCGGCTGGCCGGGTTGAAGTATTCGTATTCGTAGGGCGCCTCAGCGCTGCTCTCGTTGGTCTCGACGCGCACCTTGGCCTCGCCGGAGGGATGCGCCGGCGTATAAAGGCGCAGGTTATTGCGGTCGATGCGCTGCACGCCCGTCGCCGGCTCCTCGTCGAAGAAGGCCGCGACGGTGCCATAGAAGCCCCGTCCGCGCACCTCGACGTAGGTTTCACCGGCCACCGAGCCGCGAATGGGCGTAAAGCCCCACACCTCGAGCTGCTCGGTATAGAGGAATCCGTCTCGAAAGGTCGCCTCGACACCCTCACGCTCGACGACCAGGTCGACCTGGCCGGCGCTATGTGCGGGTGTGGTCGCCGTGATCTGGGTATCCGAGTCGACCGTAAAAGCAGCGTCGAGTCCGCCGAAGACCACCCGGTCGACGCTAGCCAAACCGCTACCCTCCAGCGTCACCTCGGTGCCGCCGTCACTGGGGCCCTCTGACGGTGAGACATCGTCGATCCAGACGTCTTCCCGGTAGTCGAACCCGTCGTCGAGGCGGTCGAGTTCGCCGGAGGCGTCGCTCATCACCACGTCGACCGCTCCGGGAGTGCCGGCCGGGGTCTCGACGCGCGCAAACGACGGGCCACGATCGACGACCGTCGCCGCCTGGCCTCCGAATGAGATCTCGAGGCCGGATGCGTCAAAGCCCCAGCCGCGCAATTCGACCTCGGTGCCGCCGGAGGCCGGCCCGAAGCCCGGGCTGATCGCCGCCAGCTCCGGTGTGTCCGTGTCTCGGTACAGATAGGCATCCGCCATGATGGCGCTGTCCTGGGAGGTCTCGGCGACCACGTCGACCAGCCCGGCCGTGTGCGCGGGCGCTCGAAGCTCGGCGCTCGACGCCTGCGGGTCGACGTTGATGACATCGGCCGGCCCCCCCCCGAAGGAAAAGCTCATATCCGAGCGAAACCCGCTGCCCTCCACGGTGACCGTCTGACCGCCGGCGGTGGGGCCGCTGGCCGGGCGAATCTGGCCGACCTCGAGCGGCTCGAAATACTCGAGCGCGCGCTCGCCTACCTTCGAGTCGTTGCGCGTGGTCACGCGCACGTCGACCAGCCCGCGCCGGCGCGGTGGCGTCACCACGCGCAGCAGCTCCTCGTCGACGAAGCGCGTGCGAAGCGCCGGCTCGCCCGAGAAGCTCACCGCGCTGTCAGGACCAAAGCCGCTGCCGCGAATCGCGACCTCGACCCCGCCGGTGGTGGGCACCCGCGAGGGGCTGACCGAGTCGATCTGCAGCCCCTCGACATATTCGTAGCCGTCGACCAGCGTGCGGGTCTCACCGCCCGGCGAGATCGCCTTGACGGTGACCGGCCCCGGCCCGGAGGCCGGCGGCACAAGCCCGAGCATCTGCTCGGTGGTCACGTCGACGTCCATCTCGCTGCTGCCGAAGAAGACCCGCGTGTCGCGCTCGAAGCCCGAGCCCAAAATGCGCACGCGATTGCCGCCCTCGACCGGCCCGCTGGGCGGTACGATCTCGGCTAATTCAAACGGACCCACCGAGGCGTCTTCGCCTCCGATATCCCAATCCCAATCATTGTCCGTGTCGCGCGGCCGGCGGGTGTCGCCGGCTGCGTCTGTATCGCGTGAGGGCCCTGCATCGGGCTCGATGTCAGCGTCCACTGCGGTGTCCTCGCCGCCCACGTCGCCCAGCTCGCCGCCGCCGTCGGTGTCGTCGGAGCACCCGAGGCCAAAAAGCACGAGCGACAGACATAGCGCCGTCAAGAGGGCGCCGGGCAGGCGAAGGGTCGTCGGTCGCAGTGGCTCTGATGACATTCAACGTCTCCGTCAATAAGCTCTAATCGCTCTCGCAGCCCCGACATCAACTCATCTCGTCAGAGGTTCAGAACATTATAAACTGTGCCCACACCGAATACGACTCCCATGAATCCAACGAGAGGTTCGAATAGGAGTAGTTATTGATACTCGTGCCCTGCTGGCTGATCCCGATGATGCTGAGCTGATAGGTGCCGCCGGGATATGGCACCGGGCGGTCCTCCTCGGGCAGATGCGAGAAATCCGGAAAGTCCGGGAAGCGAAAGCTGGTGGCGTCGCCTTCCAAAAAGCCCTCCCAGACCGTGGCGCCCATCAACGTCTGCACCCGCACATAATAGAAGTCCGGGTCCACCGGCGAGTCCAGCTCGAAGGAGACCAGCCCGTCGATCGGAATCTCTTGATCCCCCGGAGAAGTCACCCGGGCGATGGCGGGCATCGAGGGCAGGCTGATGACCTGGCTCATATCGCTGACCTCGCGGGCGAACGACTCGGCATAGGGAACGTTGTCGTCGGTGTAGCTGCCGCCAATGACGAAATACTCCACGTCGGACAGCTCTCCTTGCAGCGGCGGCAGGCCCTCGACTTCGAGCATCTCGGAGGTTCCCTCGCCGACGACGATGCCGCCGAACATGCCCTCGAATCCAAAGTCCATCCAGGGCACCACGCGATTGGTGTTGGGCTCGCCGCCGGCGGTGGTCTCCGAGTTGTTGAGCTTGACGGTCAGGCTCTGATCCAGGGCGATGTCCAGATCGATGTCGACGTCGTAGGTCTGCCCCTCACTGGCGAAGAGATAGCGCTCCACGCCCATCGCCAGCGGCTCGAAGGTGTCGGTGTCATTATTGTACAGGCCACCGATGGCCACCAACGCCACGTCGCCCAACCGGCTGTTGAGCGTATAGGGGCCGTCGCCATAGAGCGTCGCGCCGGCGCCCGGCTCCGGGACATTCGCCCACGGATCGGGCCGGGTGGTGCGAACCATCGCCATGGGCACCTCGTTGGGGCCGGGCTCTTTGAGCTTGTCGAGGCCGCCCAGGTCACCCTGGAAGGTCGCCGTGGACGGTCCGGGGGGCGGATCGCCCTGAGACGACTGTGACAAAAAGATGGTGATATTCTCGGCGTTGACCCGCTGGACGGTCGCGCTGGAGAACTCGGCGGCCGCCGCCGTGACCGTCTGCTCACCGTAGACGTCCGGGCCGGACAGCGTGATCATCCCGTCTTGGTCGGTGGTGCCCTGGTAGATGGAGTCGTTGCGGGTGGACAACTGCACGTGGGCGCCGGCGATGGCGCTGCCGCCCATCTGGTAAACCGACACGTTGACCGCGCCCTGGATCGGCCCGCCCCAGGACCCGCCGAAGCGGCTGCCCGGGTTAAAGTAGGTGTATTGCTCGTCGGCGGTCACCGAATCCGACCCGCGGGTGACGACCACGTCGACCGCGGCGGTCGGATGCGCCGGGGTGCGCACCGCCAGCGTCTGAGCGTCGAGGGTCTCGACGTTGCTCGCCGCCTCGCCGCCGAAGGTCACGTCGATCGAGTCGGTCAAGCCGCGGCCGCGCAGCTCGACGTAGGTATTCCCCGCGATCGAGCCGCGTACCGGGAAGAAGCCGTAGACCTCCAACTCCTCGGTATAGGTGAACCCGTCGACGAAGCTGGCCTCGATGTCGCGCTCGACGACCACGTCGACCGTGCCGGCCGCGTGGGCGGGGGCGACCGCCTCGATCTCGGTATCGCTGTTGACCGTAAATTGCGCGTCGATGCCCCCAAAGAGCACCCGTTGGGTGCCGGTGAAGCCCTCGCCGTCGATGATCACCGTCTCGCCGCCGGCCACGTCGTCGCTGCTCGGGCTGACGCCGTCGACCCACAGGTCGTCGACGTAATCGAAGGCTTGCGAGAGCGTGTCGGTGTTGCCGGCGCCGTCGTCGATGCTCACGTCGACGCTTCCCGGGGCGTGCGCCGGCGCGGTCACCGTCGCGTGGCCGGCGCCCTGGTCGGTGACGCTGGCGGCGCTACCGTCGAAGCTGACCGTGAGCCCGGCCGCGTCGAGGCCTGCCCCCAAAATGGTCACGTCGATCCCGCCGCTCTCCGGGCCGCTGGCCGGCGTGACGGCCGCGATGCTGAACTCATCGGCGTCACTCGTATAGTAGAAGGCGTCCGGCAGCAGCGTCGCGTCACCCGCTGCCGTCTCCACGCGCACGTCCGCCAACCCGGCCGCCCCCGCAGGTGTGACCACCTCGGCCTCGGTGCCCGCCGCGTTGACCGAGTCGAGCTGGGCGAGGGCGCCGTCGAATTCGACGCTCATATCGCTCTCGAAGCCGCTTCCGGATATCGTGACGCTGTCGCCCCCGGCGGTGCTTCCGCTGGCCGGGCGCACCGCGTCGATCTCGAGGGTGTCGAAGTAGGTCAGCCCCTCGTATAGCACATCGGAGCCGTCGCGGTTGGTCGCCCGAACGTGCACATCGCCGGCGGCGTGCGCCGGGGTGACCACCCGGATCTCGTTTTGGTCGACCAACGTGTGACGCACCCCGGTCTCGCCGCCGAAGCTCACTCGGGTGTCGTCGTCGAAGCCGCGCCCATAGACGGCGACCTCGACGCCGCCCTCCGCGGGTACGCGCGACGGGCTGACCCGGGTCACTTCGATGGTCGCGGTGTAGGTGAATCCGCCGGCGAGCGTGTCTTCGCCCGTATTCGGATCGAGCAATTTGACGGTGACCGAGCCAAGCCCGGCCCCCTCCGGGGTCTCACCAACCAGCTTGCCGTCGATGCGCGTCACCTCGGCCTGCCGACTGCCAAAGAAGACGACCGTATCGTCGGTGAACCCGGCGCCCTCGATGACGAACGGCGTGCCGCCGTCGACCGGGCCCCGCGCTGGCACAACGTTGTCGATTCGAAGCGCGACCGAGCCGGTATCCTCGTCGTCTCCGGTGTCGGCGTCGGCATCGGGGTCGGCATCGGCCACCTCGATCACGTCCGGCTCGACCTCGCCGCCGTCTTCGGTATCCGAGCCGCCGTCATCGATATCATCGGGCTGGCCGGAGTCGTCCTCGGCGTCGACACCCACGTCCGCGCCGCCGTCGAGCCCCTGCTCGGGGCCGCCGTCCGTGTCATCCGAACAACCGGTCAAGGCCAGCATCAGCGCTGCGACGACAGCGAAAAGCCAGATGGTGCTGCGCCGACGCACATTCGATTGATTCAGAATCATGGCAGGGTCCGTTTATGTGACATACCGGCGTTAGACACTTGGGCGTTTGGCACGTCGGCAACCAAAACCGGTGCGAAATCCATTGGAGACTATGCAACCGCACTATAGTGATCGCGCGGCGAGGATTCAACAATACACGGGCGTCACACACGGCGCTCGTCGAGGAAATCCTTGTCGGGATGGCGCAAGAAATAGTCGACCAGCGTCTGCCAATACGTCGACAGATGCGGGCATCGAATGGCCGTCTCTTTGAGCTCGCGTTGGGTATTGCTGGTGTCGTAGCGCGCGTCGTGATTGAAATAAGTCAGCGCTTCGCGCGGCATCCCGACGATCTGCTCGATCTTTTCTCGACGCAGGGCCAGGTCGACCAGCCCCGAGGGCACGCTGGCAATCGCCGGCGCCTTATTCATGCAGTCGAGCGTCAGCGCGATGAGGTCTCGAGCGCGCATCGGGTTGGGATCGGCCAGGTGGAAGACCTGACCTTCGATGCCCTCTTTGAGTCCCAAAAAGGACATCGCGTCGCACACGAAGTCCACCGGCACCAGATTGACCACCGTCTCGCCCTTGCCGACGTTGACCATCGGAAGCCAATCGGGCACCCGACGCAGCAGCTTCATCAAATAGTACGGACCGTCGTATTTGGCGGTCTCACCGGTGCGCGAGTCGCCCACGACGATGCCCGGCCGCAGGATCACCGTCGGGATCTGGTGGGAGCGCCGCTGGACCTCGACCTCGGCCCAGAATTTGGTCGACTCGTAGTGATTTTTGTGGCCCTGGCCCTCGTCGAGCTCGTCTTCGTAGATCATGCCCTCGCGCTCGCCGGAGACATAACAGGTCGAAATATAGTTGAGCCTGCGAAACTCAGAGCACGCCTCGCAAAAGTCGAGCACGTGGATCGTGCCGGTCACGTTGACGCGGTAGGCGAGCTGCTCGGGCACGGCCAAATCATAGATGGCGGCCAAATGCCAGACGGTCTCGATGGTGTCGGCCAGCTCGTGGTAGCGCTGCTCTCCGACGCCCAAAAAGCGGTCGGTGATGTCGCCTTCGACCAGCTCACAGCGGCCCTCGAGGCTGGGGTGGTCGCGCTCCAGACGGCCCAGGGACTGCTCGGCTTTTTGGCGAAATTTGGATTGGATGAGCAGATAGAAGGTCGCCTCGGGCTGCAACTCGACGAGGCGGGCGAGCAGGTTCTCGGCCAGAAACCCCGGAAATCCGGTCAGCAATATGTCGCCGGCGACGATCCTGTCGTCGAGCTCGTCGACGCCGTCACGCAGCTTGGCTTCGATGGCAGACTCACCGCCTGTATTCTGGTCGCCGTCATTTTGGTCGCCCATATGATGTCGCTCCTATCAATTCATTATTTTTGCGGACAAGGCTAG
>JBKGZI010000032.1:0-23901 GCA_046545675.1 Persicimonas sp.
CCCCAAGATCGGCGAGCGCGAGGCCGAAGGCAAACCCACCGAAAAGTCCAAGGACTGGTCCGAGCAAGAACAATCCGGCACCGCCGGCGCCGACCAAAAATTCCTCGACGAGCTCCACGAACTCAACGTCGCCTACGAGGACAGATTCGGCTTCATCTTCATCGTCTGCGCCTCCGGCAAAAGCGCCGAGGAGATGCTCGACCTACTCGAAGACCGCATCGACAACGAGCGCGACACCGAAATGAAGATCGCCGCCCAAGAACAACACAAAATCACCCAACTCCGCCTCAAAAAACTACTGACGTCCTAATTTGGAGGCCTTATGAGCACCATCAGCACGCACATCCTCGACACCGCCGGCGGCCACCCCGCCGAAGGCGTCCCTCTCGTCCTCGAAGCCCGCACCGACGACGGCTGGCAGCAGCTCGGCGGCGGCACCACCAACGACGACGGCCGCGTCCGTGACCTCCTCGACGAGGGCAACACCCTCGACGTCGGCGTCTACCGAATGACCTTCGAGACGGGCACCTACTTCGAAAACAACCAGACCGAGGCGTTCTACCCGGTCGTAAAGGTCGTCTTCGACATCCAAAACCCCGACGAACACTACCACGTGCCGCTGCTGCTCAGCCCCTACGGCTACTCGACGTATCGCGGGAGTTGAGCGTGGTTGCCGGCCGGGGAACCCCACTGCCTCCGCTTCGCTACGGCATCTCCCCTAAAAAGGGGAGAATTATACCGCCCAATCATCCGCTCGGGTTGTTGTGGCGGAATGATAGCCCCCCGCGCCTCGCGTGGGGGGCGCGGCGGCGTAGGCCGCCGCGGGGGTTCCACGTCCTACCCAAAATTCACTCCACCGACGCCCCCTGGACCACCCAGGCCGCCAACGTCTCGCGCTCCTCGGCGGTCATCTCGGTCTTATTGGCCACGGGCATCGTCTCCTGGTCGTAGACGCGGATCTTGATGCGTTGGGCGTGCTTTTTGATGTCCTGCGGCTCGTCGAAGTGCACCCCGTTGACCAGGCCGGCGAAGACGTCGTCGGTGGGGTCGTCGGAATGGCAGGGCGTGCAGCGATTGGAGACGATCGACTGGACCTCGCTGAACTCCACCGGCTCGGCGCTCTGCAGGGCGGCCTCCTCGTCGCTCATCTGGAAGTCCGGCGAGGTTACGAGGCCCAAGCCGACCATGCCGACCAGCGCAAAAGCCATCGTCCATGCCCACTTATTGGTCTTGTGGCGCACGTTGAAGTGGTGGCGCACGGCGATGCCGATCGCCGAGATGGCCGCCAGAATGATCCAGCCGAATTCGTTGCCGTAGGTGGTGGGAAAGTGGTTGCTGATCATGATGAACAGCACCGGCAGCGTAAAATAATTATTGTGCCGCGAGCGTAGCGCGGCGTATTCGCCGTCGGCGGCGTCGGGCTCGCGACCCTCTTCGGCAGCCTGGACCATCTTCTTTTGGCCGGGGATGATCACGAAGAAGACGTTGCCGGCCATCATCGTTCCGAGCATGGCGCCCATGTGGATATAGGCCGCCCGCGAGCTCAACACCTCGGATAGCCCCCAGGCCGCGCCCACCATCAACACGTACATCACCGCCAAAAAGAGCGTCGGCCGCTTCAATAAGGCCGTGCGGCATAAGACGTCATAGAGGATCCAACCGCCCACGATCGCGGCCACACCGATCGCGACCGCCGTGGTCGCGCTCAGCTCGGCCACCGACGGGTCGACCATATAGGCGTCGGCGTTGAGATAATATACGATGATCAACAGCGTGAAGCCGAAGATCCACGTAAAATACGCCTCCCATTTGAACCAATGCAGCGTCTCGGGCAGCTTGGGCGGGGCGACCTCGAATTTCTTGAGGTGGTAAAACCCACCGCCGTGCACCGCCCACAGGTCGCCCTCGACGCCGTCGGGCAGGTCGTCCTTATGGCGCTCGAGCATATTCTCGAGCCAGACAAAATAAAACGAGGTGCCAATCCAGGCCACGCCGGTGATGACGTGCAGCCAACGGATGGCGAGATCGAGCCACTCATTGAGGTGGGGATGCATGCGTGCTTGGTCCTTCAGTAGGTTCGCTTTTGAAAATATCGCCACGAGCCTATCGCGCTTGCTCACACACGCGCAACCTCGGCGTTGATTGCCGCTGCACCGACCAGCCTGTATGCTCCGCCCGAAATTCGCCGACCCACTCGCCGGTTCAACGACCGGCCATCAGCAACACAATCCGGCAACCCCCAAACCAAGAAACCCCGAACCAAGAAACCCTAAACCAAGAAACCCGCACTTCATGACCGAACCCACGCCCGACAAAACCGACGACGATCTCAGCACAACCAAAGAAGAGCAGCCCGAGCCGATGGGCAAGACCACGGTGGCGGTGGCCGCCTTCATCCTCGCCTTGCCGGCCGCCATCCCACTGATGGTCCTCGTCGACCCCACGCTGGTACCCTTTGTGAGCGAGATCGACACAGGTGACGCCGGGCTGATGGCTTTTTTGGTGGGCATGAGCGCCATCTTGCTCATCGCCAACTGGGGCATCCTTTATGTGATCTATCGCTGGCTCCAGAATATGGCCCGCGATGACGCTCGATAGGCGGGTACGGCGTGAAATCGTGCAATCAACTTGCACTACGCCCGGCACCCCGATAGAAACTCCCCATCGTAGTCTAGACCCTCACTAAGCAGTGCCTCATATGAACAAGCAACCCGAAAGCGACAAGGCCATCGACCAAGCTGACCAGCAGCGCGAGGTCGACGTCTCCATCATCATCCCCATCTATAATGAAGAGGGGATCTTGTCGGCCTCGATCGCCGACCTCAACGAAAAGCTGGACAGCGACCCGCGCTGGGACCACTCCTACGAGATCATCCTGGCCGAAAACGGCTCCAACGATCAGACCGTCCCGGTGGCGCGCGAGCTCATGGAGCGCCACCCCGAGCTCAAGTTGATGCACAACCCCGAGCCCGACTATGGGCTGGCGCTTCGCCGGGGCATCTTGGAGGCACGCGGAGAATATGTCATTTGCGACGAGATCGACCTATGCGACACCGACTTTTATGTGCGCGCGCTCGATAAGATGCAGTCGGAGGGCTTTGATCTGGTCGTGGGCAGCAAGGCGCTCAAAGAGTCGGCCGACCGCCGACCGCTGTATCGCCGGCTGGCCACCCGCGTGCTCAATATGATGCTGCACATCTTTTTGGGCTTCAAAGGCACCGACACCCACGGCCTCAAGGCGTTTCGACGCCAGCGCCTGCTCGACGTCATCGACCGCTGCGTGGTCAACAAAGACCTCTTCGCCAGCGAATTCGTCATCCGCGCCGAGCGCATGGAGTTCGAGATGACCGAGATCCCGCTGACCGTCGTCGAAAAGCGCCAGCCCTCGGTCAACCTCTTTCGGCGAGTACCCAACGTCCTCAAGAATATGGCGCGCCTGTTTTGGGTGATCCGTGTACGGCATAGGTGAGGTTGCGGTGGGCAGCCAGTGGTGACGGACTAGCCTTACGCACATGTTCTTGGTTCTTGGTTCTTGGTACAGCACCTAAGATCGACCGCTTTGCCAAGAACCAAGAACCAAGAACTAAGAACCAAGAACTCACCACCAGGCGCAAACTCACCAACCTCCCATGAGCCACAACGACCCTAAACCGCCCCGATTCGCCTGCGTCACCGTCGATCTCGACTCGTTGGGCTGTTACCGCGAGATTCACGGCCTGCCTGCTACGGCCTCCGAAAGCGCCGACGCGGCCTATGCAATCGGCGTACGCCGGCTGCTCGATCTCTTCGAGGCGCTCGCCATCCCGGCCACGCTCTTCGTGGTCGGCCGAGACGCCGGCCATCCCGCCCACGCCGAGCTACTCGCCGAGGCGAGCAAGCGCGGCCACGAGCTGGGCAACCACACCTACTCGCATTTTTACGACCTCCCGTCGCGCTCTCCGAGCACCCAGCGCGCCGAGATCGCCCGCGGCGAAGAGGCCATCGAGGCCGCCTGCGGCCACAAACCGGTCGGCTACCGCGCGCCGGGCTATAATATCACCTCCGATCTGCTGGCCATCCTCGCCGCCCGCGGCTATCGCTACGACTCGTCGGTCTTCCCGTGCCCGCCCTATTATGCGGCCAAGGCGGCGATCATGGGCTGGCGAAAGCTGTCCGACCGGCCCAGCCGAAGCGCCATGACGCCCGCCCGAAACCTGTTGGCGCCCATCGGGCCGTATCGGCCGGCGCGCGGCCAGCTATGGCGCCGCGACGACGACTCCGGACTCCCCGTCGAGATCCCGATGTGCCTCGTGCCCGGCATACGCTTTCCGATCATCGGCACCAGCCTACATTTACTCGGGCGCACCGGCTTCGACGCCGTCTGGCCGCTGTTGCGCAAAAGCTACGACCAGATCTTGCAGCTCGAATTTCACGCCATCGACTTCATGGACGCCAACGACGTCGACGCCCCCGAGCTCACCGACGCCCAGCCCGACCTGCGCGTCTCCTGGCCCGAAAAACGCGAACTGTACATCCACGTCCTCCAACGCCTGCGCGAATCCTACGTCTTCTCGACCCTCCAAAACGCCGTCGACACGCTCCCCTAAACGGAGCGACGGCGTCCCTGCCGTCGACGCCACGGACCGCGTCGCTCCAGTGGCCGTCGACCAACTCGATATTTGCGCCCCACCCCCTTCATGCTTAACTTGTCCCCGCCCGGCGATTGTTTCACGTGAAACAACGCGGGTTCGCCGTTGCCGTTCGCCGTTGCCTTTGCCTTTACCGTTGCCTTTCCTGGACCCCCGGACCCCTGGACCCCTGGACCCCTGATCATGGACTGGAAAGACTTACTCCCCGGCCTCGCCCCCCGCGAAGACCTCTCCGAGCCCTTCGCCGCCCAGAGCTTCGACGTCGAGCGTCCCGCGTTGCTCAATAAGAACTCGGTGCTCACGGCGGCGGCGGTCGCCGCGCGTGTGCTCGAGATCTTGGCCATGCGCGGCGGAACGCGGATCAAGCCGTCGGCGGCCGAGAACATCCGCCGAGCCGTCGGCGCCGCGCTGCCCGAACCCGCCCGCAATCTGTGCGAGGACGAGGCCGCCCGCGTGCTGCGCTGGATAAGCGAGGCGAGGCCCTACGCCGGCGAGGAGGCGGCCGGTACAAACTCCGGCGAAGCACCCGAGGTCGAGATCGTCTTCGAGGCCGATATCGAAAGTCGTATCTCGGTGGCCCGATTCGCCCTCGACGAGCACTATGACCTCGAGCTCGAATACCTCGACGCCGGCAACGACATCTGGCCGCGCATCCGTTGCACACCGCGGGAGGTGACCACCTTCGAGGACGACGAGGGCCGGCAAAGGCCGCTGCTATCGGTCGAGAGCGACTTCGGCGATCTGGACATCCCCATCGATCATATCCGCTGGATGATGCCGGTCAGCAGCCACGAGCACCGCCGCACCAACCCCAAAAAACACAAACCGGCCGGCAAGCTCCTCAGCTTCCCGGCCGGCGACGAGTCGGATTAAGCCCGAAGACGCCACATCACGACTCGGGCCCCTCGACCTGCCGGGGGCCATCGTCGTCGCTGGCATCGAGCGCGCTCTCGGCGGCCTCGCGCACGGCCACATCGACCAGGTCCAATGCCGTCTCCTGTGGGTCCCAGGGCCGAGTCAGCGTGTGGCCCTTGGCCACGAGCCTCTCGGCGCGGCGTTGGGTGACCGGGTCTCCCAGGAAGTTCTGCAGCCGCTCGAGCTTTCGGGAGGTACTCGCCACCCACTCGTTTTTCTCCTCGCTCATCCCGAGCCGGCGCGACAGCGACAGATTCTTCTCGTAGACCGAGATCGCGCGCTCCATCAGCGGGCGAATATGCTTGCGCAGCTCCTCGAAGTACAGCGCGACGTGCTCCTCGTCGAGGTCGTCGGGGATCTCGGCGTTGAAGATATCCGTATAAAAATCTTCGTATAACCTGCCGATCATATAGCCGGCGGCCATCGACCACTGCGGGTGGTGGTGGCGCAGCGCCTCGATATAATTGGCCTGCGCGGTGGTGAATAACTCGGCCTTGCGCTCCAGAGCGTCGCCCATTGTCTCAGTGGGCAGGACCAGATCTATCTCGAGCACCCGCTCGTGATACGATTGCCCCAGGCCGAAGTAGGCCTGCACGATGAGGTGTGAGTCGCCGGACAACCTCTCGCGGGGAGCGGCCTCCTCATTGAGCTGAATCAACGTACGGTAGCCCTGCTCGGCCTCTTCCCAGTGGCCGAGCTCGAGCTGCGCGTTGGAGCGGCGCACATAGGCCTCGATCCGGTCGAAGCTGCTGAGCTTGTCGCGAAGCAGCACCTCCGTCATCAACTCTACGACCGCTTCGTGATCGTCCAACTTCTCGTAGGCGTTGGCCAGTCGATAATAGGCGTCCTTGCCGTCTTTCTCGTCGGGATACTCCTCGATGATGCGCCGATAATACTCGGAGGCCGGCTGCCAACGCTCGAGCTTCTCATAGCTCAGCCCCGCGTTATACAGGGCGGGCAGGTAGAAATCGCTGTCCGGGAAATACTCCAAGACCAGCTCATAATGCCGAGCAGCGCTCTCGTAGCGCCGAGCTGCGTACTCCTCATAGCCCCGATCGAAGACCTCGCGCACCTCGATGGTCTCGCCGCCTTCACCGTCGGCGCTGCCCCGAATCAACATCGGATCGAGCTCCAGGCGCTCCTCGGCCCCGGGCTGGGCTCCGTCGAGCGTCTGCGCCGACTTCGACGTCGAGCAGCCGACTCCCACAAATAACATTCCCACCAGCGCGCCGGCCCCGGCCAGACGCACCACCCCATTGGTCAATCTCCGCATTTGCGCTCCAAGCCTCTGATCTTTCTGCCCATTCGCGACTTCTTTCGCATCAATCATAGCATCCCTGCGCCCATTGTCATGTACGAGTCCCGGCAGCACCCGCTAAGAGGCCGAAACCCACGCGTCATCTACAAGAAGATCGACAACGCCTTGGCGTGAGAGTTCCGGATAATTAGGTAGATGCTCCCAAGCGTAGCCGAAGGCGAAGCGTAGCGCCCTGCTTTTCAAGGGCGCATGAGTAGCCCTCGCCGACCGAAGGGAGCCGAGGGGGGATGTACGATTGCCATGGAAGATACATTTTGGGATCCAATCAAGCCCCAAACAACGAAGCCCGGACCCGATCGAGCCCCTCGAGGCTGTGGATATCCTGGGCGAAGAAGGGCACTTGGACGGTGGGAATGTCTTTGGGGATGGCCTCGCGCAGGCGCACGAGGCTGTCGGCATCTTTGGTGGCCAGCTCGAGAAATTCGGCGGCGTTGGAGCGCAGCCGCTCGGCGAGCTCGCGGTATTTGTCCTCGGAGAGGGCCGGGCCGTCGACGTCGAGCGCGGCGAGCTGGTTCGCCAGGGTGACCGCCGGGCGGTTGATCTCTTCGGCGGGGACCCAGCTTGGGTGGACGCGGTTGATCACGAAGCCGCCCACGGCGACTTGCTGAGTGCCGAGTTGCTCGTAGAAGTACAGCGCCTCGTCGAGCTGCAGCGGGTCGGCGGCGGTGACCACCACGAAGGTGCTCTTGTCGCCGAGCAACAGATCGCGCACCAGGTTGGCCCGGTCCCGGAAGCCGTCGAACATCGTCGAGAAATTGCGCAAAAACACGGTCAGCTCGTCCAAAAACGCGGTTCCGGTGAATTTGGCCAGCGCCTTGATCACATAAGACGTACCCACGGAGAACAGCCCCAGGCCGCTGCTGCCGGTGAGCAGATTGGGCTTATATAGCCACTGCAACGCCTTGTTCTCGACGGCGTCGGCCAGGCGCACCGGCGCCTCCAAAAAGTCCAGCGCGTGGGTCGTCGGCGGGGTGTCGAGCACGATGAGGTCGTAGTCCTCCTCGGTGTGCAGCTCGAGCAGTCGCTCCGCAGCGGCGTACTCCTGGGTGCCCGCCAGGCTCGTCGAGAAGTATTTGTAGATCTTATTATTCAAGATCTCGCGGCGATTCTCCTCGCCGGCTGCGTAGCGATCGACCAGGTGGTCGAAGGACTTCTTCATATCGAGCATCATCCCCCAAAGCTGGCCTTCGGCGTGGACGCCGATCTGGCGAAACTGTTCCAGCGGGATGCGCTGCGGGATATTCTCGAGCGAGCTCACCCCCAGGCTATTGGCCAGGCGCTTGGCGGGGTCGATGGTCAGCACCAGCACTTTGCGCCCCTCGATGGCCGCATGCAGCGCGATGACCGCGCTGGTGGTCGTCTTGCCCACGCCGCCCGAGCCGGCACAGACCACCAGCTCTTTGCCGGCGATCAACTTCGAAAAATGTGCGCGCTCAGTTTCCATCGATGTCTACTCCATGCGCTCTTTGATGGGCGCAACTTGATAAGCGCAATTTGGTAGGCGCCATTTGATTGGCCGGCTTCATTCCCCGACGGCCGCAGCCGCGGCCTCGTCGCCGGTGATCTGAGCCTCGAGCTCGGCGCCGATCTCGGCGATGGTCGGGAACGTGACCCGGTGGGTGAAGTGATACGGCACGTAATGGATCGGCAGGCTGACGGCGCTCTCGAGTCGGTCCAGATATTTCTGCTGCAGCTCCACGCGCTGGCGGCGAAAGGCGGCGGCGTCGAGATAGCCGTCGAGTTCCTCGCGCTCTGCGTCATCGCAGCCGCGCGCCGCCTCGATCCACTCGAGATCGGTCTCGTCGAAGAGGGGAGGATAGATGCCGTTGGCGATGACCGCGGCGACGTCGAGGCCGACGCGCTCTTTGAGCTCGTCCTTCATCATCAACGTCTCGTTGACCGGCATCTCCTCGGGCAGCGTCACCAGGCTCAGCGCGGTCGTCGAGGAGTCGCGAAGCAACTCCTCGATACGCGCGGCCTCCTCGAACATCAGCCCGGAGCTCAAAAACCCGGTGAGCACCGACGGGATCTGCAAGAAGAACATCCCGTGGCCGGTCGCCGGGGCGTCGACGACGACCTTGTCCCACACATACCCGCCGTTGGAGGCGCGCTCGGTGACGTGAAAATAGGATTTCCCGAGCATCAGCAGGTCGTTCAGGCCCGGAATGGAGCGCAGAAAAGACCGCACGATGCGGTTCTCGAAGACGGCCTTGAAGATGAGTTTGACCTTCAAGATCATCAGGCCGTACTCCTCGAGGGCCGCGTCGGGCGTGACGTTGACCGCGAAGAGGTTGTCCTCGACCTCCATGATCTCGCTGCCCACCTGCGAGGAGCCGAAAAAGGAGCTGACCTTATCCTGCACGTTCAATTCGATCAGCAACGTGCGCTCGCCGCGGCGCGCGCAGCTCAGCGCAAAGGCCGAGGAGATGACGGTCTTGCCGACTCCTCCTTTGCCGGAGAAGAGCACGAAGCGTTTGTCGTAAAGGCTCATCGATAAAACTCTGTTTCTCGTTTCGCCAGCCTGCGAGTGGCGCCGGAAATGTAAACTTCCACGGTACTCAGCGCAAGTTTGGGCATTCGAACCCTCAGCTCTGGGCCTGCAACGGCCATCCGAGCGCTTCGACCCGCGCAGGGCGTCCCTCGACATAGACCTCGGTGCCGATGTCGTTGTGCTTTCGCTTCACATAGCCCAGCGCGATCGGCCGGGCGGCCTGCGGAGACCAGATCGAGCTGATCACCTCCCCGACCGAGCGCTCGTCGACCTCGATATCCGAGCCCTCACGCGGTGCGGCGCCGGCCTCGAGCACCAGAGTGCGCAACAGCCGGGCCGGGGTGCCCCGCGTGTCGAGCCGCGCGATGATCTCCTGGCCCAGATAACACCCCTTTGTAAACGAGACCGCGTCATCGAGGCCGGTCTCCAGCGGGATGCGCTTCTCGGTGAGCTCTTTTCCAAATCTGGGCACTCCGGCCTCGATGCGAAGGGTCTCCAGGGTTTCGAAGCCGACCGGCTCGACGCCATTGTCGGCCTGAGCATCGGCCGAGAGCAGCAGTTCCCATAGCCCAGCCGCCGCCTCGCTGGGCGCGGCGATGTCAAATCCGGGCCCGCCCGACCACGGCACACGCTGGATGACGACTTCCTCGCCGCCCAGCATGCCCCAGGTGCCCTCGAATTGACCGAGCGAGCTCACCTGGTGTTCAGTGTCACACAACTCGTCGAGCAGCGCTGCGGCGTCCTCGCCGAACAGCCCCAGCCGCGCGGTCGCCTCGCTGCGATCGAGCAGCGCGACGTCTTCGGTGATGATATGCCGGCGCAGATGCGACATCAGCCCGTCGTCGAGCACGCCGGGCTCGAGGTCGAGCACCAGCAGCTCGGGGATGTGCAGCACGCGCGCCTCGGCGATCAACCGGCCCACGTTGTTGACCACCGTCGTCTGCTGGCCGGAGCCTTCCTCGGCCAGCGCGAATAGGTCGCTGGTCACCAGGCCCTGCAGCCATTGGACCGAGTCGCTGCCCGTGACCACCAGCGTCTCGCGCCACGAATGATCGACCAGACCCAGCCCGCCTTCACGCACAGCCCGGTATTCCTTGTCCGGGTCGCCGAAGTGCCGGACCACCTCCGAGCCGCGCCAGCTCGTCCACTCAGCGCCCTCTGCGTCCAATCTTTGCTTGAAGCTATCCGTTCTGCTCATATTGGGCCTCATTGTGCTTTCAGACCAACATCCTGGAAACAATCCCATAACTCACTCGTTACGTTGAACCAAGCGGGCGCCCCCAACATTCTGCGCGCGCCGCCATCGTCGGCATTGGATTGTTCGGCATACGCAGCCCGCGGCAAATGTTGCCACTCATGTACCTGCATGTTAGTTGACTGCATGGACACACCTTGCTTGTGGAGCAGTATCATGTCCCCCAATTCGCAAACGAAAACGCAGCCTCGCGTCGCGCCGCTGGACCTGAGCGTCGACGAGCAGCTCTTGGCCGGCTACGACGGCCCGGTGCCCCGGCACGTCGCCTTCATCATGGACGGCAACGGCCGCTGGGCACGCCAACGAGGGCTGCGGCGGCTCAAAGGCCACCGCGAGGGCGCCGGCGCAGTGCGCTGCGTCGTCGAGTCTTGCCGCTACCTGGGCGTCGACGCGGTGACGCTTTACGCGTTTAGCACCCAGAACTGGGGCCGGCCCGACGACGAGGTCTCCGGGCTGATGACCCTCTTCAACGTCTACATCAAGAAAGAGCGCGATCGGCTGCTCCGAAACGGCATCCGCCTGCGGGTCATCGGCGACCGCTCCCGGCTCAGCGAGACGCTGCGAAAGGCGATCAAGGACCTCGAGGACGCCAGCGCCGTCAACGACGAAATGCTCCTGCAAGTCGCGGTCAGCTACGGCGGACGCGAAGAGATCCTGTGCGCCACCCGCGAGCTGGCCACAAAGGTCCGCGACGGCCAACTCGAGCCCGAAGAGATCACCGAAGAGGCCTTCTCCGACCACCTCTACACCCGCGGCATCCACGACCCCGACCTGGTCGTGCGCACCAGCGGCGAGCTTCGGATCAGCAACTTTTTGCTCTGGCAGATCGCCTATAGCGAGCTGTACGTCACCGACGTCTTCTGGCCCGACTTCGACGAGCAACAACTGCTCGACGCCTTCGCCTCCTACGGCGACCGCGAGCGCCGCTTCGGCCAGACCGCCGAACAGCTAGACGACTAAAGCAGTTGCCGTTAAGCAGTTGCTGGACCCCCGGACCCCCGGACCCCTGGACCCCTGCTCAGCCATGACCGACTTTCTAAATCCGTTGGATCCCTCCGAAGAGGAACAAACTCCCCACCCCGTCGCGTTAACCATCGCGGGCAGCGACAGCGGCGGCGGCGCCGGGATCCAGGCAGATCTCAAGACCTTCGCGGCCTGCGAGGTCCACGGCACGAGCGTCCTGACGCTGATCACCGCCCAGAACACCCGCGGCGTCTCCGGCATCCAGATGCTGCCCAGGCCGACCATCCGCGCCCAATACGAGGCGGTGGTCTCCGACCTGAAGCCGGCGGCCGCCAAGACCGGCGCGCTGGGCAGCGAGGAGGTCATCGCGACCGTCGCCGAGATGCTCGAAGATCACCCGATCGACCAGCTCGTCGTCGACCCGGTCATGATCTCCAAGCACGGCGATCCGCTGCTGGCCGAGCCGGCCCAGAAGATGCTGCGCGACCGGATGCTCGAGGGCGCGCTGCTGGTCACGCCCAATCGCCACGAGGCCGAGGCGCTGTGCGGCCGAACCGTCAATAACGTCGGCTCCATGAAAGAAGCCGCCAAGCGCATCCACGACTTCGGCCCCGACAACGTGCTCATCAAGGGCTCGCACTTCGACAAGATCGTGCGCGACATCTTCTACGACGGCAGCGGTTTTATCGAATACGGCGCCGATCGCGTCAAAAGCGAGCGCCTGCACGGCTCCGGCTGCGTGTACTCCTCGGCGATCACCGCCAAGCTCGCCGTCGGCCAGGAACTCGCCGAGGCCATCGGCTTCGCGCGCACGTTCATCAGCGGCGCCATCGACCACGCGCCGCTCGTCGGAGAGGGTATCTCACCGGTCAACCCGATGTTCGACCATTGGAAGTAACGAATGGCGCCCCAAAAGACCCCAGAGCTGACGTTGGAACTCGTCGCCGACCTAACCGGCGGGGAGCTGCTCTGCGGACAACCCGACCTCGTCCTCAGCGAGGTGGGCATCGACTCGCGCCAGGCGCTGGCCAGAAATAGCCTCTTCGTCGCCCTCGACGGCGATCACTTCGACGGCCATCGCTTCGTCGAAGAGGCTGGCCAAAAGGGAGCTGCAGCCGCACTGATCTCGCGCGGTGAGCCCGGCGACTTCGGCGATACGAACTCCCCCCAAATGGCGCTTGTGCGCGTCGCTGACACCCTCGCCGCGCTCCAGAAGCTCGCCGCCGGCTGGCGCGCGCTCTTCGACATCCCCGTCGTCGGCATCACCGGCTCGAACGGCAAGACCATCGTCAAGGACATGCTGGCCAGCATCCTCGCCCAGGAGCACACCGTGCTGCGCAGCCCGGGCAGCTATAACTCCCAGGTCGGCGTGCCGCTGTCGCTGTTGGCCATTCGCCCCGAGCACGAGGTCGCCATCATCGAGGCCGGCATCAGCCGCGTCGGTGAGATGGCGCGCCTCGAGCCGATGATCCGGCCGACCCACGGCGCCATCACCAATATCGGCCTCGCCCATGCCGCGGGTCTGGGCGACCTGCAGACCACCGCCGACGAAAAGCTCCAACTCTTCGCCCATCTCGGAGATGGCCCGCTGCTCTATCCGGCCGGCTGCGAGCAGCTCGAGAATCGCGATCTCGGGGCCAATGCGCTGTCTTTTGCCAAAAATGACAATCCCGAGTACGCCGATTATGTCGTCGACCAAGCGGCCGAAACATCCAGCGGGCACGCCTTCTCGGTGCGTTTTCCGGAGCCCGGGCGTGGAGAGGCCGACTCTCATCGCTTCGCCCTGAACGTGCCCGGCCGTCACAACTTGGCAAACGCACTGGCAGCCATCGGCCTGGCCGATCAGCTCGGCGTCTCGGTCGAATCGATGCGCGAGGGACTGGCCGCCTTCGAGCTCAGCCCGCTTCGCCTGGAGATGCACACCACCCAGGACGGCATCACGTTCATCAACGACGCCTATAGCTCCGACCCGGTCAGCGCCCGCGCCGCCCTGAGCGTGCTTCGCGACTACGCCGGCGACGCGCGCTCAGTGGCCATCCTGGGCGATATGCTCGACCTCGGCGCGCGCAGCGACGAGGCGCACCGCCGACTCGGCCGCCTCGTCCCGCTCACCGGCGTCGACAAACTCGTCTGCTACGGTACGCGCGCGAAGACCATCGGCGAAGCCGCCGTCGATGCGGGACTCGCCGCGGACGCGGTCGCCTACGCCGACTCCATCGACGCGTTGCACGACCTGCTCGAGCGACGCCTCGACCCCGGCGACGTCGTGCTCTTCAAGGCCAGCCGCACGATGGGTCTGGAGCGCGCCGCCGAGCGCCTCCTCGAGAGCGTCGCCCCGGCCAGGCTCCACATCGACCTGGACGCCATCCGCGATAATTACCACGCGATTCGTCGGCACCTCGGCGCAGATAACAGCCCCCACACCGATGAGCAGCCCGGATTCATCGCCGTGGTCAAGAGCTTCGGCTACGGCAACGACTCCACCCGCGTCTCCCAGACACTGGCCCGCGAGGGCGTCGACGCCTTGGCGGTCGCCTACTCCGACGAGGGCGTCCCGCTCAGAAAACGCGGCCTGCAATTGCCCATCCTGGTCACCAACGCGCTGGCCTCGGAGGCCGACAAGCTCGTCAAATACGACCTGACCCCGCTGGTCTACTCCGAGCCGGTCGTCGAGGCGCTTCGCGCGCAGGCGCGCCGCTTCCACAAAAAGGTGCGCGTGCACCTCGAGATCGACACCGGCATGAACCGCGTCGGCCTGCCGCCCGAAGACGCGCTCGGCTTCGCCCAGAAGCTGACCGCCGTCGACGAGATCGACATCGAAGGCGTCATGACCCACTTCGCCGCCGCCGACGACCCGGCCGAAGACGACTTCACCCGCGAGCAACTCCGCCGCTTCCGCGCCGTCGTCGACGAGCTTCGCGCCGCCGGCATCGACCCGCCGCTGGTCCACGCCGCCAACACCGCCGCCGCCTGGCGCTTCCCCGACGCCCACTTCGACATGGTCCGCGTCGGCCTCGGCCTCTACGGCCTCTCGCCGAGCGGGCCGGTCGCCGCTCAGACAAACGGCGTGCGCCCCGCGCTGGCCTTCACCACCCGCATCATCCACCTCAAGGAGGTCGCCGACGGCACCTCGGTCGGCTACAACCGCACCTGGCGCGCCGACGGCCACCGCCAAATCGCCACCATCGCCGCCGGCTACAACGACGGCTTCCCCCGCTTCATGTCCAACGGCGGCGAGGTCCTCGTCGCCGGCCGGCGCTGCCCGGTGGTCGGCAACGTCTGCATGGACGTGTCGATGGTCGACGTCACCGGGGTCGACGACGTAAAATTGGGAGATGAAGTGGTCATCTTCGGCGCCCATGGCGAGGCCGCAGACGGCGACGAGCAACAAGAGCGCATCAGCGTCGACGAGATCGCCGCGCGCGGGGGCACTATCAACTATGAGATCTTATGCAATATCTCGCCGCGGGTGCGGCGGATTTTTGTGCGACAGTGAGGGTGATGTTTCATGTGAAACATCTTCTGCGGGCGGGGCTGCTAGTCACAAGTCGACGGGCAAAGCTGCCCTCCCCGCTCGGAACGAAGTGGAGAGAAGCACGGTCGAGCCGCATAAAGGGAGGATCAAGGAGGGGCATCCGCCGGATTAGCAGATCCGTTCGGTCGATCCGACACGAAAGGCCCCCACCTTGATCCTCCCCACGCTGAAAGACGCGCGGGGAGGGCACCGGCGCCTTTCCCCAAGCCCCAAGCCTCAAGCCTGCACTCTTGAACCCCACCCACCAACTAAGCTAAGAATCACCCGACAATCCAAGCCAACCCTAACACCCAGAGCGCCCGCCATGACCGACACAAAAGACCGAGCCGCCATCGAGTATATCGAAGCCAATCGCGACCGCTTTCTCGAAGAGCTCAAAGAATATCTGCGCATCCCCAGCATCTCGACCGACCCCGAGCACAAAGGCGAGGTCGACCGCTGCGCGCGCTGGGTCGCCGACCACCTTCGGGGCATCGGCATCGACGAGGTGGAGATCTCCGAGACCGCCGGCCATCCGATCGTCTACGCCGAGCATTGCCACGCCGAGGGGGCGCCGACCATCTTGGTCTACGGCCACTACGACGTCCAGCCGCCCGACCCGCTGGAGTTGTGGGAGACCCCGCCCTTCGAGCCGGACGTGCGCGACGGCAAGATCTTCGCCCGCGGCGCCACCGACGACAAAGGCCAACTCTTCGCCCATCTAAAGGGACTGGAAGCGCACCTGAGCACCTCGGGCGAGCTTCCGGTCAACGTCAAATTGATCATCGAGGGCGAAGAGGAGATCGGCAGCCCTCACTTGGGCCCCTGGATCGGCCAGAACAAAGACAAGCTCGCCTGCGACGCGGTGGTCATCTCCGACTCGTCGATGTTCGCCCCGGGCGTGCCCACGATCACCTACGGGCTGCGCGGGCTGAGTTACTTCGAGGTCACCGTCACCGGACCCAGCCACGACCTGCACTCGGGGCTCTACGGCGGCACCGTCCCCAACCCGATCAACGAGCTGGCCAAGATGATCGCCAAGCTCCACGACGATCACGGCCGCGTGGCCGTGCCCGGCTTTTATGACGATGTGATTCCGCTCGAGGACGACGAGCGCGAACAATTCGCTGCCCTGCCCTTCGACGAGGAGGCCTACCGCGCCCAATCCGGCGCGCCCGGCCTGCAGGGAGAAGAGGGCTACACCACCCTCGAGCGCAAATGGGCGCGCCCGACCCTGGATTGCAACGGCATCTGGGGCGGCTTCATCGGCTCCGGCGCCAAGACCGTGCTGCCTTCGCACGCCTCGGCCAAGATCTCGTGCCGACTGGTGCCCGGCCAGGAACCCGAAAAGATCGAGAAGCTCGTGCTCGACTACCTCGACGAGATCGCCCCGGACACCGTCTCGGTCGACTTCCTGCCCCACCACGGCGGCGACCCGGTCCTCATCGACCGCGACAACGACACCGTGCGCGCCGCCTGCCGGGCGCTGCAAAAGTCCTGGGACGCCGAGACCGTCTTCACACGCGGCGGCGGCTCCATTCCCGTGGTCGCCACCTTCTCGACCGTCCTCGAATCCCCGACCATCCTGATGGGTCTGGGCCTCGACGACGACCGGCTGCACAGCCCCAACGAGAAGTTCAATGTCGAGAACTTCTATAAGGGCATCGAGACCAGCGCCTATCTGTGGAACGAGCTGTAGGATGCGATGAAGCAGGCCCTGATCATCATATTGCTGGCCGGATGGGCTGTCTGCCTATCCGGCTGCGACCGGAACGAGCCGTCGGCGCAGCAAACCGAAGCGGCCGAGGAATCCCGGCCCGCGGCGAGCCGTTTCTCGCGCGCGCATGCCGAGCGCCACGGCGAGCGCCAGGGCCGCATCGTGGTCTTCGTGGCCCAGGAGCTCACCCAGCTCGACCCACGCTCCGAGCGCACCAAGCAGGCCCGCGAGGCCCGCAAGCTGCTCGACGACATTGTTTCACGTGAAACATCTGAGGAGTCCCCATGAAGATTTTCATCGCTCTAGCGAGCCTGCTCGGCCTCATCGGCGTCGCCGCCGGCGCCTTCGGCGCCCACGCGCTCGAAGCTCGCCTCGACGCTGATATGCTCGACGTCTGGGAGACCGCCGCCAAATACCAGATGTACCACGCCCTGGCGCTGATCGCCGCCGGCTGGCTGGTCGGCCAGACCCAGTCCGGATGGGCCACCGCCGCCGGATGGGCCTTCTTCGCCGGCACGCTGATCTTCTCGGGCACGCTGTACGTGCTCGCCCTCACCGGCATCAAGTGGCTGGGGGCGATTACGCCGCTCGGCGGCACGGCGCTGATCGTGGGGTGGTTTTGTTGCTTTATGGCGGCGTTGAAGTTGGGGTGAGGGTAATTTGGAGGTGGTCGGTTGTTCAGGCATCCCCCCGAGGGTGCGAATCGGCAAAAAACGCCGATTCTTACCCCCGGCTACGGTTTGATCCCACGCATAACCGTACCCCCGACAAAAGCGTAAACTCAAACCGTAGCTCCGGGTAAGCCGTCGCCGTCTCGCGCCCCGCGCGAGGCGGCCGGCGCACCCGGGGTTAGGGTCGCCGCTCGTCCAAACCACATCGTGCCGTGGGTAAGGCGTCGATCCGGTTGCGTTGCCCCATTGCCACCACACCTTTTCAGCGTTAATCTCCACGCAAATTCGCCGCCCCCGCACCACCAAAGAAGTGACAACCATGAAAATCGGAGACACCCCGCTCACCCTCGACGACATCGAGCGCGTCGCCCTCGGCGGCGAGGCCGTCGAGATCGCCGCGTCTGCCCGGCCCAAGATCGAAGCGTCGGCGCAATACGTGCGCGAGATGGCACAAAGCGGCCAAGCCGTCTACGGGGTGACCACCGGCTTTGGCGCCAACCGCGACCGGGTCATCCAGCCCGAGGACGCCGAGACGCTCCAGGAGCGCCTGCTGGTCAGCCACGCCTGCGGGCTGGGCGACCGGCTGGACACCGAGGTCGTGCGCGCCATGATGCTGCTTCGCATCAACGCGCTCGCCCGGGGTAATTCCGGCATTCGGTTGTCCACCCTCGAATTGCTGGCCAATATGCTCAACGCCGGCGTCCACCCGGTGGTCCCCGAGCTCGGCAGCGTCGGCGCGAGCGGCGATCTCTGCCCGCTCGCCCACATGTGCTTGCCGATCATCGGCCTTGGCGCGGCCATCTTCGACGGCGAGCAGCTCGACGGCGCCGAGGCGATGCGTCAGGCCGGCCTCGAGCCGATCCGTCTGACCTATAAAGAGGGCCTCGCGCTGCTAAACGGCACGCAGGCGATGACCGCCGCCGGCATGATCGCCGCGATTCGCTTCCGCCAGCTTCTCGACTGCGCCGACACCGTCGGAGCGATGAGCTTCGAGGCCGTCGCCGGCCGCCTGGCCGCCCTCGACGAGCGCATCCACCTGGCCCGCGGCCGCAAAGGCCAGCTCGACAGCGCCCGCGCGCTGCGCTCGCTACTGGAAGGCAGCGAGCTGGCCGGCGCCGCGCCGGGCACCATCGAGGGCAAGGTCGAATACATCCAGGATAGTTATTGTCTGCGCTGCATGCCGCAGGTCCACGGCGCCAGCCGCGACGTGCTCGACCACGTCACCGACGTGCTCACCACCGAGGCCAACGCCGTCACCGACAACCCGCTGGTCTTCGTCCCCGAAGACGGGCCCGATGGGGCACATAAGCCCGGCGCGATCCTGTCGGGCGGCAACTTCCACGGCCAACCGGTCGCCCTGGCCCTCGACTATCTCAAGACCGCCATCGCCGAGCTCGGCAGCGTCTCCGAGCGCCGCTCGGCCAAGCTCACCGACAAATACTTCTCCGAGGGCCTGCCGCCCTTCTTGGTCTCTAATCCCGGCCTGAACTCCGGCATGATGATCCCCCAATACGTCGCCGCAGCGCTGGTCTCCGAGAATAAATCGCAGTCCTTTCCCTCCAGCGTCGACTCCATCCCCACCAGCGCCAATATGGAAGATCATGTCTCGATGGGCATGCACGCGGCGGTCCACGCGCTGCGCTCGATCAAGAACTCCGAGTCGATCATCGGCATCGAATACCTTATCTCCGCCCAGGCCCTCGACCTACGCGACGGCCACCGACTCGGCGAGGGAACCAGGCGCGCCCTCGGCGTCCTGCGCGAGCACGTCTCCTTCATGAAGCACGACCGCGTCATGTACCCCGACATACAAAAAGCCGTCACGCTCGTACGCGACGGCTCACTTGCTTCTTCTGTCTCAACTTACTTCGAAAACTGACACTCACCACAGAGCGCACAGAGCGCACAGAGGAAAAACTTCAAAAGCCTTTCTCTGTGCCCTCTGTGCCTCTGTGGTGAGCCCTACGCCGTTAGCCTCTCCAACATCGCCGGCAACTGCGCCTGCACGGCCGGCATGCCCGCTTCCTTGGAGACCGCCCCGTCGGCGCCGAGGCGCTCAGCGGTGGCGTCGAGCTCGTCGGGGCCGACGCCGGAGACCAAGATCACGGGCACCTCGCGCAGCGCATCGATCGCGCGCAGCGCGCCGACCACGTCGCGATCCCCCAGCTCCGGCAGGTTCAGGTCGCTGACCACCACCGCCGGCGCCTCGCCCTGGACGGCCTCCGGCACCGCGTCGAATCGATTGCAGGTCACCGTCCGATAGCCCGCCTGTTGGCAGACCATATCGAGCATCTGCAGAATCAGCTCGCTGTCGTCGATGATGAGGACCAATGGATTCATGATCTTACCGGATGACGTGACCGTATAGGCGTACCAAAAAGGACTACCGGACAGGCGAGGCAACTTCTTTGACGATCTCGCGAAGCCTGTCGCCGCCGACTTCACCCTTTATTAGGAAGCGATCGGCCCCCATGTCCAGTGCCTCTTGCTGAACCTCGGGATCTTGCAGGCTCGTGAGCAATATCACGGGCAGCTCACCGAGCACATCATCGGCGCGAATCGTCTGGAGCAACTCCAGGCCGCCCATCTCGGGCATTTGTACGTCACTCAACAACAAATCGTAAGTCCCCTCGCGCAGCCTGGCCAACGCTTTGGCGCCGTTTCGGGCGATCTCGATCTCGAAGGGGCCCTCCGACAGCACAAACGCGATGGAGGCTGCGATCGTCTCGACGTCCTCGGCGATGAGGATCCGCCGAAGCTCGTTGTCCGATCGGAAGTCGCCGGCGGGCACGTCCGGTGCAAATTCGAGCAGCTCTTTGACCCGGCTGAGCAGCTCGCCGCCGCCGATCGCCCCCTTGATGATATAATCGGTCGCCCCGGCCTCGATACCCGCGTCGCGCTCGTCGGGCCGGTCGAGGCTGGTCAGCAAAATGACCGGGATCTCGCTGGTCGCCTCGTCGGCGCGGATCATCCGCGTCAGCGCGACGCCGTCCATGCGCGGCATGGACACGTCGCTGATCACCAGCGAATACGGCCGGCGCCGCAGGACCTCGAGCGCCTCCTCACCGTGCTCCGCCATATCGATGGGCACGCCCAGCTCCGAGAGCACAAAGCCCACGCTGGCCGCGATCGTCTCGACGTCGTCGACCACCAAAATGCGCTTCTCGAGCGGCCCCTCATAGGAGTCCAGCGGGCTTGGGGACCGCTCATCGTCGTTGACGCGTTGATGAGCCGGCAGCTCTTCGGTGGTGCGCTCGACCGAGGCCGGCTTTGTCGAGGCTGGAGCGTCCGAAGCAGGCGCTGCCGGGGCGGCCTTGGCAGATGCCAGCGCCCCACCGCTGTTGCGCCACCCGGCCAGCGCGCCGACGACCTCGTCGGCCGCCGCCACGTCGAGATTGAGATGCGCGTCGCCGACGGCGTTCTCGAGCAGGTGGAAGCCACGCATCAGCCAACGCGTCGGCCAGGTGCGTTCTGCGGCCGACTGGCGCTTCATATCCACGACGACCTGCTCCATCGCCGAGACCAACCGTGAGATCGCCGACAGGCCGACCATCGCCGACGCCCCCTTCATCGCGTGCAGGTGGTCGGCGGTCTGGGAGAGCGCGTCCTGGCTGGCGTTCTCGCTAAAGATGCCCATCATCGAGATCGACAGACCAGATAGCCGCTTCCTGGCCTCCTTTCGGAACATCTCGCGAAACTCGCTGGCCGGATCGTCGGCCACCGCCTCGGCCTGCACCCCACGATCGCCGGGCAATTCACGCGCCGACATCAGCTCGGCCAACGTGCGCAAGCCGCGCAAGACGACCTCCAGGCGCGCCTGATGCGTCGCCGCATCTGCCTCGAGCTCCCCGAGCAGCTCGGCCAGCCCATCGGCGATACTACGGTAGCCCTGACCGCGGCTGGCGTCGCCGCGCGCGAGCTTGACAAATTTATCGCGAACATCCACGAGCTCTTCGGCGAGCTCCTCGACCGGGTCTTTCACGTCGGATTCCATCGCTGTCACTTGCCTACGGCTAGTCCCAAAAACGTTCGTCAATAATACGCCTCTCGGCCTCTTAAAGGCAAATGCGCCGTTGAATCACAGGTGGTGGGGCTGGCGAGAGCTCCCCTCCCCGCTCGGAGCGCAGCGTAGAGAAGCACGGGTGGAGAGGGTATTGGTTCTGCAACCGACGGAGGATGAACACACCCGCAGTTAATCGTTCCAACAACGCCATAAGACCCGCCCGCGGCGCACCGCCGGCTCGTCGGCGGGCGCAGACGGCCCGAGCAGCGGCTCGAGGACCGCGCCGGCGTCCTGCTTGTAGCCGTGCGCGTAGAGCAACTCGGCCAGCGCCGCCCGCGCGCGCCACATTTTGGGATCGCACGATATCGCTTCGTTGAGGCACTCGACCGCCCCACGGAACGCGCCCTGCTCGCGGCGCACCAGCCCCAGTGCATACCAGCTATACGCATTCACGGGCCGGATCTGCACCAGCCCGTGGAAGATGGCCCCGGCCTCCTCGAGCCGGCCGCGCGAGTAGAACAAAAAGCCGAGTCGAGCGAGGCTCCACACTTCGGTATCGTCAAAATTCATCAGCTTTCCCGTTGCACCGGTGATTCGTTGCAGTTTCTCACTCTCTTACTTTCTCACTCTCTCACTCTCTTCCACCCGATCAGCAACCAATCTCGCCCTGCTCGCACTCAAGACTCAGCCCGCATCTGATAAACAAAGCTCAACACTTCGGCGACCGGCTCGTAAAACTCGGCCGGGATCTGTTGGTCGACGTCGACATCGACCAGCGCGCGCGCCAGCTCCACGTTTCGCACGATCGCCACTCCGTAGCGCCGCGCGATGCGCTTGATCTCCTGGGCGAGTTCGCCGCGGCCGGTGGCGACGACCTCCGGGGCGCTCATCTGTTCGTCGTCGTAGCGAAGCGCCACGGCCACGTGCGTCGGGTTGACGACCACGGCATCGGCGTTCTTGACGTTTTTGATCCCGGTATCCCTGAGCAACTCCTTGTGCAACTGCTTGCGTTTGCCCTTCTGCTGCGGGTCCCCCTCGCTCTCCTTATGCTCGCGCTTGATCTCGTCCTTGGACATCATCAGGCCCTTCTCATGCTGGTGCCGCTGCCAGATGAGGTCGATGACGCCAAACGCGATCAACACCGCCCCCAGCCACACGCATAGCGTAAACGCCACATCACCCAGCGCCGCCATCGCGTTCCACAGCTCCAAGCGCGGCAGCTCGATGAGCATCGTCAGCTTATCCTTGATGACGAAGTAACCCACCGAGCCGGAGACGGTCAGCTTGCCGACATTCTTGGCCAGATCGACCAGCTTCTTCGGCTCCACCATCCGCTTCAGGCCCGCCGCCGGATTCAGCCGCTCGCCCTTGGGAATGAGCGGATCGATGGTAAATAGCGCCCCGATCTGCACATAATTGAAGAAGGCCGCCGCCACGAACGCCACCGCCAACACCGGCCCGATCATCCACGCCAGCTCACCCAGCGCGGCCAACATAAACGGCCCGATATCCGCATTCGTCGGATTCCGCCCGCTGACCAACTCCAAGCTCTGCCGAATAAGCGACGCCGACCGCCCCACGATCGCTCCCATCCAACCGACCAGCGTCGCCCCGGCAAATAGCATGACCATCCCGCCGGTAAACTCCGCGGACTTCGCAACATTGCCCTCCTCCCGCGCCTTCCGACGCCTTTTGGGCGTGGGTTTCTCACTCTTCTCACTCATCCGCTCATCAACTCCAAAAGTTGCATCACCTGGTCGACACCACCGGCCGCCTCCCCCAGAAAACGCTCCACCAACACCCGCATCCCAAACAGCACCACCGCCACACCCAGCACCGCCTTCAGCGGCATCCCCAAAAAGAACACGTTGATCTGCGGCGCCGCCTTATTGATCAGCGCCAGCATGATATTGGCCAGCAAGATGGCAGCGACGACCGGAAAAGAAAGCAGCACCCCCAGCATGATCGCATCCGCCGTCAGGCGCACAATCCCGAAGGTGATCGTCCCGAGATGCTCGCCAAAGTTCGGAAATGTATGCGGCGGCACCATCACGTAACTCTTGACCAACGCCGCCAAAAACAGCCGATGCCCGCCGGTGAGCAGGAAGACGACCACGCCAAGCTGATATAAGAAGTCGGCTGAGACGCTCGCCTGGGTCTTCAGTTGCGGCACGAATGAGGTCGCCATCGTCTGGCCGCGCGCGTTGTCGATGATCTGGCCGGCCACCCGCAACGCCTCGAAGACCAGCGCCGCCACAAAGCCGATCATCAGGCCGACCACCACCTCCTTGACCACCAGGACCCCGATGTGCAGCGAACTCTCGGGCAGCTCGGTCGCCGCCCCGGTATGCCACACCGCCGGGTACACCAGCACCGTCAGCGCCAGCGCGATGCCCATCTTGACCTGCTGCGGAATCGCCTGCCCG
>JBKGZI010000033.1:0-23794 GCA_046545675.1 Persicimonas sp.
TTGTCCGACCGTCTGGACGACGAGAGGACGCCCCACCTTGATCCTCCCCATTTTTGAACAACAAAAACGGGGAGGGAGTTGTCCGACCGTCTGGACGACGAGAGGACGCCCCACCTTGATCCTCCCCATTTTTGAACAACAAAAAACGGGGAGGGTGTTCTCCGCCGGACCGCAGCCGGCGCTTATTGCTGGAAATTCGACCCCATCTTGACACTCCGGGAAGGGATTGGTACTGAACGCCGTTCCATAACCGGCCTCGTCACAACGCCGGGGTCGTTATCAATTTGCCAAGTCAGCAGAAACGAGCAAGGAGAATACAGTGCCCACACATAAGTCCGCCGAAAAGCGCGTGCGCCAGAACGCCAAGCGTAAAGTGCGCAACAAGTCGATCCGAAGCCGCCTGACCACCTATACTCGCGAGTTCACCGAGCTGCTCGAAGCGGGCGACGTCGATGGAGCTGCCGAGAAGATCCGCAAGGTCGAGGCCGAATACGATCGCGCCGCCTCCAAGGGCGTGGTGCCCAAGAAGCGTGCTTCGCGAAAGATTTCGCGGCTCAAAAAGCGGCTCCACGGCGCACAGACGGCTGAATGAGCTGCGTCTGTTGCAAATGAGCTGAATAGATATAGAATCCCGCGGCCGTCAAACGGCGCGGGATTTTTTATTGGTCGGTTCGAGGTTATTTAAGGTGTCGGGCCGCGGGTGGGCTCGTCGTCGTAGTTTGGGAAGCGATTGTAGGGCGTCTGGCTGCGCACGTCGAAGGCCCAGGAGCCGTCGACCTGACCGATGATGACCCGCTCTTGGCGCAGGCTGACCGCCTCGGCGCCGACGAGTTGGCCGCTGACGTGGCCGCCGCGGTCGGCGTCGAGCTCGTCGAAGACGATCGTGCCGCGAAGCCCGAAGGTCTCCAGGATCTCGGGGCAGGACTCGCCAAACCCCAGCTCGGCACGGACCACCGGGGGCTGGTCGAATTCCTCGTCGTCACGGACCAACTCGAGCGGGTCGGCCAGCTCGATGGGCTCGCCGAGTCTTTCGCGTACCTGTTCTGGCTGGTACACCACGATTTGAACGAGGTCGCTGGTCGACGGGAGCCGAAAGTCGGTCTGCATCGACACGCTGACCGCGTCGATGTTGTCGCTGGCGGTGAACATCTCCGGTCGAAGCGGCGAAGCCTCAGAGAAGCACGCCTCGTGCTGCTCGAATCCCGAGAGGGTGAATTCACCCTCGTCCTGGGCAGCGCAGCCGGCAAGCACGACGAGCGCTGCAGCCGCCACCGAGGCGCGGCGCCAATCGGCTATGGGTGTGGAGGGCATCTCGGGCCTGCTCGATGAGAGTTGATTCAGTGGGGCTGCAGATACATCCTGATGATGCGCTCAATTTGGACGTGTTTCAACCATCGGTTCGATCGGCGGGCTGCGTTGACAGGCTCTATTCAGACCTTAGATTGTGCTGCCCGCGTCGGTCCCGCGTTGGTACCCGGGCTGGACGCTGTGAAGTGATCTTTTGGAGTAGTTGATGAACAACCTGCAAAATCCCAAGCCCAGCCCCGACCGCAAGCCTGAGGCCGACGGTGAACAATCTCCGGGGATCTTCTCGAGCCGATTGACCTGGATCTTGTTGCTGCTGGTGCTCGGCGTGTTGCTGGTCGTCCAGCAGCTCCAGCAGCCAGCCGGTAAGGTCATCCCCTATAGCGAGTTCAAAGAACGCGTCGCCGAGGGGCAGGTCGAGTCGGTCAACTTCAAGGAAGAGCAGCGGGTCATCATCGCCGAGCCCACCGACGAGGCGCTCGAGAAGGCCCGCAAGCAGACCGAAGACGAGTTCGACGTCTGGCGTACGGTGCGCGTCTCCGAGGACGACCAGCTCGTGCCGCTGCTCGACAAGCACGGCGTCGAGACCGAGGCGCAATACGATCCGGGGTGTGACGGCGGGTTCTTCTGGATCTGGATCGCACCGCTGGTGATCATCTTCTTGTTGTGGAGCTTCTTCATGCGCCGGATGGGCGGCGGCATGGGCGGGCCGAACTCGCCGGCCATGCAATTTGGCAAGAGCAGGGCGAAGGAGTACCGAGAAGAGGGCACCGGGGTGACCTTCGACGACGTCGCCGGCTGCGACGAGGCGAAGACCGAGTTGTCCGAGATCGTCGAATTCTTGCAGGAGCCCGAGAAGTTTACCCGCCTGGGCGGCAAGGTCCCCAAGGGCGTCTTGCTGGTCGGCCCTCCGGGCACCGGTAAGACGCTGCTGGCCCGAGCGGTCGCCGGCGAGGCCGAGGTTCCCTTCTATAACCTGAGCGGCTCGGACTTCGTCGAGATGTTCGTCGGCGTGGGCGCGGCGCGTGTGCGCGACCTCTTCGAGCAGGCCCAGGACAGCGCGCCTTGCATCATCTTCGTCGACGAGCTCGACGCCATCGGCAAGCAGCGCGGCTCGGGCGGCTTCCAGGGCAACGACGAGCGCGAGCAGACCCTGAACGCGCTGCTCGTCGAGATGGACGGCTTCGACTCCAGAAGCGGTGTCATTTTGCTGGCGGCGACCAACCGCCCCGAGATCCTCGACCCGGCGCTTTTGCGCCCGGGTCGCTTCGACCGCCAGGTGGGCGTGGACCGACCCGACAAGCGCGGCCGGCTGGCCATCTTGCAGGTCCACGCGCGCAGCATCGTGATGGTCGAGGATATCGACCTCGAGGTCGTCGCCGCGCAGACCCCCGGCTTCGTGGGCGCCGACCTGGCCAATGTGGTCAACGAGGCGGCGCTTCTGGCCGCTCGAAAGGGCAAAGACGCCGTCAGCCTCGCGGATTTCCAGGAGGCCATCGAGCGGGTCATCGCCGGTCTCGAGCGCAAGAGCCGCCGGCTCAACGACAAGGAAAAGAAAATCGTCGCCTACCACGAATCCGGACACGCCATCGTGGCCGGAGCGCTGGAGAACGCCGATCCCGTCCACAAGGTCAGCATCGTCTCGCGCGGCATCGGCGCGCTGGGCTATACTCTGCAGGTGCCGCTGGAGGATCGCTATCTGATGACGCGTAACGAATTGCGCGACAAGATCTGCGGGCTTTTGGGCGGCCGCGCTGCCGAGCAGATCATCTTCGGAGATATCTCCACCGGCGCCTCCAACGACCTGCAGCGCATCACCGACATCGCCAAGCGCATGGTGCGCGACTTCGGGATGAGTGACGTGCTCGGCAACGTCAGCTACGGCGAAGATCCCAAGGGCGGTGTGAATCCGTTCGCCGGCAAGGACTACTCCGAGGAGACCGCGGTCAGCATCGACCAAGAGGTCCACAAGCTCATCGACGAGCTCTACGCCAAGACGGTCACCATCCTGGAGAATAACCGTGAGCTGCTCGACGAGATGGCCGACCACCTCATCGAGAACGAGGTGCTCGACGGCGACGAGCTCGACGAGATGATCGAGCGCGTCCGGCCATTTGGCGGATCGGCCGACGGCAATGTCGCTCCAACACCCATCGCGCGGCCCGAGCAGCCGGATGTGCCCGATGATGACTTCGAGATATGACAGTTGATGTAATCGCGATCTTTTTATTCGGCGTGGCCGCCTTTTTGGGCTGGCGCTCCGGTGCCCTGACCCAGTTGGGCCGGGTGGCCGCTGCGGTGCTCGCCGTGGTCGGCGCGCCCTACGGTGCAGTGGTCGTGCGTGAGGTCGCCTTCGCCGACAGCCAGTGGTCGGCCCCGGCCGTCGAGGCCAGCTCCCTCTTGTTGGCCGGCGTCCTGATTTACCTGGCCGTGGCGATCACCGGATGGCTGGTCGTGCGTGCGATGCGCGCGGCGAGCGATGGGCTGACGAAGCTCGATCGGCTCGGCGGCTCGTTTATCGGCGGACTCAAAGGGTTGGTGCTCGTCTACTTCGTGCTCACCGTCTTCGTGCTGCTGCAAGTCCCCGCCGAGAACCTCGACCCCTCCAACGCGATGAAGTTGCGCGGCGGCCATCTCACCGACTTCGTCAAAGAGCACAACGTCCTCGCCCCCTGGCAACTCCCGGAGCTGGCCGAGCTGCATTCGGCGCTCGAGGTGCGCTACTTCGCCGAGGAGCTCGAGCGCGAACATATCCTGCACGGGCACGCTCGGGCGGCTGATTTCTTGCGAAAGCCGTCTATCGCCTCGCTCAGCGCCGACCGCGCGTTGATGCAGGCCGTCCTCGAAGACAACTACGCGCTGACGCTGGCTGATCCGCGCGTTCGTGCCGCCCTGGCCGACGCGTCGCTGACCCAACAGCTCGGGTCCATCGACTGGGAGACGCTGCTCGAAGAGATACAAAGCGCCGTCTACGCGCTCAGAGCTTCTTTTTGACCAACTCGATATAGCGATTGGCGACGCTGTTATCCGGGTCGCGTTCGAGCGCTTTTTGCCAGGCGTTGTGGGCCTTTTGGTAGTGACCGAGCTTAAAATGAGTCCGGCCCAGGCTGACGGCATAGGACACATTGGCCGGCTGGAGGTCGGCGGCCTTTCGGTGGTGGCCGAGCGCCTGCGAGTAGGCCGCTTTGTGGAAGAGGATGTCGCCGAGCGCGGCGTGGGCGCGGTGGTTGGAAGGTGAACGGCGAATGACCTGGCCGTAAAGTGCGGTCGCCTCATCCTTGTCGCCGCTCTTCTCGGCGGCCTGCGCATCGGCGAGGAGATCGGATACGGAGGGTTTCGAGGAGCCGGAGGATTTGGAGTTGCTGGGCTTATTACTCGACGAGCCGGAGTTGGATGCCGCTTTCTTTTTCGCGGCCGGTTTGTTGGACGCCTGCTGGTCGGCCCTGGCACCCGTGGAGTCGTCGCGCTTTGCCTCGTCGTCCGACTCTTTATCGCTGGCCGTGGCGCCATCGGCATCCGCCTCGGCGCCGGCGTCAGTACCGGCACCGGCATCGGCCTCGGCGTTCTCGCCGCGGCTGATAAACCGCTCGTGCAGCTCATCGGAATAAGCAGACAGTTCTTTGTTGTCCGGGTCGAATTGGGTGGCGAAGCCAGCTAGGTCGCGGGCATATTGAAGATCCTTCTGCTCGACCTCTCGGGCTCGTGAGGCCGCCTGCGTGGCGAATTTTTTGCGAGCCTCCTCATAGATCGGGTCGTCCGCGCCGTGGCGCTTGAGCTCCTCGAGGAAGCTGACTGCGCTACCTCGGCGCGGGCGCATCAGGTGGCCTTTGTCGAAGGCGTTATCGAAGTCCGCGCGAAGCGCCTCGAGGTCGACCTCGTCGTCCTGGTCGTCCTGCTCGGCCTCGACGCTTTCCTCGGACTCCTCGGCCGGCTCGGTGTAGTTCTCGAAGAAGAAGTACAATCCGACGGCTCCGAGACCCAGCGCGACGAAGACGCCGATGGTCACGTATTTTCTCAAGTTCTCCCAGCCGTCCTCGTGCGCGACGCCGTGAGCTCGATCCCAGCTTTCATTGGCACCGGTGGAGAACCAGTCCTCGGCGAATTCGCCGCCGCCGTCGTTCTCCGTCTCGACAAAGCCGATTTGAGGGGCGTCGGCGTCTTCTTCGTCGGCGTCTTCTTCGTCGGCGTCAGCTTCGTCCTCGCCGGTGTCTTCTTCGCCGGTGTCTTCTTCGCCGGTGTCTTCTTCGCCGGTGTCTTCTTCGCCGGTGTCTTCTTCGTCGGCGTCAGCTTCGTCCTCGTCGATCACGTCGGAGGCAGAACCCATCATCAGGGTCTGCTTGGGAGATTCATCTTCGTCCTCCGCCTCCTCGCTGTCTTCGACCTCGCTCGCCTCACCGTCCTCAGCATCCGCGCCGGCCTCGCCAGATTCACCGTCCTCGGTGGATGCCGATGAGCCCATCATCAGGGTATTCGCCTCTTCGTCGTCGATCGGCTCAGTTTGCCGGCTCTCGTCGACCTCTGCGTCGGACTTCTCCGCCTCGTCATCGGATGCTTCAAGCTCAGCGTCAGACGCTTCATCGCCGGCGGCTGAATCGCGCAGCTCCGGGTCGTCAATGATGATGGACGGGGATTCGTCGGATTCTTCAGCTTGGTCAGACTCGTCGGCCGCGTCGGCTTGTTCAGTCTCGTCAGGCTCGTCGGCCGCGTCGGCTTGTTCAGTCTCGTCAGGCTCGTCGGCCGCGTCGGCTTGTTCAGTCTCGTCAGGGTCGTCAGGCTCGTCGGCTTCTCCAGCCTCGTCTACCTCTTCTTGCTCGTCCGAGTCGCCCACGACGGACACGGCGGGCATGCCCATCGCGGTCTTCTTATCGGCAGAGTCCGGTTGGTCCTCCGAGTCCTCGTCCGCGTCGACGGCCTCGTCGGGTTCGGCGACAGCGGTCGTCGACGGGCTGTCGGAGAATACCGGTTCGTCGGCCGGAACGAGCTCCGGGGCGACCTCGGTGGGCGCTTCTTCGAGCAGCGAGCCCAGCGCGCTAATGGCCGCGGCGGGGGTGTGAAAACGCCGCTCGGGCGCCTTGACCCACATCATATCCAAGATGTCGTCGAGCTCGGGGTGCAGGCCGGCTCCGCCGACGGCGATGGAGAGCTTGAGCGGCTTTTCATGGAGCTGGCGCTTGAGCGTCTCGGCCGGGGTCTTCGAGGTAAACGGCGGTTTTCCGGCGATGAGCTCGTATAGGAGCATACCCATCGCATACACCAGGCTGCGCTTGTCGGTGTCGCCGCCGTCTCGAACGGCCTCCGGGGCGAGGTAGGCGCCGTAGCCAAGGAAAGCTTCCGGGTCCTCGTCGGCCACCTCGAGGGGATGCTCTCGGTAGCACAGCAGTCCTTGAACCCATTCGCCGAGTTGGATGCGGCCCTCGGAGAGGTCACTGACGAAGATCGCGCGAGGATGTACGCAGTGGTGGGGGACGTTGTGATCGTGCAGATACTCTAGCGCCCGACCCACCGAACAGATCAGCCGCACCGCGGGCTGCCAGCTCAGCGCGCTGCGTTCTTCGATCAGCGCGCGCAGGCTCGGCCCCGTCGGGGCTTGCTCGGCCACAAAAGGTGTCGAGCCTTCGAGGCTCAGCGAGTGCAGGCTCAGGAGTTCGGGCGGCACCGTGGCGCCGAGGCCGGCGAAGCCTCGCTCGAGCGCCGGCATTCGTTTGGTGTCCGGGGTGAGCCCTTGATTGAACACCGTCACACGCAGCTTTTGGGTGCTGTCCTCGAGCCGCGCATTGTAGCGCTCGCCGAGCTCGTCGACGAACTCAAGGCGCTCCAGACTGATGGACTCGCCTAAAACCTGGCCAGTCAGTTGTCCGGGAGATAACTCCTGTGCCTCGACGAGCCGGGTTCCGTCGTGCGGGCAAAACGTCTCCCCTGAATCGAAGCGAGCTTGACACTCTGGACAAACTTTCACCTATGTGACTCCGGCATGCGGATCGGATGGGTCGTTGCTGGCGCGTGGACAGCCACGACAAACCATTGGTATTTGAAGCGAGTAACCCCGGGATGATACGTCTCCCGGGGTATCGGCGAACGTTTTTCTCAAAAGTCTATCCCGCGCGGTACCACGGTGGTGGAAATCCACTTCCCAAGCCTGCCACGACGGCGGCTGTGGTTGAGATCCTTTTGGCTCGACAGGATAACGGACGCGTGCAAAATTGTTAACCCGTTTGAACGACTCTTTTTGCCCGAATAAACCATTCTCTATACGACATAATAAATATATGAATGACAGTGGACTGGTACAACGCCTAAGCCCTGATTTATCAGGCAAGCAACGCCGCCATCTGCGCTCTCAGGGCCACTCGCTCGATCCGGTGGTCATGGTCGGCCAACGCGGCATCAGCGAGAACCTCATCGAGAACTTCGAGGCGCAAATCTTGGCCCACGAGCTCATCAAGGTCAAAGTGCACGAGCCCGGCCAGATGGCCGAGGTCGCCGAGCAGATCCACCAGAAGACCGGCGCCCAACTGGCTCAGAAGATCGGAAAGATGCTGCTTTTTTACAAGCCCCATCCCGAGCAACCCAAAATTCAGTTGCCTCAGTGAGACCCGCTAACGGATTCACGTCCTGAAGTCCACACGGTTTTCCCCATGATTCTGCAGATCAACGCCGAGCATCCGCAGCCGCGCCGCATCGACCAGGTCGTCGAGACCCTCGAGGGCGGAGGGCTGGTCGCGTATCCGACCGACACCGTCTACGGCATCGGCTGCGATATCTTCAATAAAAAGGCCGTCGAGCGCCTCCACCGGCTGGTCGCCGAGATCAAGGGCTCGCCGGACCACGCGCCGCTGTCCTTTATCTGCCGGGATCTGAGCAATATCGCCGAATACGCGCTGGTCACCGACTATGCCTACCGCTCGCTTCGGCGTATGTTGCCCGGCCCGTATACCTTTGTGCTTCAGGCCACCAAGCTGGTGCCCAACGTGATGCTCAACAAGCGCAAGACGGTGGGCATCCGCGTGCCGGACCACCCGGTGCCCTTGAATATCGTCGAGCGCATGGGCCATCCCATCGCGACCACCAGCGCCACCCACCCCGACGGAGAGCTCATCCCCGATCCGTGGACTATCGAGGAGCTGTACGGCCACGCCATCGACATGGTCATCGACGGCGGCTACGTCTTCCCGGAGCCGTCCACGGTCATCGACTTCTCGGACGACTTGCCCCAACTCATCCGAAAGGGCAAAGGGCCGGTCGGCGAGCTCGAATACGTCGAGCTTATTTGAGTGCGGTATCGGCAACCGGTTGGTTGTCGCACAGTTTGCGCCGTTACGTTGCTTGGTCGACTCACGCAAATGTTCTTGGTTCTTGGTTCTTGGTAAGGCGGTCAAAGACGAGCGTTGTACCAAGAACCAAGAACCAAGAACCAAGAACGTATACGTGATGCCAGCACACTCCGTCGCGGCGCATCCCATCCGACAACCAAGAGTTTGACGTGGAGCAACCTCACCGGTTGGGGGTGCTCGCGGCGCCGTACCAGGAGGTCCCCGAGAAGGTGTGCAACTCGGTGCCTCGGCCGGTTCCGGTGTCGATCTCGATGAGCTTTCCGCCGCCGGTCAGCCCGAACATCCGGCCCCATGCAAACGTCAGCCCGTAGACTTCGGTGTGGCCGATGGGGCCGATGTTGGTGGCCACGGCCTCGTCGTCGATGATCACGAGCTGATCGCCGCCGGTGCCGTGATTCGAGCTCATATAAAGCGAGTCGTCTTTGTTGATCACGCAGTCGCCGCTCGAGCTAAATGGAGAGCCCATCGAGCCTACCAGGGAGGCTGCCGCGCTGTGCAGATCGAGGGTGTACACGTCGCTTCCCGCGGTGATGTAGGCGGTGCCCTGGGTGTCGATGGCCAACCCGTTGGGGGTGGAGTCCACGCCCAGGCTGCCGACCTGCGTCCACGAGTCGTTCACGTCGTCAAACTCATAGAGGTCACTGAAGGTGATGCCGTAGAGGGTGCCGTCGGGGTGCGAGTCGATGTCGACCAGGGAGGGCGTGTCGGCAATCTCGGTGGCGGTCTTGTCGAACGGATCGATCCGATAGAGCTTATTTGGCGAGTTCGAGTTGGCGTAAAACGAGCACTCCAGGCCCTCGTTTATCTGGCCGTCGCAGTCATTATCCTTGTCGCTGCAGACCTCCGGGGCGCCGGGGTACACCATCGCGTCGGTGTCGTCGCAGTCTTGGCCGCCGCAGGCTTGGTCGGCAAAGCCGTCACCGTCGCGATCCGGGCAATCCGGAGTTGTGTCCGGCTCGGCGTCCGATCCTCCAGCGGGGCCGGTGTCGGGCTGCGGATCGGCGTCCGGCGAGTTGTCCGGGCCCCCGCCGTGTCCATCCGAATCCCGACTGGATGAATCCGCGGAGTCACTTCCTGCGTCTAAGCCTTGGTCGGGGGCGGGTTCACACTCGCCGGTGAGGTCGTTACGGATCTCGCCGGCCGGACACGACTCGCCGTCACCTCCCGATGAGTCGTCCGAGCCGCAGGCGGTCACCAAAAAGGCGGCGCCAAGGAACATTATGGCTACGTGAAGCTGTTGTTTGGACCACATACCTCGTTCCTTGCGACCCGGGCCGTTGCAGGTTATTGGCTTTGAGAGTTCAGTTTTACCACGTTGGAGCATGGAGATGAAAGCGCTCAAACTCGAGTTCTTGGACAAGTATAAGGACGCCGCGTTGTTGGTGATGCGGGTGGGGCTGGGGGCCTCGTTCATCGCCCACGGCTGGCCGAAGATGGTCGGTGGGCCCGATAAATGGGCCGGCCTCGGCGAGCGAATGGTCGCGGTCAGCGGCCTGGATATCTTTCCGGCCTTCTGGGGGTTTATGGCCGCCTTTGCCGAATTGGGCGGCGGCATCATGCTCATCTTGGGGCTACTGGTGCGCCCGGCGGCGTTCTTACTCTTCTGCACGATGGCCGTGGCGGCGATGTGGCATTTCCAGGCCGGCGACGGCTTCATGGGTTATTCGCACGCCATGGAGCTCGGCTTTGTGTTCTTCGGGCTCTTTTTTATCGGCGGCGGAAAATACGCGTTAGATACGCACTTGAAGTGAGGCTGAGCACTTAGAGCAGCCCCTCGCGCTCGAGCCATTCGTGGGTGCGGCGCATCCCCTCCTCGAAGGAGACGCGCGGCGCGAATCCGAGCACCTGGCGCGCCTTCTGGTTCGAGTAGGAGTGCGGGCGGTTCAAGAATTTGAGTGCGTCGGGGGTGGCAGGGGGCTCCTTGCCGGCCGCGCGAAAGCCGACGGCGATCGCCTTGAACGCCGGCCCGAGCAGCCAGGCGGGCAGCGTCCGGATATGCTCCTCGCCCACCCACTGGGCGTGGTGCGAGAAGAAGTCGACGCAGCGCATGCTGCGCCCATCGGTGACGTTGAAGGCCTCGCCGGTGGCGTCCAATTCGAGCGTCAGGAACACCGCGTCGATCAGGTTGTCGACGTAGGTCGGGTCGAGGCGGCCGCCCCCGCCGTCGGGCAGCATGAAGAGTCCCTTCTTCATCATTTCGAGCGGGCGGACCACCCAGGGCTTGGAGCCCGGCCCATAGACGTCACCGGGGCGGATGACGGTGACCTTCAAGTTGTCCAGTGCGTGGAAGGCCATCGCGGCTTCTTCGCTCTCCCACTTGGTGGTGCAATATGGGTTGTCCTCGCCGCGCTTGGGGCCATCTTCGGTGACCTCAGCGGGGTAGTTGAAGCCGTAGACCATCACCGACGAAAGGTGCACCATGCGCTCGACGCCGGCCTCGGCGGCCGTCTTCGCCACGGTGCGCGTGCCCTCGACGTTGACGCGGCGAAACTCATCCATCGAGCCGCTCTCCTTCATCATGGCCGCGGTATGAAAGACCACGTCGGCGCCCTGACATAGCTGGGCGACCGCCTCGGCGTCGTTGACGCCTCCGACGACTACGTCAGCGCCGCGTTGGCCGGCCTCACGGGCTGCCTCGGGGCTGATGTCGAGCCCCCGCACCCCGATGCCGCGCTCGATAGCCCGCTCGAGCATGCGCCCGCCGATAAAGCCTCCCACACCAGTGATCGCGATCGTCTTGCCTTCGAGGTCCATGTGCATCCCGGTTGCCTTGGGGTCGAGTGCTGCAATAGTTAGCTGAATCTCAGCGCTCTGCAAGGGCAGGGCGGTGCCCCGTGGACTTGAAGCGGCGCGCGGCAAGCACACATTGACATAGTTGGTCGTTTCCGGTTGATGGTTTGGTAATGAAAGAACGCCTCAAAGACGCCTGGGGTCTGATCAGCGCGACCTACGTCGAGTATACCAGCGACAACGCGGCACGCTTGGCCGCGGCGATCGCGTTTTACGCGGTCTTCTCGATCGCGCCGCTGCTGATCATCATCACGGCGATCGCCGGCTTCTTTGTGGGCGAAAAGGTCGCCATGGCCGAGGCCTCCGGTTATTTGCAGCAATTTGCCGGCCCGGAGATGCGCGAGTTCGTCCTCGAGCTTGTCGACCGCTGGCAGGACCCGGCTTCCGGGGTTGTGGCGACGGTGGTGGGCCTGGGAACGCTGTTGTGGGGCTCGTATAAACTCTTTATGGCTCTCCAGGACACGCTCAATATGATCTGGGGGGTGCGACCGCGCAGCGACCTCAAGTTCCTCGCGAAGGTCCGCATGCGTCTTCTGCCGTTTGTGATGGTCTTGCTCATCGGCCTGTTGCTGCTCGCCTCGATGCTCGCCGAGGCAGTGCTCAGGGTGATCACACAGATCTTCGGCGAGCTGTTTCCGGTGCCGGGCATGCTGGTGACCTGGGCGAATTTCCTCATCTCCTTCGGCCTGCTCACCGTGTTATTCGCGGCGGTCTTCAAGATCTTGCCCGACGCACGCATCCAGTGGCGAGACGTATGGGTCGGCGCGGCGTTGACCGCATTTTTATTCGCGCTGGGGAAATCGCTCATCGGCCTGTACCTGGGCCACACGAGCACCACATCGGTGTTCGGCGCAGCCGGTTCGCTGGTGGCGCTTTTGTTCTGGGTGTATTTCTCTGCGCAAATCTTCTTCTTGGGCGCCGAGTTCACGCAGGTCTACGCCCGGAAAATCGGCGAGAAGATCGAACCCGACGAGGGCGCCGTCAAGATCGGACGGCGCCGGCCTCCCGAGTCCGCCACCCAGAGCTAATTAGCCCGCTAGCCGCTTTTCGAGCTGGCCTTTGAGGATTTTACCGGTGGGGTTTCTGGGGATCTCGTCGACCGTCTCCCACTGTTTGGGCACCTTGAAGCCGGCCAAGTGATCGCGGGCGTGCTGCTCGAGCGCTTGTGGGTCGAACTCGGCGCCTTCTTCGGGGACGACGACGGCGACGAGCTTCTCACCCCATTCCTCGTCGGGGATGCCGATGACCGCGGCGTCGGCGACGTCTTCGTGGAGCACGAGGACGTTCTCGATCTCGACCGGATAGACGTTGACGCCGCCGGTGATGACCATGTCCCGGGCGCGGCCGGCCAGGTACAGATAGTCGTCGGCGTCGAGGTAGCCGAGGTCGTCGACGGTGATCCAATCGCCCCGGCGGATCTCTTCGCTGGCCTCGCGATTCTTGAGGTAGCCGCTCATCGCGTGCTGGTTTTTGATCCAGATCTTTCCGACCTCACCGCGGGGCATCTCGACGCCGGTTTCGTCGAGGATACGCACCTTCTGGCCGGCCAGCGGCCTTCCGACGCTGCCGGGCCGTTCGAGCATCTCCTCGCCGCTGATCAGCGTGACCCAGCCAAGCTCGGTCGCCCCATAAAAATCGAAGACGTTCTGCGATCCAAAACGCTCGATTGCCCGCTCGCGAAGGGCGTGAGGGAAGGGCGCCGCCCCGCAGACGAGCCCGCGTAGCCTCGGGGTCGGGCAGCGCCGGTGAGTCGGCTCGTCCAGGTCGAGCACCCGGCGCAGCATCGTCGGCACCATGAAAATACTGTTGATCTCGTAGTCGGACAGGTGTCGCAGTGTGTCTTCGGCGTCAAAATGCGGCCGCAAGTACAGCGTCGCGGCCAGCGCAGTGTTCAGCAGCGCGAAGGCCTGCCCGCCGCTGTGATACAGTGGCGCGACCACCAGGTGGCGGTCGTCGGCCTGCAGCGGGAGTCGGTCGAGCAACCGGGACAGCTCCAGGACCCCGTATTGGTTGAAGTTGCGGACGGTGCCCTTGGGGTCTCCGGTGGTCCCCGAGGTGTAGACGATATTGTCGGAGTCGCCGCCTCGGCTCCCCGGCTTTGCAAACTCGGTGGAGGCCTGGGCGAGGACTTTGTCGAAGGAGAGTGCGCCCGCTGGGGGCGTCTGGTCGCCCACGACGATAATCGTCAGGTCGAGGTCGTCACGCGCGGCGTCCAATTGTGTCGCCGCCTCCAAGGCGGCCGGCGAGACGATCAGCACGCGCGCGCCGCTGTGGTCGACCTGGTAGCCGAGCTCGTCGGCGGTCATTCGGTAGCTGGCGTGGACTCCGGATGCGCCGATGCGAAACAGCCCGAACCAACAGGTCAGGTATTCGGTGCGGTTCTCCATCATCAAAATCGCCGGGGCGCCGCGCCCGACGCCGAAGCGCTCGGAGAGGGCGTTTCCGACGCGATTGATCTCGGCGTCGGCCTGCGCATAGGTTAGCTGCTGGGCGTCGTCGACCATCGCCAGCCGCTGGGGGTGGCGCGCGGCGTGTAGCGTGTGAGCGCTGCCTACGTTGATGCCGTGGCGCAGGACCTCGGCGAGCACCCTGGGCGTCTTGGTCGAGACGAAGTTGCGCACGAGCCCGCTGTCTTTGCCCACACGCAGCAAGCGTTTCCCAGTGCGAAGCCAACTGTCGTCTCCCGCCTTGGTGCGACTGGTGTCCATGATCGATTCCCTTTGAGTATTCAGTGGTGAGCGCGGTGATCAACCGGGCGCGGATATCGGTGGCTCGAAGTATGGCACGTCCGGGCCGGCTTTGTCGCCTCCTGGGCGGCTTTGTCGTTGGCATCCTCGCTTGAATGAAGTTAAGGTCCATCACGTCCCTCCCAGTGAACCATTGCCGAAGGCTCCCTCGGAAGATAATGGGAGGGGGCCGATCCGGTGAAGTTACACGAGTCTGGTGATGTCTCAAACGGCGGCCACAGACAGAGTCGACGAGGTCGAGATCCCCGGCGTCGAGCTGCTCGAAGAGCTCGGCCGCGGCGCGCATAGTATCGTCTACCGCGCCCGGCTCGACGAGCAGGATTGTGCGGTCAAAATTCACCGAGACGCCCCGGGGACTTCCGGGACGCGCCACACGCTTCGCTACCGGCGTGAGGCGGCGATCCTGGCCAGATTCACCCATCCGGGGCTGGCCCGCATCATCGAGGCCGGTGAGACCGTCGCCAAGCGGCGTGCTTATCTCATCATGGAGTACGTCGACGGGGCGACGCTGGCCGAGGTGATCGCCGAGCAGGGTGCGCTCGAACAAGCGCGGGTGGTCGAGCTCGCCAAGATCGTCGCCTCGGCGCTGGCCGAGGTCCACGCGCATGGACTGGTTCACCGCGACATCAAGCCGAATAATATTCTGGTGCGCGCCGCCGATGGGATGGCCAAGCTCATCGACTTCGGCTTCGCCGCGCGCACCAAATATCACGAGCCCGACGGCAGCGTCGTGGGCACGCTGCGCTACAGCGCGCCCGAGCAGACCGGCATGTTGCGACGTCCGGTCGACGCTCGCTCCGACCTGTATTCGCTGGGTGTGGTGCTTTATGAATGCGCCACCGGAACGTTACCGTTCGACGCCGACGAGCCCGCCGAGATCGTCCGCCAACATGCCGTCGACGAGCCGGTGGCGATCCGCCAGCTCACCGCGGCGATCACCCCGGCGCTCGCCGCGGTGATCGAGAAGCTGATCGCCAAAGATCCCGATGATCGTTATCCCTCGAGTCGAGCGCTCCAGGCCGACCTGGAGGGCCTCGACAGCCTCGACGAAGCCTTCGCCGAGGGCAAGTCGATGCGGCTGGGCCAGCGCGGCGCGATGACCGGCGCACGGCAATCCTCGCCGCTCATCGGGCGCCACCGCGAGTATAGCCGGCTGGAGTCGGCCTGGCTGGCGGCGCGCTCGGGGCGCGGCAGCATCTGCTGGCTGACCAGCGTGGCGGGCGGCGGCAGTACGCGTCTGATCGAGGAACTCGAGCATCGGGGCGTCCAAGACGGCGCTTTGGTGCTGTCAGTGGATTGCGCGCAGACCGCCGATACCCCGTATGCGACCATCCGAAGCGCCGGCGAGAACTTCATGCGCCTCGTGCGAAGCATGGAGGCTGAGCGGGCCGCCGAGTGCCAGGCGCATATCGAGGAGGCCAGCCGGGAGCATATGCCCGTGCTGGCCAAGTTGACCTCGAACGTGGCCGAGTTACCGGATGTCGCGGGGCGTTTCGTCGCCGAGGACGTCGGCTCTCCGACGCGCTTCGCCGAGTCGATCGCGGTGTTTCTCTCGAACCTCGCCACTGCCCGGTGGCCGGTGATGTTCGTGCTCGACGAGATCCAGCATATCGACCAGGCCAGCGCGCAGGCGCTTCGCCGCCTGGGCGAGCAGGTCGATAATCGCCACATCTTGGTGGTATGCGCCGCCGAGGAGGCGCCCGATGTCGACAGTCGTCCGGAGGCGATCTTCCAGGCAGTCGAGCACTTGGCGCTGAGCCAGCTGAGGCTGGCGCCGCTCGATGAGGCGGCGGTGGCCGAGATGATCGTCAGCGAACTCGGCAAGGAGGGACTCGACCCCGGCGTGGTCAGGCAGATCGCCGCGCGCACCCACGGGATTCCGCTGGCCATCCGCGAATATATCTTCGCGATGCTCGAGGCCGGACTGTTGCGCCCGGTGCGCGACGGCTGGAGGATCGACACCAGCGGGCTGGCCTCGCTCGATCTTCCCGAGGACCTCACCGACCTGATGCTTCGGCGCCTCGACGACCTCGACGACGGCGCGCGCGAGATCCTGGGTGCGGCCGCGGTCGAGGGCCAACGGTTTTGTCTGTCGCTGCTCTACGAGTACGGCGGGGCCGGACGCAGCTCGGCCGGCGAAGAAGCGACCGGCGAAGAAGCGACCGGCGAAGAAGCGACCAGCGATGAAGCAATCAGTGATGCAATAAGTCAGGCGGTGCACCTGAGGCTCGTCGAACTCACCGCCGGCGATACCTACGCCTTCGTCCACCAACGCATCCGTCAGGCGTTGCTCGACGGGCTCGACGATGAACGAAGACGCCTCATTCACCAGCGCATCGCCGACGTGCTCGACGCCTCTGACGATCACGGCCAAGAGCACCTCTTCGCCCTTGCCAGACACTACACCCACGGGCAGGTCGAGTCGCACCGAGACAGAGTCTATGCGACCAACTTGCAGGCGGGGCTGGTCGCGCTGCGGCGAAATGCCTTCGAGGAGGCCTACGGCTTCTTGACCACCGCAACTCGCTGGGCGCCCCCAGAGGCGGCAGAAGACGGCCGACTCGCGCGAGCCACCGGTGAGGCCTGCGCGGCGACGGGTCGCGTCGCCGAGGCGCTGGCCCAATTCGAGGCGGCCACGGCCGTCGCCCAGGGCCCCCTGGAGCGAGCGAGATTGCGCGCACGCCTGGCCAGGGTGTGGATGGCCTCCCTGGAGATGGACGAAGCCTGGCAGCAGATCCGGCAGGCGCTCGAAGAGATCGACAGCTCGCCGCCGCGCCCGGGCGCGGCGAGTGGGCTGAGTCCAGTAAGCGGGTTGAGCGCGATATTCGCATGGCTGTGGGCGTGGTTGGTCGCCCGGGTTCCCACGCGCGCATCCAACGCAACCGAGGACGCGGCGGCGCCGAGGCTCAGGCTGCGCGCGCATCTGTATGAGGTCGGCGCCATCACCGCCTTCTTTCGGCTCGACGACGACCTGATGGGGGCGCTGATCATCCGCGCGTTGCACATCGCCCGGCGCCTGCCCGATTGCGCCGAGAAGGCCCGCGTGTACGCCACCTATGCGGCGGTGCTCTCCATCCTCGGCCGACAGCGCGGCGCGCGGGCCTACGCCAGCTCGGCCCGAGAGATGGCCGAGGCCCTCGATGACCGCGCCGTGTTGGCTCGCGCGCGCTGGTTCGAGGCGACGACTCACGAGTTTTTGGGGGAGGCTGCGCGCGCAGAGACTCTGTTGCGCAGGACGCTCGAGGACTCCGGGCTGTGGCTCGAGCTGTGGGAGCATGTGATTGTATGCGGTGAGCTCGGCGGCCTGCTGCTCGATCGAGGTTATGTGGGCGGGGCGGCCCGTTGGGGGCGGCGCATCCTCGATCGCACCCGGTTGTCTCCCAACCATGATGATTTCATCCATATGGAGCGAGTCTACGGACTCTATCTGATCGCCTGCAAGGAGGCGTGGTCGGGCAAGGGCATACAGGCGCGAGCTTATGTGGAGCGGGCAAAGCGGCTGCTCGAGGGACGCACCGACATCGGCCTCGGTGAGGCGAGCGCGGTCGGCTACGAGCTCGCCGTGCACTACGAGCTGGGCAACCGCGGCGAGGCGGTCGAAGAGCTGCTCGATCGCTGGGCACAATTCGAGTTGAGCCCGGCGCGTCTGCCCCACCAGGTGCGCCGCTTTTATGTCTACCAGGCCTACCTCCGCCTCGATCAGTGGCGCTGGGCGCGCGATTTTGACAAGAACGCCGCGCACCGACGGTTCATCGAGGCGCTCGACGAGCTCGAGCTCGCCGCAGATACGCCGAAATATCTGACCCATTATTTCGTCATCTGCGCCGATCGCGCGGCGCTCCAGGACGACTGGCAGAATGTCGGGGCGTTGTTGAACCGCGCCAGCGAACTCGCCGACGCCGCCGACAGCCCCTGGGGTCTATTCGAGGTGGAGCTTCGTCGAGCGCGAATGCTCGACCGAGAGGGCGCACATCAGGCGACCAGCCGCCACGCGCGGTGGGCTCATGACATCGCCCGGGAGCACGGATGGGAGCATCGAGCGCGTGATGTGCGCACAGAATTTAGAGTCTACCTCGACAGCCCGGCCTCGGCGACCAGTGCACGCGTGTCGACCGGTCACTCTGCGTCGGGCTCGGCCGGCTCGACCAACGCGCAGTCGCTCAAACTCGAGCGCTACCTCGACGCGCTGCTCGAGGTCGCCATCGCCTCGGGCACCGTCTTCGATTCGCAGCAGCAGGCCAGGGTGGCGCTCGATGAGATCGTGCGGATCTTCGGCGCCGAGCGGGCGTTCCTCTTTACCCTCGGCGAGACCGACAAAGAGACCCTGACGATGGTCGCTGGGCGCGATGTGCGGGGCCGAGATCTCGATGACTTCGGCGACTATAGCCTCAGTGTCGTCGAGCGTGTCGCCCGTGAGCGTAAAGCGGTGGTCAGCACCGGATCGGACGAGGGCAAGGTGCTGGCCAGCTCGAGCGCCGTGCATCACAACCTGCGCAGCATCATGGCCGGCCCAGTCCAGATTCAGGACCGCTTCCTCGGGGTCGTCTACGTCGACAGTCGCCTGGCACGGGGGGTCTTTGCCCGAGACGACGCCGAGATATTGATGGCCATCTCCAGCCACATTGGTATCGCCCAGGAGACCGCGCGTGCGGCGCGCCTGGAGGTCGACGTCGAGTCCGAGCGCAAAAAACGCGAGCTGGCCGAGGTCATCCGCAAGACGACGACGGCGATGAGCGCGACCTTCGATCAGAGCGAGGTTCTCGGGCGCCTCCTCGAGGGCGTCACCGAGGTCGTCGACGTCGATCGGGCGGTGGCCTTTTTACTCGGCGCCGAGGGGGTGACCTCCTTTGCCGAGAAGACCAACGAGGGCGCCACGGCCGGCCGGGGCTCCGATTGGGTGCTCGACGACCCGCGCATCGAGCGAGTTCTCGACTCTGCACGGCCGCAAATCTCGGGCGGGGCACGAGGGCAGGGCGACGAGATAAGCGAGTCGGACGCCGACCAATCCTGGCTCACGGTGCCCATCGTGGCGCGCGGCGATCTCGCCGGCACGATGCTCCTCGAGCGCGACCAGCCCGACGCCTACGGTCGCGATCACGTCGAGCTGGCGCTGGCGTTGGCCGGGCAGGCGGGGATTGCCGTCGAAAACGCGCGGCTCTTCGCCCAGGTCCAGCGCCTGGCCGTCGTCGACGAGTTGACCCAATTGCCCAATCGACGCCGGCTCTTCGAAGTCGCCGACAAGGAGTTCCAGCGCGCCCGTCGCTACGGCGAGACGCTATCGGTGATCATGCTCGATATCGATCACTTCAAGGCGGTCAACGACGCCCACGGCCACGCTGTCGGCGATGTCATCCTGCGCGAGGTGGCCAACCGCTGCGCGAAGACGCTGCGTCAGACGGACACCATCGGTCGTTATGGCGGCGAGGAATTCGTCGTCGTCATGCCCCAGACCCCCCTGGAGGAAGCCTCGGGCTACGTCGCCGAGCGTCTGCGCGACGCAGTCGCCGCCACGCCCGTCGACACCGACGCCGGACCCGTCGAGATCACCATCAGCCTGGGGGTCGCCGAGCTCGCCTCCTTCGACAAATCCCTCGATGATTTGCTCAATCGGGCTGATCAGGCACTTTATGATGCGAAGGATGCGGGAAGGAATCGGGTGGAGACGGCTTGACCACCATTGCCCTCACCAACCTCGTCAGCACATTCAATACCGAGCGAGCCTGTCAGCCGGACGTACACACGAGGGGAGGGCGCCATGAAACCGAAGCGTATATTAGGCATTGTTGCGATAGCATTTGTTTCGTTGGCCTTCAGTACAGTAGCCAACGCTCAGAGCGAGCCCATCCGACCCGATCGCTCACCGGTGAACCCCAACGAATTCGACAAGATCCGCCCGCCGCAATCGCCGGTGAACCCCAACGAATTCGATAAGGTTCGCCCCGACGCGACCGGCTTCGACCAGGATATTCAGGTGCGGCGTTTGGACGATCTGCGGGTCAACCCGAATGAGTTTCGAGCCATCGACCCCGACCGGGGCATCGTCATCGACCCCGACGAGGCGCCGGCGATCGACCCCGACGAGAGTATCGAGGACCTCGAGGAGCTCGCCCGGATCCGCGAGGTGGGCGCTGCCCAGCGCGCACGCCAATTCCAATCGGCGTTCGCCGAGGTCCAGGAGCACGCCGAAGAGCTCGAGCCGGGCGCCGGGGCGCTGCCGCTTCGAGCAGACGTCGAGGAGCTGACCCGGGGCGCCGAGGAGCTGAGCATCCGCTTTACCCGCGTCGGCCACGACTTCGATGACCTCGGCTATACCGCCCGGGTCAACCGCGCCCGGGAGGCCGCCCGCCTCTTCGAAGAATTACAGGCGCGCCTGGCGCTATTCGGCCTCGAGCTCGTGCGGCGCGACGAAGTGACCACGATCCCGGCCGACCTCGAGTTCAACTTCGAACTCCTCGAAGAGACCCTGATCGGATTTCCCGAATTCTATTGAGAAACGCGGACACCCACACCAAATAAAAAAAGGCGCGCCCAACCTCGGGCACGCCTTCTGACGTCGAATCCATCTGTCAGATACGCCGGCTCAACCAGAGCTGCGTTCGCCGTCGTCCTCGCCCACCAGGTGCAGCGAGCGCGCCGCTGCCTTCTGGGTGGCGCTGATGCGCGCCTGGCGAGCGTCCGGGTCCATCATATTGAGCACCTCGTGGAGCTCGCCCACCTGTCCAGACGCCAAGCGCATGCGCTTGTGAGTCGTCCAGCCCAGATCACCGCCGTGGCGCTGAAAGCGAAGCTCCAAGGTCGGCACCGCCCCCGGTTCAGCCACCTGAACCAGCTCGATGCGGCCGTCATCTTCATCCGCTGCAAGTACGCCAAGAAATTTTTCAATCGACATGAGGACTCCAGAGGCTGCTGTGACTCATCGACACGATATTGATAAGCACTTTCAATTCTGTGTCAATGGTGAATTTGAAAACCGTTATCAATTGAGCCGCAGCGAGTGTCGGTTATCTAACGTCGAGTCGGGCGTCAGTCTTCCGTTGCTCCGAGGATTTCTCGGCAAGGCCACCGGCATGCCCCGGCTGAAGCCGTGTGGGCCCGCCTGATATTTTCAAATTTATCTCAGGCCTTAACTTCGACTCTATCCACCCGAGCCTGGTACGGGAGTGAGTCGCCGATGACGCTAACATCCTCAAGAATGCGGCCTCGTGCCGCCTCGGCGCGCGCGCTCGTCGTCGCTCTGGGCGTCGCATTGGCCGGCGCGTTGGTCGTCACGGCGAGCGGCTGCAGCCTGCAGCGCCTCACCGTCAATCAGACCGCCGACGTGCTCTGGGACGGTCGCGCGGCCATGGAGTCCGAGCCCGATCCGCAATTCGCCCGCGAGGCGCTGCCTGGGAGTCTGAAGACGCTCGAGACGTTTCTGGAGAGCGCTCCGGAGAATGAGCGCCTGCTGCGCCTGCTCGCTCGAGGCTACTTTGCCTACGCGTTTGCCTTCCTCGAAGGCGATCTCATGCGCGCCGAACTCAGCGGCGCGACGAGCGGCGAGCTCGAGGATATCGAGAGCCGGACGGTCACCCACTATATGAAATCGCACCGCTACGGCCTGCGGCTGTTGGGCGACGACGAGTTCGCCGACGCGATGCGGGGGCTGGATACCGAGCGCGTCGAGAAGCTGCTCGCGGAGATGGACGACGACGACGTCCCCGGGCTGTTTTGGAGCGCCTACGGGCTGGGCTCGGCGGCCAATTTGTCCCAGGACGACTCCGATATGATCGCCGCCCTGCCCATCGTCGAGGCGACGATGCGGCGCGTGCTCGAGCTCGACGAGACCTTCTACTACTCGGGCACGCATCTGTTCTTTGGTGTTTATTATGGAAGTCGACCGCCGATGTTCGGTGGCGACCCGAAGCGCGCCAGGGAGCATTTCGAGCGTGCCATGGAGCAGCACGGCGACAAGAACCTGCTCATCCCGGCGCTCTACGCCCGGTTTTATGCCACCGCGGCCGGTGTGCAGGACCGCGAGTTATTCGAGCAGCTTTTGAACGGGGTGCTCGAGGCCGACCCGGAGCGATATCCCGAGCTTCGGTTGAACAACGAGATCGCTCGGCGCCGCGCCCAATTCTGGCTCGACCGGGCCGACGAGCTCTTTTATTGAGCGCGCAGTTGGCTGCAGCGGCTCTGATGACGACAAGGAGCGACGATGAAATCGATCAGACGTAGCAGTTTGGGCCGTGTCGCCCTCTTCTCGATCGTGGTGTCAATCGGGCTCGTGCTGGCTGGCAGCCAAGCGCTTGCCCAGCCCGAGCACAACCTCAAGCTCGCCACGCTCGCCCCAAAGGGCTCGAGCTGGATGAAGGCGTTCGAGCGAATCGAGCGCGACATCGAGAAGGACACCGGCGGGCAGGTCGGCGTTCAGGTATTTGCCGGCGGGGTGATGGGCGACGAGTCTGCGATGGTGCGCAAGATGCGCACCGGCCAGCTCGACGGCGCGGCGGTCACCAGCGTCGGGCTCGGCGAGATCGACCAGAAGCTGTTGGTCCTCCAGCTTCCGTTGATCTTTCGCAATCACAAAGAGCTCGACTACGTGCGCGACCAGATGTCGGATACATTCGAAGGCATGCTCAGCGACCAAGGCTTCGAGTTGATGACCTGGGGCGACGTTGGCTTCAATTATCTGTTCTCGCAGACACCCGTCGAGACGCCGGCCGATATCAAAAGGACCAGGCCCTGGGTTTGGAACGCCGATCCGATCACCAAAGCAGTCATGGAGGTCGCCAACGTCAACGCGGTGCCGCTGGGCGTGCCCGACGTCTTGCCCAGCCTTCAGACCGGCGTCATTGACGCCTTCCCCAACTCGCCGTACGGCGCCGTCGCGCTGCAGTGGTATACCAAGGCCAAATATGTCACCAACCTGCGCCTTGCCGTGGTCATCGGAGGAGTCGTGATCAGCAGGGACTGCCTCGAAGAGCTCCCCGAGGAGCATCGCGGGGCGGTCGAGGCGGCCTTCGCCAACCACGGCGAGGACCTGCTCTCCCAGATCCGCGGCGATAACGAGCGGGCCATCCAGACGATCCAGAAGGCCGGCGTGCAGAGCGTCGAGCCCAAGGATCTCGAGGCATGGAAAAAGATCGCCAAGGACGCACGTGAGGAGCTCAGCGGTACGCTGTTTCCCGAGGCGCTGGTCGACGAGATGATGAATCACCTCCAGGCGGCTCGCTGAGGTCTTTTCACAAAGGCGGGGCCGCGCGTCCAACTATGCTCAAGGGCTTATTCAAGTTCGAAGAGGGGCTGCTGCGCGTCGAGACGTGGCTTCTGGTGATCTGCGTGTTGTTGATGCTCGTCCTCGCCGGCTACACCGTATTTTATCGCAACGTGCTCATTCCCTGGCAGAACCACCTGACCACCGGCGGCCCGCCCGTCAGCCAGACGGAAGACGAACTCAATGACGGGCGGGCTGAGGCCGACGACGACGACGACAACGGCGACAACGCCGATGACGGCGACGCTGACGGCTTTGGAGGCGGCTTCGGGGGCGGTTTCGGCGAAAAAGATGAGGCCGATGACGGCGACGCCGACGGGTTTGGAGGCGGCTTCGGGGCGGTTTCGGCGAAAAAGATGAGGCCGATG
>JBKGZI010000034.1:0-23581 GCA_046545675.1 Persicimonas sp.
CAGGTGTTGCTCGAGCAGGTGTTGCTCGAGCAGGTGTTGCTCGAGCTCTGCGAGGTCGTCGACGGCCACCCAGGTGTCCTCGGAGTCGGGTGTGTCGGCGGTCAGGCCGGGCTCGGCACCGAGCAAGAGCCAGCGCGTGGGACCGGCATCCGCGGGTGCTTGTTGGGGAAGCGGGTGCCAATTTTGCGCGTAGGTCCACGACTCGAAGCGCTCGTCGAAGACCGCTTGCTGGCGCTGGAGCGCCTTGCAGGTGAAGTCTTCGACGATTGCGACGACCTCGCCGGCTTCGGTGCATAGGGTGATATCGCCGCGCAGGCGACGATCGTCGAGCTCGGTGAGTCGGCCGTGAGCGATCAGGCGCTGTGCTGTGTGCTCGCAAGAAGCGTGCTCGAAGACGGTGACCGACGCGACGGACACCGGCACGAGCTCCCGGTCGGAGGCGTCCTCGCGTTGGAGCGCTGCGGCGATCAGGCTGTGGAAGCCGGCGTCCAGCAAGACCGGGTGCAGATAGTAGTCCTCCAAGGCGTCGGTGCCTGTCGCCACAGATTCGGGGAGTTCGAGGCGGGCGAGCACCTCGTCTTTGCCGTGGAGGAGCGAGCCGACGGCCCGAAACGACGGCCCATAGACCAGGCCGCGCTCCCCGAGCCGATCGTATAGAGCGTCCGGGGACATCTCGTCGGATAGACGGGCCTCGACGGCGTCCAGGTCGACCCGTTCGGCGCGGCGGTGACGCGGGTAGTGCTTCGCGCTGGCGCAGGGCTGCCAGGAGGTCTGGTCGACCTGCTGGTAGGCGACGATCTTCTTGGTGTCGGCGGCCGTCTCCAGGCTGACCACGGCGTTGGCGCCCGGCCGAAGCAGCACCGGCTGGTCGAAGGTGATGTCTTCGAGGGTACAGCCGACGCCCGGCTGCTCGTCGTCTCGGAGGGCCAATGCGTGGTGGACGGCGGTGAAGGCCTCCACATAGCCGGCCCCGGGGAACAGGTTGCTGCCGGCGACGACATGATCGGCGAGCCACGGCATGTGAGCGAGGTTGATCTCGGTCTCCCAGGTGGGGTGCGCCGATGTCTGAGGCGTCATCAAAAAGGGATGGTCGCTGCGATCGAGGCGGTGTCGCTCGGAGCGTATGCTCTCGGTCCAGTGGTGCTCGCGCTGCCACGGATAGGTGGGCAACTTTACGTGGCGTCCGCCGCCCAGATAGGCGTCCCAGTCGATCTCGACGCCGGCCGTCCACAGACGGCGCGTGGTCCGGGTGATGGTCGCCATCTCGTCCTTTTTTCGCACGAGTGTCGGCGAGATCTGGGCGTCGGTCTCCGAGTCCCGCACCACGCTGCGAATCGAGCTGGCGAGCACCGGATGCGGGCCGACCTCCACAAAGATATTCGCCCCGAGCCCGAGGGCTGTCTCGAGTCCATCGGCGAAGCGCACGCTCTGGCGGACGTTGCGCCACCAATAATCCGCGTCGTGGAGCATGTCCGCATCGACTCGCTCTCCGGTCACCGTCGAGACGGTTGGGATGGAGGGCGTGCGCGGTCGCAGGTCGGCCAGGGCCGAGCGCAACTCGTCTTCGAGCGCGTCCATCACCGGGCTGTGGTAGGGGACCTCGACGCGCAGGAATTTGTTGAAGATCTTCTCGCTCTCGAGGCGCTCGGCGATCTCTTCGAGGGCGGCGCGCTGGCCGGCGAGGGTCACGGCGTCGCGGCTGTTGATGGCTGCGATCGCGACCTCGTCGGCGTGCGGGGCGACGTAATCAGCCGCCTCGTCGGCGCCCAACCCGATGGCGAGCATGGTGCCCTGGCCGGCGGTGCGAGCCTGCAGGCGGCTGCGGTGGTAGGCGACCGTCAGAGTCTCTTCGAGGCTCAACGCGCCGCATGCGTAGGCGGCGCCGACCTCGCCGATGCTGTGGCCGATGATCAGGTCGGGCGTGACGCCCCAGGAGCGCCACAGCTCGGTGAGCCCGACCTGCAAAGCGGCGTTGGCCGGTTGGGCGATGTCGGTGCGGTGCATCTTGGAGTCTTCTTCGTCAGCGAGTAACTCGTCGAGGATCGACCAGCCGCTGATGCGGGTGAAGGCGCGGTCGCACGCCTCGAGGGTCTGGCGGAAGACGGGTTCGGCCTCCATCAGTTGCCGACCCATCGCCCACCACTGAGGTCCCATCCCGGTGTAGACGAAGACCAGCCCCGGGTCCCGCTGGGCGACGGCGCTGTCCCATGTATCACCGGAGGATTGCCCGTGGGCGCATTGCGTGAGCGCGTCGATCAGCTCGGCGGCGTCGGCTCCTTGGGCGGCGAGGCGGTAGTGATGGTGTTCGCGCCGGGTGGCTGCGGAGTGGCAGAGGTCCAGGGGCGTGACCGTTGTGGACTCTTTGTCGAGCTGGCCGAGTCGGCGCGCGTAGTCGGCGGCGAGGTCGTCCAGCGCCTCGGGGCTGCGCGCCGACAGTGGCAACATCAGCGGACGCGAGGTTTTGCGCGGCTCAGTCGCGGGCGTGTGTCGCGAGGGGGCCTCTTCGAGGATGACGTGTGCGTTTGTGCCGCCGTAGCCAAAGGCGTTGACCGCGGCGCGGTGTCGGCTCCGATCCTCGAGCAACGCCTCGGGAAGCGCCTCGGGGGTGGTGGTCACGCGCAAGCCGTTGGCCTCGAGGTCGATGTCGGGGTTGAGCTGCTCGAGATGCAGATGAGGCGGGACTTCACCTCGGTCGAGCACGAGCGCGGCGCGGATCAAGCCGGTGACGCCGGCGGCCGCCTCGAGGTGGCCCAGGTTGGTCTTGATCGAGCCGACCAGACACGCCTGCTCGGGTGATCGGCCGGCGCCGACGACACGACCCAGCGCGCGAGCCTCGAGCGGGTCACCGGCGGCGGTGCCGGTGCCGTGTGCTTCGACGTACGAGATCGTCGAGGGAGAGACCCCGGCGTCTCGATACGCGTCGCGCATCACGTCAACCTGGGCGTCCGGATTGGGCAGCGTGATCCCGTTGGTGCGGCCGTCCTGGTTGACCGCGCTGCCCCGGATCGTCGCGTAGATTCGGTCCTCGTCGGCCAGCGCCTGGCTGAGGGGTTTGAGGACGACCAGCGAGGCGCCCTCGGCCCGCACGTAGCCGTTGGCGCGGGAGTCGAAGGTCTTGCACTGGCCGTCGTCGCTGAGAAATCCGCCCTTGGACATCGTCGCCTGGACCTCGGGCATCAATATCGCGTTGACGCCACCGACCAGGGCCTGGTCGCTCTCACCGCTCCAGATGCTGCGGCAGGCCTGATGGACGGCGACCAGCGACGAGGAGCAAGCCGTGTCCACCGAGAAGCTCGGCCCGCGCAGATCGTAGAAATACGACAGGCGGTTGGAGAGCATCGTCAGCGTGCTCGACGTGGCGGCATGGGTGGTCAGCTCACGCCGGTTGTACGGGTTGGAGCGCAAGATGAGGTTGTCGGTCATGAATCCCCCGACAAAGACACCGGTGCGCGAGCCGGCCAGCTTGCCCGCAGGGATGCCGGCGTCCTCGAAGGCCTCCCAGGAGGTCTCGAGCAGCAGGCGTTGCTGGGGGTCGAGGGTGACGGCCTCGCGCGGGGTGATCCCGAAGAAGGCGGCGTCGAAGCGCTGCAGGTCCTGGTCGAGGAGTCCGGCGCGCTGGACATGTGTGCGTCCGGGAGCGCCTTGCGGGTCGTGGAATTTGGCCGGGTTCCAGCGTGAGGCAGGCACGTCTACGATCCCGTTTCGACCGTCGCGCAGCATCTCCCAAAGAGAATCGGGAGAGTCGACCTGACCGGGAAGTCGACAGCCGATGCCGACGATGGCGATGGGCTCACGCTCGGACGCCGGCGAGGGACGCCCAGGAGTGGGCTGGTTGGCTTTTGGGGCGGCCTGTCGCGGGTCGAGCCGCTCGAGGAGTTCTCGGGCGACCGGCGGCGAGGCGAGCGGGGCGCCGTGGATCGTCTCGATGACCGTCGACGGGGAGACACCGCCTTCGGGGCCGCGAACGGCGACGCTGACGTGGCCGACCCCTATATCGCGTGCCGACTCGGTCACTGCACCCTGGTTCGTCGCACTCTGGTCGTCCTCAGCCAGACGGAATCTGTGGCGAAAGTAGAACCGCCGCTCGTCCCAGCCGAGCAGGTCGGTGTGGATCTCGAAGGCCTCCAAGGGGCCCAGCTCCCGGTGGAAGTCGAGGGTCGCGTGGTCGATGGGCAGCAGCCAGCGGTGTCGAAGGGCGGGCCCCAGCAGGCCCAGGCGCATCCCGAAGTCCGCCCGAGCGATGTCCATCAACATCAGGTAGCGCCCGTTATTCATGTGGCCGAACAGATCGATATCGGTGGGCATGACCCGCGACGGAGTCACGCAGGTGTCGAGCGGATGCTCGAGGCTGGGGCGACGGTGACTGCAGAGGAGCGTCCAGAGCAATCGAAATGGTAATTTCATAATTTATCCTAGTGTCGTGAGGGATTTGTGGGTGCAGTAGTTCTTCAGTCTCGAAAAAAGTGGATTCAAAAAGTGACTTGGCGGCTGGTCAGGCCTCCGCGGCGACGGCCAGGAGGTTGCGGCGAAGAATGCGCGAGGCGACCAAGAGCCCGGAGAGCATCGAGGCGCCCACACCGACGGTGACCAGATCTTGGCCGACCAGATATAGCCCTCGAAACGGAAGCGAAGCGCGCAACCATGGCTTCTCGAATCGTGTCGGACTGTGGGCCAGTCCATAGGCAGCGCCGCGGTGGTGGGCCGTAAAGTGCTCGGTCGATAGCGGGGTCGACAGCTCCTGATGCTCGATGCGGCCGGCCACGGCGGGGTAGTGATCGAGCACGGTGTCGAGCAGACGCCGTCGCAGCTCGTCCTTGAAGGCCTCGTACTCCTCACCGCGCCGCTTCCAGTCGGTCCCTCGCCACCGCTCGAACCACGAGTAGGGGGCCGGACAGATCGCGGTCAGCGTCGAGCGGTCGGGGTGCTGGCGTTGCCACGACGGGTTCCGCGCCGATGGGGAGTTGATATAGACCATCGGCAAGGGCTGGCTCGGATCGGCCGAGAAGGCCCGAAGGTGTGCGTCGTGGTCGTAGCCGGCGTGAACCCACGTGTTCTGAGCGCTGAGCCCGAGTTGTTCGGCGCTGCCGTCGACGCCCAGATAGAGGCAGATGTGGCCGGTGGAGGGCTCGATCTGGGCGGCCCGGCCGGCCAAATCGCGCTGTCGAGACGAGTCGGGGAGCAGGTCGAAGGCGGTCGTGTGGAGCGTGGCGTTGCTGATGACGATCGGTGCGCGGAGCTCGTCGCCATTGCACAGACGGACACCCACGGCGCGTCGCCCTTCGACCAAGATCTCGTCGACCTCGGCGTTGACGTACACGTCACCGCCGGCCCGGCGGATGGTCGGGACGATGCTCTCGAAGAGTCGATCTCCGCCGCCTACCGGATAGCTCGCGCCGTCGAGGTAAAAATGGGCGACGAGCGCGTGCATCGCGAAGCTGCTCGACGCCGGCGGTAGGCCATAATTGCCGTACCGGCCGGTCAGCACTCCGATGAGTCGCCGGTTCGATGTCAGCTCGCCGAGAACCTCGGCGGTGGTGCGTCGGGCGTGGCGCGAGAAGGCGCGCGTCAAAAACGGGCGCGTCAATTTGGCGAGCGGTCCGGGCACCAGGCGTTGGGTGAAGTAGCGCTCGGCGGCCTCGTCGACCTCGTCGAGCAACTCGAGGTAGCGGTCGATGGCGTCGACCTCTCCCGGAAAGCGCTCGACGAGGTCGGCCCGAAACGCCCCGCGACCGGCCGCGAAGTCGTAGGTGGCATCGTCGAAGACGACTCGGTCGTAGACCGGGTCGAGCCGGGCCCACTCGAGCCTGCCTTCGGAGACGTAGTCGAACGCATGTCGAAGGGGCGCGTCGGGGTCGTGCACTCGCCCCAGATAATGCAAGCCGACGTCCCAGGTATAGCCCTTGCGCGAGAAGGTGTGGGTGAGTCCACCGGCGCGATAGTGGCGCTCGAGCACACAGACGCGCCGGCCGTGACGCGCCAGGCAGGCCGCTACGGAGAGCCCGCCGATGCCCGAGCCGATGACGATGGCGTCCGGCCCGGAGCTGAACTGGTCGGAGCTGAACTGGTCGGAGCTGAACTGGTCGGAGCTGAATGGGGCGGCTTTATAAGGGGTCGCGCGTCTCATTGGGCGCCTCCTCGGGGCTGGGGTGAGCCGCCGCGAAGATTTTCGGCCACGAGCTTGACGAGCAGCGCCGGGTAGCCGACGACGGGCCGCAGTAAAAAGGCCCGTCGTTGCCGTTCGGTGAGCACCTCACGCTTCAGAAATCGGTGCAGCATCAGTTGCTGGTACCAGGGAAGCGCGGGCGCCAGGTGGTGGGAGAGATGACAAGGCTGGCCCCACGGGCCGCCGCCGACGAGCATCCCCCACAAGCCGACGCCGAGCTCGCGGGTGCCGTCGGTGCGGTCGAGCGGCATGAACAGGTGCTCGGAGCTCTCCCGGAGTCGATCGAGGGCGAAGCTGATCCAGCCGCCGACGGCGAATAAAACGACGACCGTATACGCGAGGCCAAATCGGGGCGCCATCAGCAGCACGAAGGTGTTGACGTAGGCCAGCGTCAGTCCAATCGACAGCAGTCGACTCGGTGTGTAGCGGTCGGGCAACCACGGAAAGAAATCCGAGAACGTAAAGAAAGGGGCCATCGGGACCACGCTGCCCAGCAGCCGTCTCAGGCGCACGAATGTCGTAAAGGACCCGTCGTCTTCGCTGCCCAGGTGACGGTGATGGTCGAAGTGCTCTTGGCGATACTCGACGGGATCGGCGAGGAAGAAGCGCCCGGCGTGGTTGGCGAATAGGCGCAGCGCGTTGGCCAGCCGCCCCTTGCCTTGGACAATGAGATCGTGGGCGGCACCCTCGTGAACGCTATAGGAGACGATGCCATAGACGATATAGCCGTGGAGAAAGCCAGCGAGACCTCCTCCCAGCACAATCCCCTGCCAGGTCTGCGTCGCCCACGGGAGATACTCCGGCAGCTCGAGCAACACCCAGGCATCCAGGGCGAAGAGGCCGAGCAGCGCGCCCAGAGCGATGATGTGATGGATAAACGGGTGATCGCGGTACCACGAGCGCAGACGGCTGGCCCGTGCTCGAACCGCCCTTAGCTGCTCTCGGCTCAGTGAAGGAAAATCGGCGAGTTCGCGCGCCTCGTGGGTGCGAGCAGTTTGCAGATCGCTTTCATATAGCTTCAACGGAGCACCTCTTGGGTCTCGAAGGGGGGCGATGGTCTGGGCGCCCTCAACTGCTTCGAAGAGTAGGGAGGTGGTTTGCATTCGTGAAATAGATGATGATAATAGATGCATGCACGATATGAATCTTAAAGACGTCGATTTGAATCTCCTCGTCGCGCTCGAGGCGTTGCTAGAGGAGCAAAATGTCACTCGTGCTGCCGAGCGGCTCGGCCTGTCTCAGCCGGCGGCGAGTCACGCGCTGCGTCGGCTCCGTGAGCTATTCGACGATCCGCTGTTGGTGTCCGGCAGGGGAGGGATGAAGCCGACCCCGAAGGCCGAGTCGCTGCTCAGTCCATTGGTGCGGGCTCTAAGGGAGGTCGAGGCGGTGCTGGTGTCCGAGGAGAGCTTCGAGCCGGCGGCGACCCACCGGCCCTTCAGGATGGGCTGTCCGGACCTACTCGCCAGCTTCTTCACCGGGCTGCTGAGCTGGATGAACGCCGAGGCGCCCCGGGCCCGCCTGGAGGTCGACTCGGAGTACTTAGACGGGATGGAAAAATCGTTGGAGACGGGGCGCTTCGACATCGTCGTCGGCCCGATTCCGGAGCGAGCCACCACGCGGCTTCGGCAGAGGCGGGTGGGGACCACCGAGTGGTTTTGTCTGATGCGCCGGGGACATCCGGCGCTGGATGGGGGCTTTGATGTGGGCTCCTGGCTCGCCTATCCCCATGTGGTGATTGGCGAAGAGCATGCCGGGATCTCGCTGATCGAGTTGGCCTTGGAGTCGGTCGGGGAGCAGCGCAAGGTTGGGTTGACGCTACCTGACTTTCTGCTCGGTCCGCCTGCGGTCGAGGCGAGCGATCTGATCTTTACGGCGCCGCATATGCTCGCCGCCGACGCCGTCGAACGCTACGATCTCGTCGCCAGGTCGACGCCGGTCCCCGTGCCCGGTGTCGACACCGCGGTGATGTGGCACGAACGCTGGGACGCCGATCACGGCCACGAGTGGTTTCGTACGGGGGTTTGGAAGGCCCTGCGAGAGCGGTGGAACGATATGCCCGAGACATAGAGGTCCTGTCATCCAGCCCGGGGTGTCGCGGCGACACCCCGGGTGGGTCGAGCGTGGGTTGGCCCGGGTGGGGCTTAGAGGGCGTCTTCGACGCTGCCCAGGGTCATGCGCGCTTTGGTGAGCACCATGCCCATATTGGCGGACTTGCCGCAGACCCAGACCACGGCGTGGTTGGGGTTCTTTTTGCAGCGCTGGAAGACGTGGATGAGGTTGTCACTGAAGACGATCATCTCTTGAAAATAGTGATGGTCGTCGGCTTCGAGGCCGCGGTTCTTCTTGAACATATTCTCGATGGCCGTGACGTTCTTGCCCTGGAACATGTCGGCGGTGGCGGCCGAGACGAGGTCGAGCACCTCTTGGGGGTGCGATTCGACGGTCTTGACGCCCAGCAACATGCCCGTGGACATGTCGACGTAGCCGCCGGCGACGCATTCGGGGATCTCTTTGACGCCTGCTGAAATTGCGGAATCGAGTGTCATGCCGGTACTCCTTTTTACGTGTGGGTTAAAAAGCGCCGCCTCGCTTATCGAGGCTGCGTGACACCCACTGAGGGTGTCTTTAGTCGAGCCAGAGCTCGAACTCTTGGAGAAAATCTTCTTGCGTTTTGGATTGGACCCACCGGGGGTTGACCTCGCGCACGCGGGTGAGCGCGTCGTCGGCGCTTTGACCCTTCCAGATGAGGTAGGCCGCCAGCATCGTGCCGGTGCGGCCGATGCCCGCCTTGCAGTGGACGACGACCACGCCGCCGTCGGCGAGGCGGGCGTCGATGAGCCGGCACAGATCGGCGGCGGCCAGCGGCTCGGGCGCCTCCATATCGACGATGGGAAAGTGCAGGCCCTCGAGGTTGTGCTCGCGCAGCTTCTTGGCCGGGAGCCGGTCGAGCATCAGGGTGACCAGCACGGTGGTGCCCACTCGCCGAAGGGCCTCCAGGTCGCGATCGATGTCTCGGCTGATCCCCGGCAGGGGCGTGCCGCCGAGTTGGCCGGCCAGCAGCCAGTCGAAGCCGGTCGGCCCCTGGCGCGCCGGCACATAGCGGACGCCGCCGGCGCGCTTGGGCGCCATTTTGAGCATCTGTTTTTGGGGCGCCAAGCTCGCCGACGATGTGCGATACGCGGGGTCGAGTTCTTCGGGATTAGCGTCGGGTGAGGGCACGGTGCAGCCTCCGGTTCGGATATAAGTGCGCGCGGCGTCGGTCGTCGGATTGGTGAAGAATTGGTCGGTCGGCAGGCACTCCTGGATGCGCCCGCCGGCCAAAAGAGCCGTGCGGTCGCCGATGAGCCGGGCGCGCTGCTGGTTGTGGGTGACCACGAAGACGGCGCGCTCGGTGGCCTGCTGGGCGATATAGTCGAGCACCATCTGGGCCTGGTCGTCCTCGAGGCCGGCGGTGGGCTCGTCGATGCATACCAGCGCGGGCATGGGCAAGCAGGCCCGAAGCACGCTGAGGATCGCCCGCTGGCCGGGCTGAAGGTCGGTCACCGGCGTGTCGAGCCCCTCGGGTAGATCGGCCATCCCGGCGTCTTCGAGGCGTTCGTCGAGCCGGTCGCGCAGCTCCAGGCGGGTGAAGTCCGAGCGGCACGGGAAGTTGGTGACCAAATATTCGAAGACGGTCGAGGCCAGCAGCGACAGCTTCTGCTGGACGAGCACCGGCACGACCCCGCGGGTGGGCTCGATATCCGGGCTCAGCGGCTGGCCGAGGTACAAGGCGTCTCCGGAGATCCCAAATGAGCTCAAACTGCCGTTCAGTCCGCTGATCGTGCGCAGCAGCGTCGATTTTCCCGCCCCACCGGGCCCCATCAGCACGAAGATCTCGTTGGGGGCGATGCTCAGATCGACGCCTGCCAAGACGGTCTTGGTGCCGTAGCACACCTCGAGATCGCGCAATTGGAGGACGTTGTTCATGCGTTCTCCGCCGATTTGGTCGGTTCGGTGGCTCGGCGGGCCTTGGATAGGGCGGTGCCGATCTTGACCGGCTCGTTTCGCACCAAGGCCACGTGCGCTCCGCTGCTGATCGCCGTCCACAATCCGTCGGACATCGAGAAGCTCGTCGAGATGACGTCGTGGCCGCCGACGATGTCGTGGAAGCGACGGTTGTAGGTCAAGATCTCGTGAGACTTCCGCCCCAGGGTGCGTACTTCGGTCAGCGTCAGCGGCGACGAGGAGACAGTGCGCAGCGGCAGGCAGATCTTGGAGTCGTCTTGCGGGTCGACCAGAAGCCAAGCCTCGTCGCTGGAGTCGATCATCTCGTCGTAGACGCGCGCGGCGATATTATTGGAGTTGCTGTGCATATAGCCGGCCGCCCGCATGGCCAGCGCGAAGGGCGAGAAAGACAGCCGGTCGATCTCGTCCTCGTCGATGCACCGAGAGCGCAGACAAAAGTGCTGTGATTCTGCCCGGGTTGCCAACTCGACCAGGGCGCGCGCGGTCAGCCGATACAACTGCGATCGCTCGCCGGTCGAGGTGTTGGAGGCGCTCAGGTGATCGCCCTCGTCGGCCTGAGTCAGCCGCTTGGCCAACTCGGCGCTGACCCGCTCGAGCGGCTTGTCGGCGTAGACCTCGCCGTCGATGCATACGCCCAATTCCAGGCGGCCGTCGAAGGCGCGCATGCGGGCGACGGTGTTGCCGTCGCCGTCTTCGATGAGCAATTGCGAGGGCTCCTCGCAGCGCTCGATGCTCTGGAGGAGGGCCAGCAGATTCTGGGCCTTGCCGGCCCCCCCGACCAAGAGTCCGTGCTCGCGGGTCGACTCCTGTGCGAACGTCGGCGAGGACGTGTCCCGCGGGGCGGTCTTCTCGTCGCCGAGGCCGGCTTCTCCGTTGTCGGGCGCGCACGGGGGCAACTCCTGTGTCATGTCGCTCAAGTCAATCTCCAGTGTCTCGGCCAAGTCATCGATGAGCTTGTCGTTGTCCAGCCATTGGCGGGCCTGGTGCAGCAATTTGGCGGCGATGCCTCGCCCGCCTTTGGCGCGCCGAGCCATGTCGTAGACGGTGTCCAAAAAGGCCATCGGTTGGCGCTGGCGCTCGTGGAGCAGGGCCAACCTCAGGTGCGCCTCGAGCGACTCCGGTGCGTGGTTCAGCGCTCTCCGCAGGGCCTTGTGGGCGCGCTCGGCGAGTCCGTAATTGAGGAAGGCCTGGGACTCGCCCAGCAAGGTGTCGACCACTTTGGCGCGCAGACTGGGCTGCTCCGGGGCCAGCTCGAGCATATGCTCGGTGATCTCGAGAAACTCTTCGGTGCTGCCCGAGCGCTCCAATTCGTCGGCGCATCGGCGATACAGCTCCAAGGCGTCCTTGAATTCACCGTCTTTTTCGAGTTGGCGCGCTCGCTTGAGGTGGAGCTCGATATCGTCGGGTTTCAGGCGGATCATACTTTCGAGTACATCCTTGGAGCGCTCGGGGCGCTGCCTTGACTTAAAGTGCTCATAGGCTCGCGAGTAGGCCTCGAAGGCCTCGGCGAAGCGGCCCAGCTGGTGATGGGTCTTGGCCAGCTCGTAGTGAGATTCGGCGCGTTGGGGGTCGAGCTCGATGGAACGCCGCAGGTAATCCAACGCGGCGGTCAGATGGCCGGCTTCGATCTCCAGATGGGCCAGCTGGGCGAGGGCGTCTGCGGCTTGTCCGGCGCGTCCGAGTCGCTCGAGCCACTCGGCCAACTCGAACCAACTCGAGGCGTCCTCGGGGTGGGCATCGAGGCGGTCGAGCAGACCAGCGATCGTCTCGGACGCCGCCCCCTGTGAGGCCACCGAATCTTCGCCGGATTTTTTGGCAAAACGCTGTACCACTGCCACCGCTCTTACAACTAAATCAAGCGTGGACTAATCCCCGCCTGCATTAGTGGGAATAATGCAAGATTTGAGTTTTCTCTCGGCCGACTTCAAGACGCAACCGTCCGCAAAACTCCTGTGATTGCAAGAGCTTAGCGGAGAGTTTTGAACGCCTCCAATTTCCTGTCTAATCCGTTTGTTCTAATTGGAGTATGTTGGCTTTAGTTGATAAGCGTCAAGGTGTTCTTGCTCGTCCGAGGAAGTAAAATTTGGCTGGGCGTTGGGCCCATCGAGGGATCGAGCGGCGGGAAAGATACGCGTGTCGAGGCGATATCGGAGGGCGTCGCAGACCCGCGATAGCGAGGGGCTGCATCATGATAGTGTGAATAGTGTGAATTGTGATTTCGTCTCGGCCGAGCGATTCAAAGGGAGGCCGGATTCGCGCCGAGTTGATTGGATGGGTAGTCTGAGGCCTTCTCAGCGAGACATCGAAATCAGACGCTCGACCACCTCGCTCCAGTCGACCGCCGGTGTGTCGTGATACCAGGACAACCGGATCGCCTCTTCGAGCGGCCCATCGGACAGCCCCATCGCCACGAGCACGTGGCTGGGATGGTTGTCGGTGGCACGGCAGGCGGCTCCGTTGGAGGCGGCGACGAGGTCCCGAAGCCTCAACAGCACCGCCCGCGCCCGCACCCCACTAAAAGAGAGGCAAACGACGTGTGAAACCTGCTCTTCGGGCTCGCCGTGATAGGTGGGATGGAGCGGGGCGAGCCCTTCGATGAGCTTTCGACGGAACGCGCGGTTGCGCTCTTTGCGGTGGTCGGATTCCTCGCGACACAGCTTCGAGGCGCGGCCGAATCCGGCCACCAGCGGCGTCGCCACGGTGCCGGGGCGAAGCCCGCCTTCGTGGCCGCCGCCAAAGCTGCGCGCTGCGATCTTCAGCGCAGCCTGGGGGCGTCGGCGGTAGATGAGCGCGCCGATTCCCTTGGGTCCGTACATTTTATGAGCGCTTATGCTGATCAGATCGAGGCGCGGGTGGCCGAGCTCCTCGAAGCGGTGTGCTGCCCCCTGCGCGGCGTCGACGTGCATCAGCGCCCGGTGATCGGCGAGCCCATCGGCGACTTCGCCGATGGGCTGGACGGTGCCGACCACGTTGTTGACGTGCATCAGCGAGACCATCGCGGTATCCGGACGTACCCTGGCGAGCAACTCCTCGGCGCGAACGACCCCGTCGGGCCCCGGCGCGACCAGTTCGACCTCGAACCCGTGATCGCTCAAGTGCGCCAGCGGCTCGAGCACCGCGGGGTGCTCGATGGCGCTGGAGACGATATGGGTTCTGCCCGCCTCGAGCGCCTCCTGGGCGATCCCCAGCAATGCCAGGTTATTGCTCTCGGTCGCGCCGCTGGTAAAGATCACCTCCTGGGGGCGTGCGTCGACCAGGGCGGCGACTTGATCGCGGGCTTCCTCGACCTTGCGGTGTGCTTGCTGGCCATAGAGATGCAGTTGGCTGGCCGGATTGGCGGGGTTGGCCGTCAAATACGGCCGCATCGTCTCGACGACTCGCTCATCTGTGGGCGTCGAGCCGTTGCAGTCCAAATAAATGGCACCGATTTTGTCACGCTCGTCGATCTCGTGCATCTCATCCTCCGGGGCTCCCCCATTTGGGTTGGGGGGCTGAATCAGGTGGCGACGTCGGCTGCGCACCGAGGTCTTTGGGTTGAGATGAGCGAAGAGCACGCCCGCCTGCATCAATAAATTATGAAAAGATTCGGATTGTGCTTCAAATGCGCGCCTGCTTTTCAATCGTGATAAATTGTGTTTATGTTTTATTTACACTGGATATTTCCAGTGGGACTAAAGTTGGGGCACCTCCGTGTTGCCGCCTTTCTGCGCGATCTTGGCGATCCGCATCAGGGCGTAGCCGGATGCCTGAGTCCTCCGACGGACAAATCATCGCCCCAAATTTAGTCACGCGGGCCGCCCCTTAAAGGGGCCTGTCGTTTGTTCGGTGCGGGTGTCGCACCGTTGGTGAGTATCGGGAGAGCAGTAGATGACCGAGCCTGATCGAGGGGTTTTTGCAGACGATTACCGGGCCGTGCTGGACAAGTTGCGTCGTGAGATTCGCCGATTGTATCTGTCGCGCGATAGCACATGGGTGATCGCCTATAGCGGAGGGAAGGATTCGACGGCGACGCTCCAATTGGTCTGGAGCGCGTTGAGCGAGTTGTCGGCCGACGAGCTGCGCAATCCGATCGAGGTCGTGTCGGTGGACACCGGCGTGGAGAATCCGATCGTGCGCGATCGGATGAACGAGTCGATCCTCGAGATCCAGCACGCCGCCGAGGTCGCCGGCCTGCCGCTGAACGCCCATGTGTTGAAGCCGCATATCGACGATTCCTTTTGGGTCAACCTGATCGGTCGGGGCTATCCGACGCCGGGGCCGCGGTTTCGGTGGTGTACCGACCGCCTCAAGATCCAGCCCACCGAGACTTTTTTGCGCCAGACTGTAGCCGGCCAAAATGAGGTGATCTTGGTGTTGGGCTCGCGCAGTGACGAGAGCGCGGCGCGCGCCGAGACGCTGTCGAGCCGCGACCACCTTCTGCGCGGCCGAGCCCTGCGCCTATATGACCGCTCGCCGGGCACGCTGCTGTACACGCCCATCGAGCAGTGGACCACCGACGACGTCTGGCTGTATCTGCTCCAGGAGCCCAACCCCTTCGGGATGGAGAACGAGGCGCTGCTCGATCTGTATCGGGGGGCGTCTCCGGACCACGAATGTCCGGTGGTCGCCGATACGGCCACGCCCAGTTGCGGCAAGAGTCGCTTCGGATGTTGGGTGTGTACGGTCGTCTCCGAAGATCGCTCGATGGGGGCGATGATCCGCAACGAGCGCAGCTACGAGTGGATGTGCCCGCTGCTCGAGCTTCGCGATGAGCTCGCCCGCCGCGACCCGCGGCACCGCGGCGTCCGTCGCGAAGACGGCCGTGCTCGCCTCCGTAAGGGCGAGGCGGTCCGCGGGCCCTACGATCAAGAGGGACGCGCCTATTGGCTGCGCCGGGTCTTACAGACCCAACGAGCGATCGCCGAGCGCGTGCCCGATGACGTCGAGCACGCCGAGTTGGTGTCGCTCGAGGAGCTCGAGGAGATTCGGCGTATCTGGGTGATCGAAAAGCACGAGATCGACGACCGCCTGCCGCTGATCTGGCAGGAGGAGATGGACGAGCCGTATCCCGGGGCCACCCTCGACGACGCGATCCCCTTCGACCGCGAGGAGCTCGAGCTGCTCGACCAGTCCCTGCCCGATTGCCCGGAGTGTTTCGAGCTGGTCTGCTCGCTGCTCGAGGTCGAGCGTCAGTACCGCACCAAGGTGCGACGGGCCGGGCTATTCGAGGCGCTCGACGACAAGATCCGCGAGCATTTTCGCCGCGATGATCTGGCCATCGATCGTGCCCACCGCGAGGAGGATGCGTTGCAGGGCGCCGCGACCTCGGACAAGGCGCAGGACCATGGCAGCTAAACCACTGCTGCTCCTATCCCGCTCGATATAGCCCCACGGTTCTATAGGTAGATCTCCAAAGACTCTCGCCGGAAGAAGCCTCACTGATGTTGCTCAAACGACTCGTCCTCGAAAATTTTGGCGTCTATGCCGGCCGCCACGAGCTGCAGCTCGAGCCGGCCGCGGCCGACAAGCCGGTCGTGCTGGTCGGCGGCCTCAACGGCGCCGGTAAGACGACCCTTTTGGATGCCTTCCGGCTGGTCCTCTACGGCAAACGGGCCCAACTCGCCGAGCGCGACCAGAGCACTTACGACGGCTATCTTCGCGACGCGATTCACCGGGAAGCCAACCCCATGGAGGGGGCGAGCATCGAGCTGGAATTCAACCACCACTCACTCGGCCGCGCCGAGCAGGTTCGGCTGGTGCGCAAGTGGTCGGCCATGGGCGACAAAGTCTACGAGAAGTTACAGGTCTTCCGCGACGGCGAGCTCGACGAAGGCGCCGGCGATGGGTGGGCGGCCGAGTTCGAGCAGATCATGCCGCTGGCACTCTCCGAGCTGTTCTTCTTCGACGGCGAGCGTGTGCGCCGATTCACCGAGAGCGCCGAGACGGCCACTTTGCTGACCACGGCGATGACCCATCTGATGGGCCTGGGCCTGGTCGACCAGCTCGCCGACGACCTGAAAGTCGTCGAGCGCAAGACCCGTCAGAGCTTCAGCGACGAGCATGACGACGACCAGCTTCGGGAGGCTCAGCGCACCCTGGAGAGCGCCCGTGAGGAGCTCGCCGAGGTCAACGGCCAGCTCGAGCAGGCCCGGCGCTCGGCCGCCCAACTGCGCACCTTCTTCGACAGGGTCGACGCCCAATACCGCCGACAAGGCGGCGACGAATACGAGAGTCGCACGCTTACCGAGGCCGAACTGGACGAGGTCGACAAGGCCCGTCGGCGCAATGAAGACGAGCTTCGCGCCCAGGGAGCTCGTATGGGCCCTCTGGAGTTGGTCGGCGAGTTGCTCGAGGCGACCTGTGAGCAGGCAGAGGCGGAGGTCGCCTACAATCGTCATCTGCTGGTGCGTGACACGTTAGGCCGGCGAGATCGGCGCCTCGTCGACCACCTCGACGCGCGCGGCGTCGACGAGGCGTCGATCGATGAGGTCCGGCGTTTTTTGAGGGAGGATATCCGGGCTCGCGAGCAGGCCAGCGCCCCGGTCGAGCCCTTCCTGGACGTCGGCCCGCAGGTAGCCGCCGCGCTGTGCAACCTCGTCGATCACTCGCTGCCCCGCACACGCCGCCAGATCGACGCGCTGTTGGCCGAGCGCGCCACCCAAGAGCAGCGCGCCGACAAGCTACAGAAGCGCCTGTCTCGCGTGCCGGACGAAGCGGCCATCAAAGACATCTTCGAGAAGCGTCAATCCGCCAAAAAACGCCTGGACCGTGGCGAACTGACGGTGCGTCAACTCGAGGAGTCTCGCCAACGGATCGTCGGCGCTATCGAGCACAAAGAGAAGCGCCTCGACAGCTTATTGCGCGATCGCGTCGCCTCCAAATTCGAGGCCGAGGACTCCGCGCGCGTGCTCATCTTCAGCAACCGACTCAAGGCTGGCCTCTCCCAATTTCGCGACTCTATCTTGGAGCGCAACCTGGTCAAGCTCGAGCGCCAGGTGGTCAACGTCTTCAGGCGTCTGGCGCGCAAAGACGATCTGGTCGCCGACCTGCACATCGATCCGCAGTCCTTCGAGCTGGTGCTGGTCGACCGCGCCGGCAAGCGGTTCTCGCCGGACGCGCTGTCGGCCGGGGAGCGCCAGGTGCTCAGCATCAGCATGTTGTGGGGGTTGGCCAAGAACTCACAGCGCCTGCTGCCCACGATCATCGACACGCCGCTGGGCCGGCTGGACAGCGAGCACCGCAAGCGACTGGTCACCGAGTATTTTCCCAACGCCGGCCACCAGGTCATCTTATTGTCGACCGACGAGGAGGTCGTCGGCGACTATCTCGAGCTGCTCGAGCCGTCGATCAGCCGCTGCTACCGGCTCGACTTCGAGGCCGACACCCAGGCGACCCACATCGACCCAGGATATTTCGAGCCATGCTGAGCGAGCGCATCCACATCACCGAGCGGGGCCGCCGAGAGCTGATCGTGTTGAAGCGGCGAACCGGCATCAGTCAGTGGAATCACCTGTGTCGATGGGCGCTATGTGTCTCGTTGGCCGACCCGAACCCGCCGCCGCAGGTCGACCTGGAGACACCCAGCTCGGTGGAGATGAGCTGGCAGACCTTCGCCGGGGCCGACGCCGACATCTACCGAGCGATGCTGCTGGTGCGCTGCCGCCGAGACGGCGTCGCGCTCACCCCCGAGGCGGTCGGCCGCGCCCTGCATCTGCACCTGCACCGGGGGATCGCGCGACTCTATGGCGCACCGAACGTGCGCAGCATGGCCGACTTCGTCGAGGCCGCCCGCCGGCTCGCCAGAGCCACGGGCTGACCTCGTCTCGGCGCGCATCGATCAGAGCGACGCGCCGACCGCGTTGGTCGCGTCTCGGGCGCTGCAATGCTCGCAGAATAATTTACCGGTGCGCTTGTGCATGCGCACCTTCGAGCCGGCCTCGATGATACCTTCGCAGCCATCGCAGACCGTGCCGATGGAGATCTCCTCGACGCTAAAGCCCTCCTTTTTGTGCTCGACTCCGTCCATGATCAGGCCGCGCTGGCTCGACTTGACCATCTCGCGGCGGAATAGCTCCTGAAATGCCATCCACCGGCGCACCAGGTGTTCGGGCAACCCGTAGTTGCGCACGCATCGCTCGAAGAGATTCTCCCGATAGTCGAAGAGATCGTCGGAGATGATCATCCAGTGGTGGGCGTTGAACGGGTTGAGCCCGAAATAATTATCCTCGCCGGAGAAGACCTCGGCCAAGAACGCGTATTGCTTCGAGATCGCCCGTTCTTTGGTCACGTTGTGAAAGAAGGGGCCCAGCCGCGGGTCTTCGAAGGTGTGGTCGTATAGCTCCTGCAAGATCTCGCGAAGCCCCTTGCCGTAGTCGAGCGCCTCCCACAGCTCCGGATCGGGGGCGACCGCCTCGAGCTTGGCGTCGTCGTCGGGCATATACGGATAGGCCGACTCGAAGGGATCGGCGAGGATGTCCGAGCGCGACACGCCGGCGCCGATGGCGTGGTAGCGCGCGTCGTAGACCATGTCCGGGTTGCCGCATAGGTACAGCACATGGCCGGCGGCGTCGGGGTGGTCTTCTTTGAAGACGCGGTCGGTCACGCGGCCGGCGAAGATGCCCTCCGGGACGTCGTCGCCGGACAGACACGGGAAGTACTCGAGATTGTCGTGCTCCTCGGCGAGCTCTTCGAGCTGGGCGTGCAGGTAGAGGTCGTCCATCGTGCGCCCCCCGTGGTACACGCGGATCGGGCCGTCGTGGTCGTGACGAAGCGCGTCTCGGGCGACGCCATATAGCGGCGCGATACCCGTCCCCGTGGCCACCAGGAGCAGCGGCCAGCCGGCGAACTCCTCCTTATAGGTACATGCGCCCAGCGGGCCCTGGACCTCGAAGAACGCTCCGGGCTCGAGCTCGTCGTGGATCCAACGGCTCATCTGGCCGTCTTCGACGCGGCGCACGTGTACCTCCAAGAAATAATCGATCTCGGCGATGCTGGCGATCGAATAGCTGCGCGTCAGCCCGTCGTCGCGGCGGATATTGATGTATTGGCCGGGAATCCAACCGAGGTCACGCGCCGGCTCGATGCGAAGCCGGGTCACCGTCTCGGAGAGCTGCTCTTTTTCGGTGAGCATCGCGGTTATATACAACTGTGACAGGTCCGGCGGCGCGATCACCAGGTCTTCGTCGGGGTGGCACACACACGGCATGAAATGAGCGGAGTCGACCAGTTCTTCGCGAAGCCCCCGTTGGGCCTCGGCGCCCGGGTCGCCCTCGACGGCGCGCACCAGACAGGTCTGGCACGACCCCTTTCGGCAAGAAAAGTTGATATCGGCCCCCCCGCGCAACAGCGCGTCGAGCACCGATTCGTGGTTCTGGACCTCGTAAATGGCGTCATCATACTGCACTGACTTCATAGTTTACCGCTGGTTCCCAGAGGATCGGATCAAGTTGTCGCGAAAAGTGTTGGTTCTTTTTTTGTAATAAGTATATGCCTGCCAAACAAGCGAAACATTTGCGTTTTTGGGCTGAGATGGTGGGCGGGCCCGGAGAGTGGGAATGCGAAGATGGCGCGGCAGCGTTGTCTTGACCGGCCCCTGCTAGCCTCCTATGCAGAGGGTGGTTTTCGTGCCGCTTCCGTCGTCGAGAGAGAGTCTATGTCGTCATCGCTCGAAAAGTTTCGCCACATCGCCCTGGCCGAGGGCGTCTCGTTTCTGGTGCTACTCGGCATCGCCATGCCCTTGAAATATATGGCCGATATGCCCATGCCGGTCAAAGTCGTCGGCTGGATCCACGGGGTGCTCTTCATTTTGTACGTCCTGGTCGGCGCAATGGCCGCGCGGGCCGAGGGCTGGTCGGTGGGATTCAGCGCGGTCGCCTTCCTGGCGTCGCTGGTGCCCGGCGGCACGTTCTGGCTGGACCGCCGGCTGGCGAAGCCTGCCGCCGAGAGCAGTGCTGGAGAGTGATGGCACCGGTGCCAGACCTTCCAGGTCTGGTTGGCAGGGCAAGGTTAAGAATATGGACGAGGCTGATGAAGCGAACGAGCGAGAGATTCGCCCGTTGTGGCGGCCGTTCGTGCTGCGGCCGGCGCTGCACGCGTGTGTGCCCGTTCTCATTGTGGTGGCGGTGGCCTATTTCTTCTGGTCGCCGCTGGAGGGCTTCCTGGGGCCATTCGCGTGGGGCATTCCGGCACTGGCTGCGTTGTTTACGCTCGGAGTGCTGCTCGAGCGCATCGTGCGCTATCGCAAGACGGTCTACCGGCTCGGCCCGGGCGGCTTGGTGGTGCGTACGGGGTCGTTTTTCACCGAACGCACCGTCGAGCTCGAGCTCGAGAATATCACGCTGGTCGAGTGGAGGAGCCCGTTCTTCCTCAGGCGCTTGTACGACGTCGGACATATCACCGCCCAGGAAGCAGGCAGCGCCGCCCAAAACGCGCGGATGGCCTATATCGAGGGGCCGCAGGAGGTCTACGAGCGTGTCGCCGAGCTGATGCGCGAGCGCGGGTTTTCGATGAGCCGCGACGTGCAGGTGCGCTGCGAGGAGCCCGGCGTGCTCGGGGCGTTAGTCGACCTGGCGGCGGCCGGCTTGGCGTTCGTCTCCGTCATCGTCGGCTTCGCCTTTTCGGGCATCCTGGACCTGTGGACGGTCTTCGCCGGTGATTCCGGCGCGACCATCTGGGACCTCGTTCGGGCCAATTACGCCGCCTTCGAGGGCGCACCATTGGGGCGCCAGGTGCTCGAGCAAGCTCGACAGGGCTTCTTGGTGCTCGGTGGCGCCATGGCGCTGCTGGTCTCGAGCACGGCCGCCATGATGTTCGTCGACTTGCTGCGTCGCACCTACACCCTCTTCGACGACGTCATCGACTATTACGACGGCTTCTTCAACGAAACGCGCCGATTCATCCCGCTGGAAAACCTCGCCGATACCCGCGTCTCACGGCCGATCCACAAGCGCGTGCTCGGGCTGACCGACGTGCGGTTGAGCGCGCGGGGCGCCGGCTCGGAGATCGTCTTTCAGAGCATGCCCAACGGCGCGGCGTTCGCCTCGGCGCTCGACGGCCTGCTCGAGGGCACGCAGCGGCCGGTATCTGCCGGCGAAGGCATGTCTCTGTCGGCAGACCAGCCCGACAAGCCCGCCCGGCCGACTCGCCGGCTCAAGCCGGTGCCGATGCGCGCGGCTCTGAGCGGCGCGCTGGGCGCCATCCCGGCCGCCCTGTTGCTGCTGGCCGCGCCGCTGGCGATCATCGCCTTCGGCGGCACCTTCGAGATCGGCTCGCTGGCCATCGCCAGTGTCTCCATCCTCTTTGTCATCGGCGCGATCATCTTCGGGGTGGTCGCCCTCATCGGCATCACCCAGCGGGTCATCCGGGCGGTGCGCACCGAATATAGCTTCGACGACCGGCGCGTCGGCGAGACCTTCGATTTTCTGTCCAGCCACGAGACCCGCTTCAAGGTCGACCAGATCACCTCGATGTCGGTGCTGCGAAACCCGCTCGACGCGATCATGGGCACGGCGACGGTGCGCTTCCGGTCGATCGGATCTGGCGAGTCGATCGACTTCGCGCATATCGCCGCCGAGGAGCATCTGATCGAGGCGATGCGGCGCGCGCTGGGCCTCCATGGAGGCGGCTTCACCACGAGCAGCCGCGGCTCACTGCCCGAGCAATTGGAGCCCACATGCTCGCCGCTCGACGCCCTCAAGGCCGGAGCGCCCTTCGTCGGCGCGCTCGTCGGCGTGTGGGGGCTGGCCATCGCCGCGAACCTCGCCTTCGACGTCGCCCAGATCAGCGCCGCGATCGTCGGAGTCACCGGCGTCGGCGCGGTCGGCTATCTGTTGTGGCGCGACCTATACCACCGCCGGCTTCGCGGCCAACTGCTCGGAGACTACGTCGAGGTCACCGGCGGGGTCATACGCCGTTTCCGCCACCTGGCCGCCTACCGAGACATCAAGGTCGTCGAGAGCCTGCTATACCCGGCCGGCGAGCAGGGCCGGCTGACGTTGGTGACCGGCGGCGGCTTCCAAATCCGCGTCGGCCACCTCCCCGAGCCGATCGCCGTGCACGACGGCCTCGACGCGCGCCTGCTCGACTCGAGCGAGCCGCTCGACGCGCGCCCACGGGCGACCTACCGACCCCACCCCGCGACCGAGGTATTTCGCCACAGCGGGCGCATGCTGCGCATCTTGGTGGGCGCGCCATTTTTGGTGCTCACCGCCCCCTGGGTCTATCTGCTATTTCGGCGCGCGCGCTATCGCATCGAGGGCTCGCGGATCCTCAGCCAGATTGGGCTGATCTATGCTCGGCGCACCACCGTGCTCTTCGACCGCGTCGACCATCTGGAGACGAGCCGCACCTTCGCGAATAGCCTCTTCGGCAATAGCGATATCGAGGTGTTTACGGTCGGCAGCGGGGAGGCGGATCTGGTGTTGCGGTCGGTGGCGGAGGCGGAGCGGGCGTTGGGGTTGTTGAGGGGTGAGGAGGGAGTGTAGGCATGGCTGGTCAGCGACGATGCCCCCGGCCGCCTACGCGGCCGGCACCCCACGCGAGGCTTCTCCGGTCGCTTTTAGCGTTCAAACTTAGGTATGATTGTGAGGCCCCAAGCGGGGTGCGGCGAGCTCTCGCTGACGATGTAGACGGCGGCCAAACGTCGGGGTCATTCGACGCTGGGCTTGGTCATCAAGACCCAATCGCCTTCGTGAGAAAACCCGTCCGCCGAGCTCCCCGGCCGACCCGCGCGCACTTCGTAGCCGAGTCGCTCGTAAAGGCGCCGGGCGCCGTCGTTGTTCTCGGCGACGATGAGGCTGAGCTCGTCGGCCCCGCTGTCCCGGGCGAGCTGCTCGGCGAGGTCCATCAGTTGTGTGCCCAAGCCCCGGCCGCGAAATGCTTCGAACACGGCGACCGCGTTGACGTACCACGTGCCCGGCGCCTGCGCCTCGAGCTCGACCAGCGGCCGCACCACCTCGGGCAGCTCCGACAGGTCGCCGACCTCATAGGGCTCGGGCAGCCGGTAGCCGAGCAACATACCGGCCACCTGCCCATCGACCTCGATGACGTGCGCGTTCCGATACGAAAACCCACCCTCCTCTCGCACCGCGCGGCGTTGTCCGACCTCGAAAGCATCTTCGCCATCCTGGGCAGAGCGCGCCCACAGCCAACTCGGGAGCCCCTCGCCAGCCAGATCGACGAGCCTGGCGAGCGTTGCTGCATCGCGTTTAGTCGCAGGTCGAATGGTTTCGCCTAGGTCGGCCATCTTCTCTCCTGTGGTTGTTGTGTTGTCTGGTACCACGACTCAATCTAAGAGTTCGCACCCGGCTCGTGAAGTTTTAGACAACCAGTCAGGGTCGCTATTACTACAGCCGTTCGCCGTGCACGACGGCCTCGACGCCCGCCTGCTCGACTCGAGCGAGCCGCTCGACGCGCGCCCACGGGCGACCTACCGAC
>JBKGZI010000035.1:0-23499 GCA_046545675.1 Persicimonas sp.
TTGTTCGAATGACCTAATGTGCAGGGGGTAAAGCGGTTCACGTTCACGTGCACGTTCACGTTCACGGGGTCGTCTTGCAGAACGCTCGACCTCTCCAGGCGGTTTCGGTTGAGCAGTCTAGCCCGATTCGAGCCGTTGTTGTTCGAATGACCTAATGTGCAGGGGGTAAAGCGGTTCACGTTCACGTGCACGTGCACGTTCACGGGGTCGTTTTGAGACCGATCGCAAACAGAGGTCGGGCCTGCGCCATCCCGACTAGAACATCGTGACACGTGGATTTGGAGGGCAAACAAAAAGATTTACGCAACGAAGTGATGGGTTTTGCCGAAAACCATAATGAGGCATCGCCAATAGGGGCGAGGTCTCTTAGAGACTCCAAACTCACTTCGCCGAGGCAAAAATGCTCAGTCACGAAAAATTAGATGTGTACGAAGTCGCGCTACAATTCTTCGTCCTCACGTCCGAGATTCTCGACCGGCTCCCTCGCGGAAATGGCAACCTCAAGGACCAGCTCAATCGAGCGTCGACATCGATCATGCTGAATATTGCAGAAGGCGCAGGTAAGCTACGCCCGAAGGACAAGGGCGGCTTCTATGCCATTTCGCGTGGTTCGGCACTCGAATCTGCAGCCATCTATGACGCATTAGACGCGCGCCATTTACTCAAACCAAGCGAACATGAGCGCGGCAAATGGCTCCTGACCCGCATCGCATCGATGCTCACAAATATGATCGAGCTCGAGTAGGCGTCCGAGCAACAACCACACCCCGTGAACGTGCACGTGCACGTGAACGTGAACCGTAGTTAAACCTGCAGAACGCTCGACATCTCCAGGCGGTTTCGGTTGAGCAGTCTAGCCCGATTCGAGCCGTTGTCGTTCGAATGACCTAATGTGCAGGGGGTAAAGCGGTTCACGTGCACGTTCACGTTAAAACACCATTCAAGACACGCGTTGTCCCAGTACACCGAGTGCGATAAAACGACCTGTCACCCACACCATCTACCGAGGTCAGCCGTGCGCAGCCAACGAGTCGATTTTTTGAAGCAGTCCGATATTCGTCGCATGACGCATGAGTGTAATCTGGTGGACGGCATCAACCTGGGCCAGGGGATCTGTGATTTGCCGACGCCGCCGGAGATTCTCGAGGAGGCGTCCAAGGCGGTGATGGGCGACAAGAGCGTTTATAGCGCCTACCAGGGCATCGGCGAGCTTCGCGAGGCGCTCGGCGAGAAGCTGCGCACCTATAATAAGATCGAGCAGGTCGACGCCCAAAACGACATCGTCGTGACGATCGGGGCGACCGGCGCGCTCGCCTGTACCATTCAGGGCCTATTCAACCCCGGCGACGAGATCATGGTGTTCGAGCCGTATTACGGCTACCACACAAATACGATGCGGGTGGGCGGGGTCAAACCGAATTTCGTGACCCTCGAGCCGCCCTCCTGGGAGGTGTCGGTCGAGGCGCTGGAAGCCGCACTCACCAAAGAGACACGCGCGATCGTGGTGAATACGCCGACCAACCCGTCGGGCAAGGTCTTCTCGCGAGAGGAGCTCAACGTGATCGCGTGGTTTTGCCAGAAGCACGACCTCATCGCGATCACCGACGAGATCTACGAATATATCCTCTACGACGGCCGCGAGCACGTCAGCCTGGCGAGCTTGCCGGGGATGTACGAGCGCACGGTGACGATCTCGGGATTCTCGAAGACGTTCTCGATCACCGGTTGGCGGCTGGGCTATGCGGTCGCTCCCCCGCATCTGAGCGAGGCCATCGGCCTGGTCAACGATCTGTTTTATGTGTGCGCGGCCACCCCGCTCCAGCACGGCGTCGCCGCCGGCATGGCCCGGCTCGACCCGAGCTATTACAGCGAGATGGCCGCCGACTACGAGAAAAAGCGCGACATGTTCTGCGCCGCGCTCACCGAGGCCGGCCTGACCCCGTATGTGCCCGAAGGGGCCTATTATGTGCTCGCCGACGTCTCCGGGCTCGGCTGCGAGACGGCGAGCGACGCCGCGATGCATATTCTCGAAGAAGCCGGGGTGGCGAGTGTGCCGGGGAGTGCGTTTTACCGATCCGAGGTCGGTGAGTCGCTGACGCGATTTTGCTACGCGAAGGATTGGGAGACACTCGAAAAGGCAGCTGAGCGACTGCAGTCGCTTTGATGAGAGAGTAAGAGAGTGAGAGAGTAAGAAACAGCAACTGCTCGAGATCGGCCCGATTTTCTCTCACTTTCTCACTTTCTCACTTTCTCACTTTCTCACTTTCTCACTTTCTCACCTTCTCACTTTCTCACTTTCTCACTCTCTAACTCTCTAACTCTCTGCAGTTTTATGTCCCTCCAAAAACAGTCCATCCTCGACGGCCTGGTCCACCAGTTCAGCGACCCTCTGTCGTTTTTTCGGGAGCTGATCCAAAACGCCATCGACGCCGGCTCCGGCGAGGTCGAGGTGTCCATGGAATTCGAGGTCGATCCCGACAGCGACAAGCGTGAGGGCACGATGGTCATCGAGGTCGATGACTTCGGCGAGGGGATGAACCGCGAGATCATCGAGGAGAAGCTGACCCGGCTGTTCAGCTCGGCCAAGGACGACGACTACACCAAGATCGGCAAATTCGGCATCGGGTTCGTCTCGGTCTTTGCCATCGAGCCCGAGGCGGTCTGCGTGGACACCGGGCGCACCGGTGAGAGCTGGCGAGTGCTCTTCGACGCCGATAAAACCTACGAGCTCTACGCGCTCGATCGCCCCGTCGAGGGCACCCAGGTTCGTATCTTCAAGAAAACGTCGCGCGCTAAATTTCAGGCGTTCGTCGGCCGCGCCAGGCGCGTCATCCTCCAGTGGTGCAAGCACGTGCCCGTGCCGATATATTTTCAGGGAAAGGAGATCGCAGCGCCCTTCGACGTCGACTCGCCGTGCAAGATCGTCCACGAGGAGGAGGGCACGCGGCTGGTCATGGGCTTCGTGGAGGATTTCGAGGCGCCGTTTGGCTACTACAACCGCGGGCTGACGCTCAAAGAGGGCGACGAGAGCCCCTGGCCATACGTCACCTTCAAGATCGACTCGCGTTATCTCGAGCATACGCTGACGCGCGATCAAATCTTGGAGGATAAAAACTTCCACAAGGCTTGGGCTCTGCTCGAAGAGTTCGCCACCGAAAGGCTCCCCGAAAAGCTAGCCGACCGCATCGAGGAGACCGCCGCACGCCCCGACAGACGCGCCGAATACGAGGGGCTCTGCGAGCTGCTGGTCCGCTGGATCGAGGCCGACGGCCATATGCGCCGCGGCTGGCATAAGCGCGAGTTCATTGCGACCGTCGACGGCCAGCCGGTCAGCCTGCGCGAGTGCGAGCGGCGCGGCAAAAAAGGCGAGCTTCTCTGCGCCCGGCGCGCCTCGGCGCTGACCGACCGGCTCGGCGACGAGCACCTGATCCTGCGCACCGGCGAGGGCACGGTGCTTCGCAAGTGGGTCCGGCGCTCATCGGACTATCTGCCGGAGTGGGCGAACGCGCGTTATGTCTTCGCCGGCGACGCCGTCCGGGCCCCAACTGATGGCGCCGAGGCGCTCGTCGAGCAGGTCGACCTGCTCGTTGGCGAGCTCGGCGGCCGCCCCGAGTGGATCGGCTTCAAGACCTTTGACGCCACGGGCGCCTGCGCCGAGCGCATCGCGGTGCTGCTCGACGACCGCTTCGAAGTCACGCCCGCCGCCGAACTCCCCGTATGCACTCCAGATCAGCTCGCCGAGGCGCATAATATCGTCTTCAATGCCGGCGACGAGCACGTACGAAAGCTGCTACGCATCGCCCGCCACGAGCCGGAGTGGGCGGGCTTTGCGCTCGTCAGGCTATTGGTCGGCGAGGCGTCGACGGACGAGCTCGACCGCCGTCTGGTCGACCGCGCGATCAGCCAGCGTGAAGAAGCACGACGCAAACAAGACGGAGGTGCGCGGTGAGCCCCGAGAACTCCATCGACACGCTGCGCGCCGAGGGGGCGCTGGCCGACCGCGGCGAGTTCCGACTCGACCGCGAGAAGGCGCGCGAGAAGCTGCAAAAATTCCGGCTCAAGGACCCGCACCACTACGTGCTCGAATTCGTGCAGGCGGCGCATCTTCTGGGAGCGACTCGCATCGCCATCGCCATCGACGCCGACGAGATGGAGATGCGCTTTGACGGCGAGCCGCTCGGCGCCGAGCAGCTCGAGGGGCTCTATGATGCGCCCTTCTCGGAGGACGTGGATCGCAAGACGCGCGCGCTGCGCCACCTGGCGATCGGCCTGAGCGCCGCGCAAGCGATGGAGCCGTCGGTGGTCCAAATCGAGTTCACTCGCGACGGCCAAACCACCCAGCTCGAGGTGATCGACGACGGCGAGGAGATCCGCGAGTTCGACGCCCCGGAAGAACCAGACTCGGATGAGCCAAGACAAGCGCGGATCTATCTGCGCGAGAAGTTTCGCGCCTCGCACCTGGTCGACTTCTTTCGCAATTTGCGCGGCGACTTGGCCGAAAAAACCGCGCTTCGCGACTACTGCGCCCACTCGCCCAAAGAGATCACGCTCGACGGCCAGCGCATCAGCTTCGGCTACCAGTTGCCGGCGGAGACGGTCCACCAGATTCCCATCGAGACGCCACACGAGCGCGGGGTCGTCGGCCTCGTCCCCTCGAGCGGTCAAAGCGGCGTCGACGAGGTGCGCGTCGTCATTCTACAAAATGGCGTGCGGGTGACCGAGCACCGCGTCGAGGCGTCTTGGGCGCCGGCTCGTGGAGTGATCGAGTCATCTCGACTGACCAAGAACCTGAGTCAGAGCGCCTTCGTGGCGGACGCGGCCTGGCATGACTTCGCGCAGACGATTATGGCCGGCGCGATCTTTACGCTGATTTTCGACTATATCGACGGTATGCCCGCCGAACAGTGGCCGTCTCATCGCGCCTGGTTTCGCCACATCTGCGCCAAATTCTCGCCCATCGCTGACAAATTCGACGATCGCAGCGTCGCTATGACCCAGCGAGTTCGTCGGGCGGGCAATCTGCTCGAGGCGCTGCCCAAGCTCGTCGACAAGCTCTACCAGATCCCGATGTGGCCCGCCGCGGATACCGAGGAGCATTGGTATGCAATTTCGGAACTTCAGGCGACCCGAGACGAAGCCGTCGGTTGGGTACGCAGTCGCATCGAAGATTACGTCGACCTCGGCCACAGCGGGCCAATCCTCTATTTTGAGGAGCAGGCACCCGAGTTCCTCGAGCAACTCCTCGGCGCGCGCCTGGTCGATCTGAATCAGAGATATACTCATACACAAGAGCGGCAGCTAAATATCCACCTGTGGCAGCACCGGCCCGCCGCCGACGCCCCGGCCAAGATTCATTATCCGTACCAGCAGCATTTCGAGACGCAGTCGATGCGCGCCATGGTCGGATTGACGACCGACGGTCACCGCGATCCAGAGGTGGTCTTCGTCAAAGAGGGACGCCTGCTGCACAGGCTCGAGGCCTTCCGGCTGGCCCCGCGCGGCCTCGCGGTGTGGTTTTCGGGTGAACTCGCCGCGAATGAGGCATTCGACGGCGTGGAGCCCGATGACGAGTATCTCGAGCTGGTCGCCAAGCTGGTTGCTGCTCTTCCGGATTTCGTTGCCGAACACCAGGCAGTGATCGGCGATGACGAATTGAAGACGTATTTGCACAGCTTTTTGGGCGGTCGACTGCACGGCTCGCTGCTCGAAGAGCTGCAAGTCCCGACGATCAAACGGGTCAAATGGTTGCGTGATCACCTCGACGCAAACCCCGACAGCCCCTGGGGCGTGCCGACGCGCCTGGAAGAGGCCGACGAGCAAGATCGTGCCTCCCTCGCCGACATCGACGCGTGCCTGTCGCCGCTGGGCGCGCTTGTGGAGCGGCCGCTCTTCGAGACCGCGACTCGGGGGAAGGTGAGCATCGGCCAGCTCCGTGACGCCATCGCAACCCACGGACACATCAATCGTGTGTCGGCAGCCGACAACATAAAGGCCATCCAATATGCGGCCGCCGATATGGGCATCGAGGCGCCGATCGTCTGCGCTGACGAGCGCGACCTCGATCTGCTCGAGCGGCTCTTCGGCGGCTATCTTCGCGACCCGAGGACGCTCTTGCTCGAGGACAAACTCAGCGACACGCTCGATAGATTGCGCGACCGCCCGACACGCCCCACACCGGAGAAGGCGAAGGAAGAGCCCGAAGTACGCAGGCAGAGCTTCGAGAGCTTGAAGGAGAAGCAATCCCTATCGTCGAGTTCCAGCTCATCGACTCACGAGGACGAACCGGAGCCGGAAACGGAGCTCGAATCAGAGGTCGAGCCCTCGCAGCCCGAGCCCTCGTCGGCCGAGCTACTTCGCGATCGGCTTCGCGCGCAGATAGCTCGAGTTTGCAGAGACGAGCCGCAGCTACTAGCCGACGCAGCACGGGATGAGCTCCGTATCGACACCGATAAAGATCCGGCTGGGCGTTATGCGCTCGAGCATATCGGAGATGAGGTGGCGCTGGCATTCTTGTCGGCGACCACCTATGCATGGCACGTGCGCTCGGAGAGACAATCGGGCGCCACGGACGAGGTGAGGTTTTTGAGGCGATTGATCTCCTACATCGACGAACGTCTCGCGTAAGACGAGAGGCAGGATCGAGCGGCGACGCTTGTATTTTAGGCGTCATATGTCGTATTTTCTTGGATGTTTGGTAAGTCGTGCTCATTATTTTGCCCAATTCATCGCCCGGAGCCTCCGCGCATCCACTGCGCAGACGACCCGGCGGTGGTTTTAAAGATAGGTTTTGTTCGCGAGCCCGGAGTAACCCTCAGAGAGTTCCATGGCTGATCTTGGAAGTATCGAATCAATCGAATCGCTGGCTAAAGACATGCGCGTCGAAGACGGGCTTTTCTTCGTCAACTTCGAGACGCCCGATGACGGCGAGTCTGTCCCCGCGGTGGTTGCGGTCGAATCGTCCAACACACCGACGGCCGGAGCTGAAACCAGCCCCGAAGAGCCGTTTTACTTCAGCCTGATACGCTCAGCCAATGGGTTGGCCCGGGATATCCTGGGATATAATGCGACGGTGTTGGGGACGACGACCGCCATCGACTCCAAGCTCGATGAAGCCAAGGAGGATGCCGAGGCTTCGGACAAGCCTCAAAAGCAGTCCCTCGAGGAGCTGACTGACGAGGAGCGCGAGGATGCGCTGTTCAGGGCCTTCGAGCAGGTGATGCACCGTTTTGCCTGGGACCCGACCACCGATCAATGGGTCATCGTCCACGAGGCGCGCGGGCTGGGGAGCGAGCTGCAGCGCCAGCTCAAGCTCGCCCCGCTGGAGACCAAGGCCGACCGCGAAGTGCTCACCCAAATGGCGCTCGAGGTCGCCTCTGCCGACGGCAAGATCGACCGCACCGAGCAGGAAGTGCTGCTCGACTTCGTCGACCGAGACAAGGTCGTCCAGGGGCCGAGCACCGCGCGCACCCGGGTCACCCAAAACGACCTGCGCCGCACCACCTCCGGGGCCACCCGCGAGACGCTGTTTATGCTCGCCGCCGCCGTGGCGCTGGCCGACCATAAATTCGATCTCGAAGAGAGCGACCGGCTGGAGTTTTACGCCAAGGGCCTCAACCTCGAGGATCACCGCGCCGAGGAGCTTCTGGAAGCTGCTCAGAAATACTTCATCGAGCAATATATGGTCCGCCGCTTCGCCGAGACCGGCGAGCTCGACGAGGAGGCCCGCGAAGGCGTGGTCGAGCTGGCCAAAAAGATCGGCTACGAGCCCGATCAAGCCGAGATGGCCTTCGAGCGGTACCGTCGCGTGCAAGAAAGTGGTGGCGGATTTTCGTCCGGTCTTTCGTGGTAGTAGCTTCCAGGCTCTAAATGCCCAAAAAAATCGAGAATATCCTCTGCGCCAATCGCGGCGAGATCGCCATTCGTATCTTCCGCGCCTGTACGGAGCTGGGGATCGCGACCACTGCCATCTATAGCTGGGAGGATCGCCTGGCGATCCACCGCTACAAGGCCGACCGCGCCTATCTGGTCGGCCAAAAAGGCGAGCCGGTTGCCGCCTACCTCGACGGGGAGGCGATCATCGAGCTGGCGCTCGAAAAGGGCGTCGACGCCATCCACCCCGGCTACGGATTCCTGAGCGAGAACGCCGAATTTGCCCAGAAGGTCATCGACGCCGGATTGGTGTGGATCGGCCCGCCTCCCCAGGTCATGGGGGAGCTGGGCGACAAGGTCTCGGCTAAAAAGGTCGCCCGCCGAGCCGGTGTGCCGGTAGTCCCGGGCACCGAGGACGCCGTCGACACGCTCGACGAAGCCAAGGCATTCGCCGACGAGGTCGGGTTTCCACTGCTGGTCAAAGCCGCCCACGGCGGCGGCGGCCGCGGCATGCGGGTGGTCGAGGACGCCGGCCAGCTCGTCGAGGCGTTCAAAGGCGCGCGCAGCGAGGCGAAGGCAGCCTTTGGCAGCCCGGAAGTCTTCATCGAGCGCTATATCGACAAGCCGCGCCACATCGAGGTGCAGCTTCTGGGCGACCAGCACGGCCGGCGCGTCCACCTCTTCGAGCGCGACTGCTCCATCCAGCGGCGCCTCCAAAAGATCGTCGAGCTCGCCCCGGCGCCCAATTTGGACGAGGACGTGCGCCAAAAGCTGTACGACTACGCGCTGAAGCTGGCCGACACCGTCGGCTATTCGAGCGCGGGCACCGCCGAATTTCTGGTCGAGGAGCGAGACGACCAGACCCATATCTACTTCATCGAGGTCAATACCCGCATTCAGGTCGAGCATACCGTCACCGAGATGGTCACCGGCCGCGACCTCATCAAGGCGATGATCCGCGTCGCCGAGGGCCACAGGCTCGACGACCCCGAGATCGACATCAGCGGCCAGGACGACGTCCAGCTCAACGGCCAGGCCGTCCAGTGTCGCATCACGACCGAGGACCCCGAAAACGACTTCATGCCCGACACCGGCCGGATCATCACCTACCGCTCGGCGGCGGGTTTTGGCATCCGACTCGACGCGGGCATCGGCGGCACCAACACCGAGGTGCTGCCCTACTACGATAGCCTGCTGGTCAAGGTGTCCGCCCACGGCCGCGACCTCGAAGACGCCACCAACCGGCTGGGCCGAAGCCTGGCCGAGTTCCGTGTGCGCGGCGTCAAAACGAATATGCCGTTTTTGCAAAACGTCATCCGCCACCCCGTCTTCCAGCGCGGGGAGACGCATACCCGCTTTGTCGACGACACCGACGAGCTTTTCGTCTACCCCAAGCGCCGCGACCGCGGCACCAAGGCGCTGCGGGCGATCGGCGACATCACCGTCAACGGACCGCCCGGCACCGGCAATAAGCTCGAGCGCCCCGAGCCGCTGATCGTGCCGACTCCCGACGAGCACCCCAAAGCCTCCGAGATCTCCGAGTCGCCCGCCTACCGCGTATTTCGCGAGGAAGGCGCCGAGGGCCTGAGTTCCTGGATCCGCGACCACCAGCGGCTGCTCATCACCGACACGACCTTCCGCGACGCCCACCAATCGCTGCTGGCCACCCGCGTTCGCACCCGCGACCTCGTCGACATCGCGCCGATGACCGCCAGGGCGCTGCCCAATATCTTCTCGCAGGAGATGTGGGGCGGAGCGACCTTCGACGTATGCATGCGCTTTCTCAAGGAGGACCCCTGGGAGCGGCTGGCGCGCATGCGCGAGAAGATGCCCGGCACGCTCTTCCAGATGCTGCTGCGCGGCGCCAACGCGGTGGGTTATACGAATTATCCGGACAACGTCGTGCGCGCCTTCGTCGAGGAGGCCGCCGGGGCCGGCATCGACGTCTTCCGCATCTTCGACGCGCTCAACTACCTGCCCAATATGGAGTTGGCGATCGAGGAGGTGAATCGGCAGGGTAAGATCGCCGAGGCGTCGATCTGCTATACCGGCGACGTGGCCAATCCCGGCGAGGACAAATATACCGTCGATTATTATGTCGACCTGGCCCAGAAGCTCGAAGAACGCGGCGCGCATATCCTCAACATCAAGGATATGGCCGGGCTGCTCAAACCCTATTCGGCCAAAATCCTCATCGAGGCGCTCAAAGACTCGGTCGAGCTGCCGATCCACCTGCACACCCACGACACCTCCGGAAACGGCGTGGCCATGTATCTGATGGCCGCCGAGTCGGGCGTCGACATCATCGACTGCGCGCTGTCGAGCATGGCCGGGCTGACCAGCCAGCCGTCTTTGAACGCGGTGGTCACCGCCATGCAGGGCCAGCCTCGCCAGCCGGATCTTCCGGTGCGCGAGCTGCAGAAGCTCGCCGATCACTGGGAGCTTTTGCGCGAGATCTACCACCCCTTCGAGTCGGGCCTCAAATCGGGCACGACCGACGTCTACTTCCACGAGATTCCGGGCGGCCAATACTCGAACCTGCGCCCTCGTGCCATCCAATTGGGCCTGGGCGACCAGTGGGAGCGCATCACGCGCACCTACCGCGAGGTCGACCAGGCGTTGGGTCGGCTGGTCAAGGTCACGCCCACCAGCAAGGTCGTCGCCGATATGGCGATGTTCTTGGTGCGCAACGATATGTCCGTCCAGGACGTCTTCGACAAGCACGAAAATGGCGAGGACGTCGACTTCCCGCAATCGGTCATCGACTTCTTCATGGGCCGGCTCGGCCAGCCCCACGGCGGCTTTCCCGAGAAGCTCCAGCAGATCGTCACCCGCGGCGCCGAGCCGATCACCGATCGCGCCGGCGACCACCTCGACGACTACGATTGGCAGGCCAAGGCCGGCGAGCTCGCCGAGCTCTTGGACCGCGAGCCCACCCGCCGCGAGGAGATCAGCTTCGCGCTCTACCCCAAGGTCTTTAGCGACCTGGCCCGCTCCATCGACGAATTCGGCCAATTCCGCATCCTCGACACGGTCTCGTTCCTATACGGCATGAAGCCCGGCGAGGAGACGATGGTCGACATCGAGGAGGGAAAGACCCTGGTCATCAAGCTGCTGACCATCGGCCCGCTCGAAGAGGACGGCACGCGCACCATCTACTTCGAGCTCAACGGCCAGCCGCGCGAGGTCGTCGTGGTCGACCAATCCGCCGAACTCGGCGCCGCCGTGCGCCCCAAAGCCGACAAGACCAACCCCAACCAGGTCGGCGCGTCCATGCAGGGCAAGGTCATCTCGCTGGCCGTGAGCGTCGGCGACGCGGTCGAAAAGGGTCAGGTGCTCCTGTCGACCGAGGCGATGAAGATGGAGACCAATATCACCGCGCCGACCGACGGCACGGTCTCTCACCTGGAGGTCGCCGAGGGCGACCAGGTCGACGCGGGTGATTTGGTGGCGGTGATTGAGTAGGCGAATATCCGGCCCCACCTGCCCTGGCACCGGTAGCATGTGACCTCAGAACCACCCTTGAAATACCTAAAAACCACCAAATTTGAATTCTCTGAGTCCGGCAAACAACCCAACCCAGCCACCCTACGCCTAGCCCACATAAGCGATTTTCACCTCGGCAAGCCCTCCGGCGACGACCTCCCACGCGACCAAGCCCTCGAGCGGTGGCTGGAGTGCTTCGCCGGCGAGGGCGTCGACGTGCTGGCGGTGACCGGGGACCTCGTCGAGGAGCCCGGCGACCGCCGCCGACTCGCGGACACAAAGCGGCTGCTCGATGAGGCGCCGTTTCCGTATGTGTGCATCCCCGGAAACCACGACATAGCCGAGCCGGGCGAGCCGGGGCCGTTCGAGGAGTTGTTCGGGGATTTTCCGCGCGTGGAGCGCCTGGGCGACCTCGACCTGGTGCTATTCGACTCGATGAAGGGGCTGCCGGTGGCCGACCGAAGCCCGAAAGAGCGCCAGAACGCCTCCTCGATCGGCTTTTACTCGCTGGTCGCGCTGAACGTCGGCGCGTCGTGTAGCGCCACGAAAGGGCGAAAACGCCGCGGGCGGCTGGTGGATATCTCAGAGGAGATGAGCTCGCTCGTGGTGCGGGATGTGGAGTTGGAGTGACGCCCCACCTTAATCCTCCCTTTATGCGGCTTGACCGTGCTTCCCTCCGCTATCGCTTCGGGCGGGGAGGAAACGCAGACCTACGCCTCACTCGGCGCCTCTTGTTGTGCACGCGGCTCCAGGAGGTCGTCGATCGCGCTCTTAATGCGTGCGGCGGCCCGGTCGGGCAGCTCGCCCAGGCGGGTGTGGGCGAGCGCGTAGTAGACGGCCGAGGCGAGCGCGGCGCCGGCGAGGACGTCGATGATGTAGTGGTGACCGAGGTAGACTGCGAAAAACGACATCATCGCAGCGTAGAGAGCCGCCACCCCTTTGATGGGTCTTATGCGCGCCCAGAGGACGATCCAGAACGCCGGGGCCACGTGCAAGGACGGCATCGCGCCGAAGATGTAGGTCGCCTCGCGATAGATGCTGCTGAAGTAGGCGTACCCCAAAACTGCGTCGACGCGGGCCAGCGCCGCTGGGTCGCCCGGGATGGCCTCGCCCGGGGCGCCGAAGCCGTATTGCTCGACGTACCACGGCGGGGCGACCGGAAAGAGCACCCAGACCATGAAGCCGAGCAGATTGAAGATCAAATAGCCCCACATGAAGCGGTGGACGCGGGCTTTTGGCTTGCCGCGACGCCCGACTTTGGATGCCTCTTTGCTCTCGGTGGCGCTGACTTCGTCCCCCTTCCAGCTTCGCCACCACAGATAAACGCCGAAGATCACGATCGACGGCACGTGGGTCGAGTAGAGCATGCCCGCCAGTAGATCGATGGCCAGGTAGTGGTGGTCTCGGAAAAAGTCGACCGGGCCGAGCTCTCCGGGAGTCATCCAACCGACGAGATATTGCTCGGCGCGGTAGATCGGCTCGACGATGACCTCGTGGTAGGAGCGCTCGGCGAACAGACGCAGGGCGTCGTAGGCGTAGCCGAAGATGCCGGCGGGGACCAACGCCACGGCCAGGTCGCGCGACCAATCCGCGGCCAGGCTCAGTCCTCCCAAGAGGACCAATACGGCCAAATGCTCCAGGCGCGGCGGATTGATGCTGAAGTAGACTGCCAGCGCGACGCCCGCCAAAAGAAATGGCAGGCTTCTTTTGAGCGGGGATGGTCTCACGGCTCACTTCGGTGTGTTGGATGACGAGTCGTAGGCTCGCCGAGGTGCTCACGGATTTGTAGATCCCAGCACTTGGCTCATTTGCACCAAGAGGTTGATCAATAATATCGACCCGAGACCGATTACGGCTACTTGCCCGAGTGACATAAGGCCGTTGTGTCGGGCTAGGAGCAGGGTCGCAAACCCGATCATTGAAGTCAGATAGCCCGCGGCGACCGCTAAGCCGACGGTGATATGCGGGCGCAAGTCGTGGCCGTCTTCGACGTGCATCAACAGGTGGAAGGCGGCGTCGACCCCCAGGCCGATCCAGATGGGCAACACCAGGATATTCATGAAGTTGAAGTCGACGCCGAGGAGGCCGTTGATGCCGACGGCGACCAGAATCGCCACAGCGGTGATCGCCAACTGCAAGCCCACGAACCTGCGGTCGCGAAAAGCCAGCACGGACAACAATATAAGACCGGCGATGGTGACGCCGAGCATCCAATAGGCGTCGCGCTCGGCCATGACGACGATGTCGCTGAGCAAGAGCGCGTCGGAGATGGCGTCGTAGCTGTGTCCGTCGACGGCGGGCAACTCGCGCAACAACTCGGCGTAGTCCTCGACCTCATCCATATCCGACAATGTGATGGCCGGGAAGATGAGCACGACGGCGTTTTCACCGGTGTCCTTTCGAGAAAACGGCATGCGGATCTCGCGCGGCAGGTCCTCGGCGCGCACCCGTCCAGAGGCGAGTACGCGGTCGATCTCGGAGAGAAAAGACTGCAATTTAGCGGTGCGCGCGCCCTCGGGGAGCCCCTCGAGCCGCCGTCGGAGCGTGTCGAGCACGTCGATCTTCTCCGATTGTCGATCGGGCACGAAGCTGGCCAGCGAGATGACCTGGTCGACCGTATAGCCCTCGGGCTGCTTGGCGACCTCACGCCGCAGCCTTTTGGCCAGCGTCTCGGCTTGCTCTTCAGAGTCGGTGAGCACCACCGCCGGAGTCTGCGAGCGGCCCAAGAGCGCGTTGACCTGCTTGTCGAGCTGCCAGGAGGGGGCCGAGGTCGACTGAATGGCCGAGAAATCGCGCTCGAAGCCCATCTGTGGCAGACCCACCGAGGCCACGACCACCACTGCGATGAGCGCCGCGCGGACAGCGGTGCTGTAGCGGCCCAAGCGCCGGCCGGCCTGTCGCGGCGAGCCGCGCGACAGCCGCTGCGATAGCCTCGCGCTCAGGGCGCCCGAGGCCGGCGGTGGCAGCTCCTGGTGATGCTGATGCGCCCATAACACGATGCACGGGAAGAGGATGAAATAGGCGATGAGGATGAGCAGCAGCCCGCCCAGCGCGATCGCCCCAAACTCCAAGAAGGCCTGAAACTCCGAGACGAGCAAGCTGCCCAGAGCCACTGCAGTGGTGAGCGCTGCGAAGAGGTTGGCCCGACCGCTCGTCACCAACGTCTCGACCAACGCCCCGACGACGTCTCCGTCATTGGCTACGTGGTGGTAGCGCGAATAAAGGTGGATGCCGTAGTCGACGCCCAGACCCAACAGGACCGCCCCGAGGAAGGCGGTCATGATATTGAGGCTCCCAAAGACGAGCTGCGCCCACGCAAACGCCCAGATCGTGCCGGTGATAAGTGGCACCAGAACTACCAGCGTGCCGCGAAAACTGCGCAGAAAGAAGAATAGGAACCCCAGGATCAACACCAGCGCCAGCGAGGTCGAGACGGTCAGGTCGCGGCGTAGCATCGATTGCAGATCGATGCGCTTTTTATAGCGGCCGGTCAGGCCGACGTCGACGCTCTGGCCGGCCTCGAGGTCGGCGCCGAGTTCGTCGCGGAGGACCGCCTCGACCCGGTCGACGAGCCTCTGGGAGCGGTCGAGCTGGGCGGCGGGAAAGCTCGGATAGATGAATAACGCGAGCGCGTCGCCCCGCTGGTTGATATAGTAGGTCGACGGTGCGAGAGCGCGGTATTCGTCCGCGAATTCGGAGGGGCTTATCTGCGGCGGCTCTTCATCACCGACTCCGATAAAGAGCGGATGTCGCCGGGCCTTCTCCCACTCCATACGCTCGTCGAGGCGTTGGTGCGCCCTGCGAAGATCTTCGAGATCTGCGTAGAGCAGCCGGTGGCGCTCGAAGAACTCCACCGGACGGCGCGACTCGACGCGGGTGACGTCCTCGAGGGTCGACAGGCGCCGGTCGAGGCGATCGGCCAGAGCCCGCAGCTTCGGGGCGGGCTCTTCGAGGCGCTCGTCGGCGTCGAGGACGACCGTCAGACGGCCGATCTGGCCGCCATAGGCTTTTTCGAGCCGCTCGAGGCCGACGACGCTGGGTGCAGATCCGGGCAGCAGCCGGGCCAGATCAGCCTGGATACTCAGTTGCGAGGCGATGCCCGCGGCGAGCAGCGTCACAAGCCCCACGCCAACCATCAGCCACCGACCGTGTCGGCGGCAAAAGTCGATGTAGGCGCGCCAAGGCGACATGAGAATCTCCCCTGCAGCTTCACCGCAAGCCCGGCCCGGACCCGCCCCGACATTCTGTGATGCGACTGATGTCGAGGCCGCTTCGCCGCCGACCGAATAATCTACTCGGCTTGCGCCGGCTGCTCGCGCAGCTCGATATCTGGTTGCTCGACGTCGTCGTCGCTGAGCTCGTCGACAATCGAAGAGGCGCGTCGGGCGGCGGTCACCGAGGTCAACAGCGCCAGCAGGCCGACACCGCCGACGGCGACGTGCATCACCGGCTGGGCGGCGCCCGGCTCCAGAAAGACCGCGGCGATCGGGGCTGCAAAGAGGATGACGATCAGCCACAACAGCCGCTCGGGCCGCTGCATCAATCCGGTCTTACCGGCCGCCCCCAACGCCTCGCCGCGAGCACGCGCATAGCTGACCAACACCGAGGCGAGCATCGCCCACAGCGCCATCCAGGTCAGCAGGCCGCCGCCACCATAGTAGGCGATGCCGGCGAAGACGATCCCCTCGGCCACTCGGTCGGCAAACGAGTCCAGGAAGGCGCCGGCGGGCGAGCCCGAGTCGGTGCGCCGGGCCAGCAGGCCGTCGAGCAAATCGCAGCTCGCTGCGGCCACCACGAGCCAGCAGCCGAGCATAAAATGCCCGGCGCCCAGCGCCACCGCTGCCAGCGTGGCCAACCCCAGTGAAAAGAGAGTGACGTGGTTGGGACGCACGCCGCCGCGTCCCAGCCAATCGACGATGGGATCGACCAACCAATACCAAAAACCGATGACCAGCCGGGGAAGCAGCACCGAGCCCTCCTCGCGGCTGGCCGCCGGATCGACGCGGCCCGAGGTCGCCGCAAAGACGGCGAAGAGGCCCAGCAGGAGGCCCGCCAAAACGAGCCCCGGCGCCAAGATCCACAACACCTCTTGCCACTTCGAAAGCTCTTCCATGACGACTCCCGATCCAGTAGGTCACGGATCCGCGAGAACGCGGTCACAGCTCCGAGGAGATGCGCGCATGGGACTTGGCGTCGACGGCGTTGGTCTCCCAGGGTGAGTCCGCCGCGGCCAGCGCTCCGAAGATCTCGAGCTGGTTGTACAGCATGCGCCGTTGAGCGAAGAGGTCGTGGACGGGCGTGTCGCCCTCGTCGGTCTGCGGGCTCTTGAAATAAAACGACAGCCAGCGCTGCACTCCGCTCAGGCCGGCCCGGTGGGCCAGATCGGCGAACAGCGCCAGGTCGAGCACCAACGGGGCGGCCAAAATCGAGTCGCGGCACAAAAAGTTGATCTTGATCTGCATCGGGTAGCCCAGCCAGCCGAAGATATCGATATTATCCCAGCCCTCTTTGTTGTCGCCGCGCGGCGGGTAATAGTCGATGCGCACCTTGTGGGTCATATCCCCGTACAGCTCGGGGTTGGCCTCGGGGCGGAAGATGGAGTCGAGCACCGACAACTTGCTCTCCTCTTTGGTCTTGAACGAGCCGGGATCGTCGAGGACTTGGCCGTCGCGGTTGCCCAGAATATTGGTCGAATACCACCCGCGCACGCCCAACTGACGGCTGGCGAAGCCGGGGGCGAGGATGGTCTTCATCAACGTCTGGCCGGTCTTGAAGTCCTTGCCGGCCACCGGCACCTTCTGCTTGCGGGCCAGCTCGCCCAGCGCCGGGATATCCAGCGCGCGATTGGGCGCCCCGTTGATAAACGGCACCCCGGCCTTCAGGTGAGCATAGGCGTAGATCATCGTCGGGCTGATCGCCTCGTGGCTGGTCTCTAAGCCCTGCTCGAAGGCATCCAGCGACAGGTGGACCTCGCGGGGGGCGACGTGCACCTCGGTCGAGCCGCACCAGACGGCCACCGCGCGGCTGCAGCCGTTGTCGGCGATGAAGCCCTCGATATCGTCGATGAGCTGCTCGGCCAGCGCCATCTTGTTGGTGGCCTCTTTGACGTTGGGCCCGTCGATATTGCGCACATAATCGGAGTCGAAGACCGCCTTCATCGGCCGGATCTGGCCAAGCTCCTCGGCCACCTCGTCGAGATCTTCTTTGTCGAGTACGCCGGCCTCTTGGGCGGCCTGATAGCAATCGTCGTCGAAGATGTCCCAGCCCCCGAAGACCAGGTCGTCGAGGCCGGCCAGCGGCAGCACGTCCTGGATCAGCGGCGGGTCCTCCACATTGGGCATGCGCCCGAGCTGAGTCAGGCTGCCGATGGGTTGGCCGCGGCCTTTTCTGACCGCCATGACCCCGGCGATAAAGGTGGTGGCCACCGCTCCCATACCGGGCAACAAGACTGCCAGCTTTCCATCGGCTTTTTTGATATTGGGCGTCTCGTTCTGTTTGCTCACGATGACCTCTCGAGGCTCGTGGAATGAAAAAGAGATCGGGGTTCGATTGTGGTGGCAACTGTCAAAGTAGAAACGTCGCCACCACTTCCAAGCATAAACTCGACGGGTAGGTGCTTCCACCACAAGCGGCTGCGGCAGCCCCCTTGGGCCGCCCACCGGCCCCTGCCTGTACGCACGAGGCCGGCCAATCGGACCTGTTGGACGCTACTGGGCGAGTGGCCCAACTCCGATGCCACCGGCGCCCGAACGCCCTCACGGCAGTGGAGCACGTCTGCTCCACCGCCCCCCGTCACAATGAACTCTGAGCCGATCAGCTCTACAAGCTGGAGTGAAAACGCTCCAGCGAGGCCGCCGCAACGCGCGCCCAGACAGGACGACCATGGCACGTAATGTGCACACCGCGTACCGGCGTCAACTCGATGTGAACCCAGACGTTTTCCAAGCCATCATGTACAAAAAAGCCCTGATCCCCGCCGCCGGTCGTGGCGCACGCCTCGATCGTCCCAATACTCCCAAACCGCTGGTCGATGTCGGCGGACGCCCGCTGGTCATTCGGGTGCTCTCCCAGCTCGAGGCTGTCGGCGTCGAGCAGGCCGTGGTCGTGGTCGGCTTCGAGGCCGCCCAGATCGTGCGCGAGCTGACCAACCACCCCGACCTCGGCCTCGAGGTCGAGCTCGTCGAGCATCCCGGCTGGCAAAACGGCCAGGCGAGCTCGCTTCTGGCAGCCCGCGAGCGCTTCGACGAGCCCTTTTTGCTGGCGATGGCCGACCACGTCTTCGACCCGGAGCTCGTCGAGCGCATGGCCGAGACCAACCTCCCCGAGGGCCAGGTCGCCCGCATGCTCGTCGACCGCGACGTCGAGGGCATCTACGACCTCGCCGACGCCGTCAAGGTCAGCCTCGACGGCGATCAGGTGCTCGACGCCGGCCGCAATCTGGAGGCCTTCGACGGCGTCGACGCCGGACTCTTCGCCGCACGCCCCGCCCTCTTCGACGCCCTCGAGGCCGCGCTCGTCGAGCACGAGCCGGCCGGCCTGACCGCGGCCGTCGCCCGGCTGGCCGCCGACGGCGGGGTCGGCGCGCGGTTTGTTCCTCAGCGGCAAGAGGACGGCCCGAGCTGGCACGACATCGACACCCCGCCGGCGCTGATTCGCGCCGAGATGGAGCACCGCAGGCGCCGACGCGGCGACGCGGTCTTCCAGCCGAGCTTCATCGCCGACACCACCGCTCCGACCCACCACTATAGCTTCGAGACCGGCAAGCCCACCCAGACCGAGGTCTTCGTCCAGCGAGGCTTCGTGCGCGAGCCCAGCACCCTCGAGCTCATCCCCGAGGCCAGCGCATCCTCGCCGATTTATGTCTTCACCGACACGCGCGTCAACGAGCTGTACGGCGACGATTTCGTCGGGGGCATGCGACAGATGGGCTACGACGTGCGCCGGGTGGTCATGGCCGAGGGCGAGGAGTCCAAGACCCTGCGCAACTACACTCGCCTGGTCGAGCACGTCCTCGCCGAGGGCATCGATGAGCGCTCGGTGCTGGTGTCGCTGGGCGGTGGGGCGGTGTGCAACGTGTGCGGATTTATCGCCTCGACGCTGTACCGCGGCATCGGCCTGGTCCACGTGCCCACCACCCTGATGGCCCAATGCGACGCGGCGATCAGCCACAAGCAGGGCGTCAACGGCGAGCGCGGCAAGAATCTGGTCGGCGCGTACTACCCGCCGATCAACATCGCCGTCGACGTCGAGGTGCTGGCCACCCTCGAGGACTGGCTGATCCCCGACGGGCTCAGCGAGGTCGTCAAACACGCCCTGGGCCAAGACCCCGCCTACCTCGACTACTTGCTCGACTTCGACGGCGACATGCGCGATGCGGACTTTTTGGAGCATGTGGTGCGCCGAAATATCGAGCTCAAATGCGAGCTGATGGCCGTCGACCCCAAGGAACTCCGCGAGGGCATGGTCCTGCAATACGGCCACACCGTGGGCCACCCCATCGAATATCTATCCGGCTACGACCTCAACCATGGCCAATCGGTCGGCATCGGCATGATGGTCGCCGCGCGCGTGGCGCGCCTTTTGGGCGCCTGCGGCGACGAGATGATCGAACTGCACCGAAAGGTCATCGAGAAATACGAGCTGCCCACCCGCATCCCCAAAAATATCGCCGTCGACGACATCCTGGCGATGATGCGCTTCAACAAGCGTTATCTCACCGAGGGCACGCGCATGGCGCTGGTCGACGCCCCCGGCCACCTCTGGTCGGTGGACGGAGATTATACGATTCCGGTGTCCGATGGGGTGCTTCAAGAGGCGATCGAGTTGAGTTATTGAGGGTCGGTGGCGGTTTCAACATCCCAATACGCCACTAAAACCTAACCCAAATTGTAGTTCGCGCCGCTGTTCAGGCGCCTCAAATAGAGAATCTTACAGACATCGAGCACCTTCTATTTGAGGCGACGTCAAACGGCGACGTCGCAAACTACGATTTGGGGTTGGCGTTAGAACCTTCGAGGTTGCTGAGGGATCAGAAACGGCAGCTCAACAACCCGAGTCTATTTGAGGCGACGTCGAACGGCGACGTCGTTTATGCGGGTTGACCGTGCAAACTACGATTTGCGTTAGACGCTCGAACCTCATTTGATTGTTGTGGAGTTTGAACCCATGCCACGAACCATCCTCATCACCGGCGGCTCATCAGGCATCGGCCTCGAGACCGCCCGCGCGTTCGTCGAAGCCGGCGACACGGTGCACATCTGCGCCCGAAACACCGACCGACTCGCAGCCGCCAAAGCTGAGCTTGCTGGCTCGGATCAGGGCGCCGTCGAAACCCACCAGCTCGACGTCACCGACCAAGCAGCCGTCGAGGCGCTCATCGACCGCATCGGCCCGCTGGACGTGCTGGTCGCCAACGCCGGCGTCTGCCGGCAGGCGCGGCTGGACGACGAGAAGAGCGACGAGGTCTGGCACCAGACGATGGAGGTCAACGTCCACGGGGTCTATTATTGCGTCAAAGCTGCCGCGAAGACGATGCCCGACGCGGCGAGCATCGTGACTGTGTCGTCGGGGCTGGGCAAAAACGCGCGCGCCGCCTACGAGGCCTATACCGCCAGCAAGCACGCCGTGTTGGGGCTGACCAAGTGCGTCGCGCTGGAGCTCGCGCCGCGCGGCATCCGCGTCAACGCGGTCTGCCCGGGCTGGGTCGACACCCCGATGTCCCGCGCGGATTCGGCCGAGGGCGCCAGGCGAGCCGGCGTGGAGACCGCGGCGTTTCGCCAGCAGGCCATCGATGGGATTCCGCTCGGCAGGATGGTCGAGCCGGCGGATGTGGCGGGGCTTATTCGCTGGCTTGCCTCGAATGAGGCGTCGGCTATTACCGGGCAGAGTTATAATATTAGTTGTGGGGAGTTTTTTAATTGAGAGGGATGTAATGTCTGAGGCCCCCTCCGACGGCTCCGCTATCGCTTCGCCGCCACCTCCCCGACCCGGGGAGGAGTGGCAATACGCCAATGGGCTCAGACTCGCCACCCCTCCCCGAGCGAGGCGGAGGGGGCCCCACACACCAAGAAACCACACCATGAAAACCCTCACAGCCGGCCACATCACCCACGACCACTACGAGGAAGGCCTCGTCGCCGGCGGCTGCGCCTTCTACGGCGCCAAGGTGCACGCGAGGCTTTCGGGCGACACCCACCTCGTCACCGTCGTCGGCGACGACTTCACGCGCGACGATGAAATCAGCGACCTCCACGCCACCATCCACCGCGCTGGCGAGACCACCGTCTTCGCCAACTACTACCCGCCGAACAAACCGCGCATCCAACTGCTCGAAGCCCAGGCGCCTGAAGTCACTCCCGACATGGCTCCAGCAGGTTGGCTCGACGCAGATCTCATCCATCTCGCGCCGGTGCTAGGCGAAATCGACCTGCAAAAATGGAAAAAAGCCGCTGGAGGCGGCCTCTTGGCGATCAACGTGCAAGGATGGATCAAAGTCGCGGGCCCCGAGGTCGCCGCAGACGAACTCGAGCGCGACCAGCGCCGCGGGGTCTCGGGAAGCGCGCACCGGGTGGTCCAGCGCCCCTGGCAGGTCACTGAGGAAGAGCTTCGCGGCGTCGACATTGCGTGTCTGAGCGAAGAAGATCTTATCGACCAGGGCGACCTGCTCGAGCGCCTGTTGCGCGCGGTGCCCATCGTCGCGCTGACCCTGGGCCGGCGGGGCAGCCGCATCTACGTCGACGGCGAGCCGACCGAGGTCGGCATCTACTCCACCGATGCCGTCGACCCCACCGGGGCGGGCGACGTCTTCGCGGCGAGCTTTTGTCATCGCGTTGCCCGAGGAGCCGCGCCGGTCGAAGCGGCGCGGTTTGCAGCCGCGTGCGCCTCGATCGTGGTCGAGGATATCGGCGCGCGGGCGCTCGACCGGCTCGGAGAGGCCCAAGCGCGCATGAAAGCAACACCCAAATCGTAGTCCCGCGCGCAGTCCAGCGCCCCAAATAGCAGGCGCCGCGCCCCTGCACGGCCGTCAGCTCAGAAACCTGCGCCTCACCCGCAAGCCCACCAGCCCGAGCAGCACCCACAGCACGCTCAGCGCGTTGGACGGTCCAGCAGCGCTGCTGCACCCGCAGCCGTCGTCGGTGCCCGCTGCGTCGGCAGCGCCAGCATCTTCCTGCGCACTCGGTCCGGTATCGTCTGCGGCATCCGAGCCGGTGTCTTCGGTCACGTCCACACCCGAATCTTGGGTCGTGGCGTCCTCGGCGTCGGCCGTGTCTGCGGTGTCCTTCGCGTCCCCAGCCGCGTCGTCGACCACGTCGGCTCCATCGGCCGCGTCAGCGCCCGTATCATCTGCAGCGTCGTGGCCACCGTCGGGGCCCGCATCCTCGCCGACGTCGTGACCACCGTCAGAGCCGGCATCGTCGCCGGTTGGTGTGCTGGCTTCGCCGAAGACGACCACTGCGCCTGAGTCGGTGACAATCCCGTCGCCGCCCATGGCGCCGACCGCCACCATGTCCGGTCCGGTCGCCACCGACCATCCGAGATCGTCCTCCGCGGCGCCGTTGGCGGCCATCAGCTTTTTGACCTCGCCCCAATTCGTCGCCCCCCCTTCGTCGCGCTCGAAGACATACGCCGCGCCGGCCTCGGTGGCGCTCTCGGAGTCGCGATCGGCGCCGACGACGACCACATCGCCGCTCACCGACACCCCGATGCCGAACCTGGCGTTGGTCGAATAGTCGCTGGCCACCAGCTTCTTGACCTCACCCCAATTGTCCGCGCCTCCCTCGTCACGCTCGAATACGTGCGCCGAGCCCGTCCGGGTCCCGTTGGTGTAGTCGCGAGAGGCGCCGGCCACCAATACGTCTCCGTCCAGCGAGATCGACCCGCCAAGGTGATCGCCAATGGCTGTGTCGGAGCCGACGATCTTTTTGACCTCGCCCCAATTGTCAGCCCCGCCCTGGTCGCGCTCGAAGACATACGCCGCCCCCGAGTCGAGCCCGTTGGCGTCAGCATTGCCCGCCCCGATGGCGACCACGTCTCCGCTCGCCGACACCGACCAGCCAAAGCCATCATCCTCGGCCGGGTCGCTGGCCACCAGCTTTTTGACCTCGCCCCAGTTATCGGCGCCTCCCTGATCGCGCTCGAAGACAT
>JBKGZI010000036.1:0-23415 GCA_046545675.1 Persicimonas sp.
CTCGAACATGGTTTGCCCGCGAATTCTTGCGCGTCGACCTTCAGCTCGACGGCGATCGAGTGATCGTCTTCACCGCCCACTTTGTCTCCAAGGCTAACGGCGATGACCCCGGACGACGCCTGGCCGAAGCCCAGGAAGCCCGCGAGATCATCGACGAGGTCGCCGCTGCCAATGACGATGCGTTGATCGTCTTTGGCGGTGATCTCAACGACACCCCCGACTCCGACCCGCTGGCGGCGCTGACCGAGGAGGACGGGCTGTACCGGGCCGGCAAGAGCTCGAGCACGGAGGAATTCTACACCTATGTCTATCAGCAGCAACGTCAGGCGATCGACCATCTGTTGCTCGCGCCGACCTCCGGGGGGGGCTATGTCAGCGGCACCGCACACGCGGTTCACGATAACGGCGACGGATACGGCGGCTCTGACCACGGCGCGGTCGTCGGACAATTCTTGTTGCGCTGATTGCCGGTTGCGCCTGCGACGGGCTTGCGCCGCAGGCGTCTCCGACGCACAATGAGGCGTGCTTATTAATTTCCTGTGATGAGAGTATCATGACCAGACGTTTGCTCTGCCTGTTGTTCGCCGTACTCGTCGTTGGCAGCGTCCAATTGGGTTGCTCGGGAAGCCCTGACAAGCCCGATGAGGCCCTGACCGATGATGAGGCGCGGGCCCCCGCCTTCCTCGAGGATATCCCCTCGACTTCGCCGTACGTCTTTACCAGTCTCCGAGCGTTTCCCATGGAGATTCTCGAGCCGTATTTGAAGACCTACGGTCAGATCTACGACTCGATGCACAAGCAGTTGCAGCAGCAATATGGTGGCCAGTCCTTTATGGAGCAGGCCACCAGCGAAGAAAAATTTATGTACACGCTCTTCGGTGAGCTGCGTAAGGCGAGCACGATGGAGGGGTATGAGGAGCTGGGCTTCTCGACGCGCCCCCAAGCGGCGATTTATGGCATCGGGTGGTTTCCGGTCATGCGGATCACGCTGGGCGACGCCAAAGCCCTCGAGGCCACGTTGCAGCGGATCGAGGCTGAGACCGGCGTCGAGGTGCGCATGCGCAGCCTCGGTGAGCAGAGCTACCGCGAATACACTCTCGAGCCGAACCTCAAGCTCGCCGCCGCGATCACTGATTCGGAGCTCATCGTCGGATTAAGCCCACCGGAAGCCTTCGACGACTTCGTCGCCTATATGCTAGGCGAGAAGAAGCCCGCTCGCAGCATGGCCGACGTCAACGTCATTGAAGACATTCAGGCGAAGTATGAGTTTTCTGCCTATGGGATCGGCTACGCGGACATCAAGGGCATCGCCTCGGTAGCCACCGGCGCGGCCCCCGGTGATGAGATCACCCGCGGAATGCTCGACGCGGTCGGCTACCAGGCCCCGCAGATGGAGGAGCAATGTCGCACCGAGTTGATGTCGATCTTCGAGACAGTCCCGCGCGCAGTCTTCGGCTATACCACGCTGACCGCCGAGCTGATGGAGATGAGCGCCGTGCTCGAGACCGAGCACCCCTTCGCACGAGAACTCGAGGAGACAGCCGCGCCGATGCCTGCCTACGACAGCGCGATGGTCGAGGACTCGCTTGTGGCCGTGGGGCTAGGGATCGATGTCCACAAATTGAGCAACTTCATCGGCACCCAAGCCGATCGCATCACCCGCAAGCCGTTCCAGTGCCCGAACTTTCAGCAGATCAACGATACGGCGCAGCAAGCCAAGATGATGCGCTCGATGCTCCCACCGTTCGTCACCCAGATTCGCGGAGCGATGGCGATGGTCACCGGCGTTGACATGGCCCAACAGGCCATGCAGCCGCAGAGCTTCGACGGCCTCGCGCTCGTCGAAACGGCGGACCCGCTGACGCTATTCAATCAGCTCCAGCAATTTGTGCCCCAGCTTCAGGGGGCGTCTGTGCAGGCCAACGGTGTGCCGGTGGCGCTCGACGGGCTCTCTCAACTCGGCTGGCTGAAGGTGCCGCATGTGGCGATGGACGACGACACCTTGGCGATGTCCGCCGGTGTGGGCATCCAGGACGATATGGCCATCTTACTCGAGGATCAGAAGCAGGCTGAGGCGGCCGAGAACAGCCCGCTGTTGCTCATCGCTTACGACTACGGCGAGCTGATGAGTCGCTTCTATGATTCGATGGCTGGTGGCGGCGCCTACGGGCAGGGACAGGCGCTGGGAGGTAGCTTCGAGATCATGTCGAAGATGTTCGGCACCGTCGTCGCCGAGATCGACGCGTCCGACGACGGGATTATCCTTCGCTATCGCGCACGTATGTTTCCCGACGGGGGCGAAGGCGCGGACGCATCGCGTTGAGCCGCGCGAAGTGGATGCGCCGATGGCGCTGATCTTTTAGATGTTGTTTTGCCACGAGTTAGACACCGATGCCCCTTAAATTTTTGGTCGACGAGGAGGTGTTCGAGCGGGTCAGACGCCTCGAACTCCCCTTTAATCGCTACGGATTAGACCCGTACGGCATCTCGCAGGAGCACCTGGCCGAGTTCCAAACGCTTCTGGCGTGGTTGTATCGTAGCTATTTTACGGTGCGTTCCCACGGGATCGAAAATATCCCCGAACGGGCCAGGGCGATGGTGGTCGGAAACCACTCCGGAGGCGTCCCCGTCGACGGCGCCATGGTGCTGGCCTCGCTGTTCTTGGAGATGGATCCGCCGCGGCTCGGCCAGGGGATGGTCGAGAAATTCGCCAATCGCCTGCCGATCATCAGCCACTGGTTTAGCCGGGTGGGCCAGTTTACCGGCTTGCCTGAACACGCCGAGCGCCTCCTGCGAGATGATCGTCTCTTGATGGTCTTCCCCGAGGGCGCCCGCGGAACCGCCAAGCTCTATAAGGACAGGTACCAGCTCGTGCGATTCGGCACCGGCTTTATGCGCCTGGCGTTGGCGACGAACACGCCTATCGTGCCGTTTGCGTTCATCGGCGGCGAAGAGGCGCTGCCGACGATGTTGCATCTGAAGCGTATCGCCAAGGTATTTGGCTTTCCCTATATACCGATCCCCCCGTATTTATTGCCGGTTCCCATGCCGGTTCATTGTGAGATCTACTATGGGGAGCCGATGGAGTTCGAGGGCGACGGCAGCGAGGCCGACCACGTCATCGACGGATATGTCCAGCAGGTCCGGGGCCGGATCGCCGCGCTCATCGAGCGCGGACGCGAAGAGCGTCGCTCGGTATTCGGCAGCGCTCCCAGCCCCCAGTTGACCTCCGACGACCTACAGGAAGACCAATGAAGGTTGTGATCACCGGTATTTCGGGAAAGCTCGGCCGTCTGGTGGCTGAACGATTGGTCGAGGAGGGCCACACGATCTTCGGTATCGACCGACGACCGTGGCCCGACGCCCCCGATGGTGTCGAGATGCATCGGGCCGATATCCGGAAGCGGCCGGCCGAGGATGTATTCCGCACCGAGAGTCCCGACGCGCTCATCCACATGGCGACGGTGACCCACGTCACCGCCAGCGCCGAGGAGCGCTACCGCATCAACCTGCGTGGAACGCGCACCGTCTTCGACCACTGCCACAAATACGGCGTCGACCACGCGATCTTCGTGGGGCGCCACACCTTCTATGGTGCCGCGCCCGACTCGCCGCTATATCATACCGAATCTGAGCCGCCGCTGGCGGTGTCGACCTTTCCGGAGCTCGCCGACCTGGTCGCCGCCGACCTCTTCGCCGGCTCGGCGTTGTGGCGTTATGAGGAGATGACCACCACTGTGTTGCGGCTGAGTTATACGCTCGGCCCCTCACAACGCGGCACGCTGGCCAATTACCTCAAGGGCCCGCGCGTGCCGTCGGTGCTCGGCTTCGATCCCCTCTACCAATTTATGCACGAGCAGGACGCGGCCAGCGCCATCTGCCAGTCGCTGTCCAACAAGCTGCGCGGCGTCTTCAACGTGGCCGGCCCGCAGCCGGTGCCCCTGTCGCTGCTCATCAAGGTGACCGGGCGCACCCAGATCCCGGTGCCCGAGCCGCTGATGGGGCGGGTGCTCGGCAGATTCGGGTTCCCGGCACTTCCCAAAGGCTCGGTCAATCACCTCAAATACCCGATCGTCATCGACGATAGTGAATTTCGCCGGCGGACGGACTTTGCGCCCGCCTTCGACGAGATTCAGACGATGGAGGCGTTTCGGTGGGCGGCGTGATGGGACGCCGGGCTCGAGAGCCCGAGCCTTCACCCTCGAAACACCCACTCCGCAACCCTCTCGGGCGCCTCGGTCAACAACAGGTGTCCGGCGCCCTCGATCTGCTCGACCACAGCCTCCGGCCAAACCTCGCTCCAAATATCGACCGACTCGCGAATCGCGTCGAAGGTGTGCTCGCCGTGGACGAGTTCGATCTGGCCGGGAAGGTCGGCGAAGGATTCGGCCCGATCGATGCCGTCGAAGAGGTGCAGGTATTCGAGCGGCACCTCCAGCGAACCTCGGGCGAATGAGGCGGTCATGTCGGTGTCGTCGCCGCGATGGCCGGCCAGCGCCGCGTTGGTGATGAAGCGGCCGATGGGATTGCCGAAGGCCGAATAATAAAAGAGGCGCCCAACTGCCGGCTTGAGGAAGATGCGAAGGTATCCGGGCACGAAGGCAAATGGCTCGACGAAGATAAAACGCTGGGTGCGCGCCCCCAGCAGCCTGGCGACGAAGAGCGCGACGACGCCGCCGCTGCAACTTCCCACCAGCGACACCGGGGTGTGCGGGCCGATCTCCTCGTCGAGCGTGGACACGATCTGGTCGGCGATGGCCTCCAGGTTCCACCGGGTCGGCCCGGTGGACTGGCCGTAACCGGGCAGATCGAGGCTGATGAGTCGCGCGGTCGTCGGAACTCTGTCGGCGAGGGGCTCGAAGGTCTGATGGCTGCCATTCCAGCCGTGCAGGCCCACGTAGACATCATCTCCATGGCCGTGGACGACGTTGGCGAGGCGTTCGGCGCCGAGCACCGACTCTTGTCCGGGTCTGTCAGAGGGAGTCATCGCAATCCTGGGTGTATACGACCGACAAATGAGCGTCGCCGCGATCCGGGGTGCGCGGTCTGCGTCCTCAGAATGTTGTCAATGTGCCGCGCGTTGTCTCCCTGTGCAAGCCGTACAACGCGCTCGGAAGCCTTTAGGCTTGCGCATCGGCCGGGGCGCCGATAACTTTTATGCGAGCGTGGCGGTACACGCGCCGCGAGTTCGCTTTCGGGCAGTTTATCTTTCTCCATCACCCGGGCCCCCATGGCAGAGAACTCCCCAACTTCGGACCTCATTGATCTGGTCCATCACGAGCACGATCATCTCAACAAGCTCTTCGAGGATCTCTCGGGGACCTTCGAGAAGATCGCTCGAGGTGAGCTCGACGAGCCGCGCCGCGATGAGGTGCTCGATACGGCCGCTGACGATCTGCAGCTCGCGCTCGACGAGATGCTCCATCACTTCAATCAAGAAGAAGAGGTCTTCTTCGTCGCGATCGAGCAGCGCTTTCCCCAACTGTCCGACGATATCACCAAGTTGGCCAACGCCCACGAGTTGATGTGCGATCGCACCCGCTGGTTGCACCGCCAGCTGGGTAAATCGCGCACGACGTTTGGCGAGCGCATCGATGAGATCATGAAGGTCGTCAAGCAAATGCGCCAGCTGGTCAAGCAGCATACGACCAATGAAAACCGCTTGTTTGGCGAGGCGTTACAGAAAATGCCTGCCGAAGAGCGAGAGTCTCTACTCGAGGATATGCGTCGGATCTGACGCGGTCGTAGCCCGCGCGAAGTTGCCTCGTGTAACGGGGGGCGCTGATCGGCGAATATTTCTTGCCTTTTGGGTTGATTGTGTGACCAATGATCTTCCCGCTGCCAAGGTTCTTTAGACCGGTTGTGGCCGATGAGTTCTAATTTTCGATCAGATACCGCCGAGATTGTTTACGACGAGCCTTCGGCCGAAGACGCTGAGGCGATCGGCGCGCTATTCTATGAGGATATGCTCGATCTCGGCGTGGAGACCACCCGCGAGCAGATGAATCGGTTGGCCGTCGAGGTCATCGATGCGTGCAAAGGCGACCACGCCGAATGCGTCTGCTGGGTGGCCCGCCCCGGCACGACCGGCGCACCGTGTGGAGTGGTCCTGGCTAACTTCAATTGGTCGCTCAAATTTGCAGGCCGTGCGCTGTGGATCGAGGAATTGTACGTCACCTCGGCGTACCGCCGACGCGGCATTGGCCGATCGCTGGTCGAACAGGTGCTCGATTTTGCCGAGGAGCGGGGCTTCAAAGGCGTCGATCTCGAGGCCTACCAAGGCAACACCCCCGCCTCGGTTCTGTACCGCACCATGGGTTTTCACCGCCTGGGCCGCGAGCGGTTTTACTACCGTTTCGGATCTCAGGAGTTCCTCTGACCGATTGCCGCAGCGCGCGGTGACGTACGAGCACTTCATGCATCGGATCCTCGCATTTTTATCCGACGACAGCACCTGTAGCAGTCTGTGTGAATGGGTGGAGTCGGGAGACTTCGAATTCCAGATCGTCGAGTGTTTCGAAGACGTCCTCGCCGCGTTTGCTGCAGGGACCTTCGACACAGTCGTGGTCGACGAAGCTGCGCAGGTGCTCGACCGAGAGCGCCGCAAGGCGATGTGGGAGGCGGTCAGCGACGAAGCTCGAGTCTACGCCGTCGGTGGGGTTGACCTCAGCGAGTTCGACGATGCGCATCGGGTCGATGACGTCGATGGGCTTATCGAGGCGCTGAAGTCGCAGTCGCGGGCGTCGGATGCGATGGACGATCGGCCCGAGTCCGGTAAATATTTTGTCTCCGACACCCAAGGCCGCCCCTGCCTGGGTGGCATCGATAGCAGAGCGCAGGTCCAGACCGACGGTCTCCACCGCGAAATATCCCACATCGACGCTGCGCAGGTGGGCGCACCTTGGGTGCTATATGTCGGGCCGGCTGACACCTTTCGGCGTTCACTCGTACAGGCCTCGCCACGAGAGAAGGTCGAACTCTCGGTGGCCGATCACCCGCGCGCGCTCAATCTATCGGAAGGGGAGGCGCCGCTGGGCTTGGTCATCTTTGCCGTGGAAGGCAACCTCGGCGAGGTGCGACGTGCCATCCGTTATCTTCGTCGACGTCAACCGGAGAACACTTTCGAGGTTCTATTGCTTGACGCCGCTGAGCAGCCAGTGAGCGGCGGGTTGGCGCGTAGCCTGGGCGCCGACGAGGTCATCGATCGGTCAGCGGATCCGGCCGACATACTCCAGCGCGCTCGAGGCGGGCGCACCACCGCCGAGCACGTGAGCATGCTCGTTTTTTCGTCCAACTCGGAGCGATTCCCACTCTTCGAGGCTGCGCTGGCGCGTGAGCCGGTCGATGTCGTCTTCGCCTCGGAGATCGACACCGCTGAGGATGCCTTCGAGACGTGGTCGCCGCATCTGGTGCTCGTCGACCGCACCGAGACGGCCGAGGACTCGCGGGCGTTGCTCGAGCAACTCAGGCACAGTGATCCCTTCTCTCCCACGCGTTTTGTCCGTGTTGCCGACTCCGGCGATACCCTGGCCGGAGGCGAGTTGGGAGGACGAGGGGAGTTCTTCGACGAGATGCTCTGCGCACCGCTTAGCTGGGCCGATATTCGGCGCACGGTGCGCCGCCAGATCGCGCACGTCAATTACGGAAAGATGCGTCTGGAGAAGGATTCACTGACCGGCGTGCGCTCCGCGCTGGTGCTCGCCGAGCACCTGCAAAGCTGCCTCGACGAGGCTCACCACCACGGCGACTCGGTGATGCTCACCGGATTGGACGTCGATGAATTGGATGAAATCAACGAGCGTTACGGGCGCTCGGTCGGCGACTCGGTGCTGCGTTCGCTGGCCGACTCGCTGTACCTGGCCGTGGGGTCACGTGAGCTGATCTACCGCACCCCGGCCGACGAGTTCTTCGTGCTCCAGCGCGTCGACTCCAAGGACTGGTACGACGCACGCGATCGCCTCGACAGCGCGTTGCGCGTCTTCCAGAAGCAAACCTTCCGCGCCCCCGACGGTCGTGGCACCTATGCGACGGCCACCGGCGGCACGGTCGTAGTGCCGCCGGTGCGGGTCAGCGCGGAGGTCTGCTTGGAGAAGTGCTGGATTGTCCTCGACCGCTCCATGCGATCTCGCCGCAGCCGGCTTTTGGTCGCTCAACTCGACCCCTCCATGCTCCCCGAGCGCGAGCCGTCGCGCGACCGTGCTGACGAGCGTGAATAGCTGCACGCCCAGTAGCCTCCTTCCGTTCTTGACAGTGCGCCCAGCTTACAACTAGCTTCACTGCCGCATTTGCCTCCCGAGCGAAACGCGTGCGCGTTCGCCCGTTGGAATGTTGGAAATTTGGGTTCTTGGAGGGCGGTTGACCGCTCGGCCCGAGCGTCCTTTGGCAGTCGAATACAACGGACAACCCCTATGTCGCTACAATTCTCCGAAGAGAACGAACAGAAGTTCCAAGAGATCGTCTCGCGCTATCCAAGCAAGCAAGCGGCGCTCTTGCCGGCCCTGCTCCTCGCACAGTCGGAGTTTGGCTGGGTGTCGGTCGAGGTCATGGACTTCTTGGCCGATCGCCTCGAGCTCAACCCGGCCCAGGTGTTGAGCACGGCGACCTTCTATACGATGATCAACAAGCAGCCCATCGGAAAGGTCCACATCCAAGTGTGCACCACGTTGACCTGCGCGATGTGCGGCGGCTATGCAGTCCTCGAGCACCTCGAGGACCGTCTGGGCGTGCGCGTCGGCGAGACGACCCCCGACGGCAATTATACCCTCGCCGAGGCCGAGTGCTTGGCCTCCTGTGGCACAGCTCCCATGTTCCAGATCACCTATTCGGACGGGGAGATCGAGTACCACGAGAACCTGACCCCGGAGAGCATCGACGAGTTGCTAGAGCAGCTCGACGCCAAGCTCGATGAGCTTCCCTCCCCCAGCCAGATGCACTGAAATCGCCATGGAAGAACTCTTTTTGAGCCGAAACTTCGACGTCCCCAACGCCCACACGATGCGCGTCTACGAGGCCAACGGTGGCTATCAGGCCATGCGTAAGGCCTTCGAGATGGACGGCGCCACGATCATCGACGAGGTCAAAAAGTCGAATCTGCGCGGCCGCGGCGGCGCGGGATTCCCGACCGGCGTCAAGTGGGGCTTCATGCCCAAAGAGTCCGATGTGCCCATGTACTTGACGGTCAACGCCGACGAGGGCGAGCCGGGCACCTTCAAGGACCGCTATTGCATGGAGCTCGACCCGCATCGGCTCATCGAGGGCTGCATCATCACCGCGTATGCGCTGGGTATTCGCTACGGGTATATCTACGTCCGCGGTGAGCTCCAAAACGCCTTGAAGATCCTCCAGAAGGCCATCGACGAGTGCTACGAGAAGGGCTATTTGGGCGAGAATATTCAAGGCCAGGGTTTTGATTTCGACCTATACGTGCACTCTTCGGCCGGCGCATATATCTGCGGCGAAGAGACCGGCATGATCGAGGGCCTCGAAGGAAAACCCGGCCAGCCCCGGCTCAAGCCGCCGTTCCCGGCGATCGTCGGCGTGTTCGGCGCGCCGACCCTGGTCAACAATGTGGAGTCGATCTCGTCGATCCCGTTTATCATCGAGCGGGGAGGGGAGTGGTTTGCTTCGATGGGCGTGGAGAAAAACGGCGGCCCGAAGCTCTACGGACTCTCCGGCCACATCAAAAAGCCGGGGGTCTATGAGGCGCCCACCGGCATCACCGTGCGCGAGCTGCTCGAGGACTACGGCGGCGGCATGCTCGACGGCAGCGAGCTCAAGGCGTTCATCCCCGGCGGCTCATCGTGCGCCGTGCTCACCCCCGAGGCGCTCGACGCTCCGATGTCGTTCGAGGGCATGCGCGAGTACGGCTCGACGATGGGCACCGGCTGCATCACGTTCATGGACCAGAATACCTGCATGGTGCGTGTGGCTGCGCGTCTGGCGCACTTCTACCACCACGAGTCCTGCGGTCAGTGCACCCCCTGCCGCGAGGGGAGTGGATGGGCGAGCAAGGTCCTCGACGCCGTCGAGGCCGGCCGAGGCCGCGAGGAAGACGTCAAGCTCCTGCTCGACATGGTCGACAACGTCCAGGGCAACACCATCTGTGCGTTGGGCGACGCGTTGGCGATCCCAGTGCGCAGCTATATCCAAGTCTTCCCCGAAGAGTTCCAAGAGCATATCGACAAAGGATGCTGTCCGTACCCCTCTTGGGGCAAGTTTCAGAGGGGCGAAAAGCAAGTCGCCTGACCCCGGGCAACATCCGGTCAATTGAGGCCGGATGATGCCTTTGACCTCGTGTATTAAATGCGCTATCAGACCCCTGCCTGACGCAGCTTCATAAGGTGCGCCGGGCGGCGTCTGAAGCCGGCGTTTAATGATTTTGGCCGGCACCAGGGCGTGCTCTCGAGGCTCGGCCTCGGCAGAGCGAATTGCAGCCCGGCATCGACCTGAACAACAGGTCGACCTTTCTCGGAAGGAGAGTTGTTCATGGGTTTCTGGGAACCCCTATTTTTTTGGATACTAGCGATCGGCGTACTCGGCTCGAGTCTCGCCGTGCTTCTCTTCCGCAACCCCCTATACAGTGCACTCGCGCTGGTGGCCGACTTTTTCTGTTTTGCCGGCCTCTACGTGCTCCTCTCGGCCCACTTTATGGCCGTGATCCAAGTGCTGGTATACGGCGGCGCCATCATGGTGCTGTTCCTCTTCATCATCATGTTGCTCAATTTGAGCGACGAGGATCTGGGCCCGCGCCGCTTTAGCCTCCACCAGGTCCTGGCGGTGTTGAGCGCGTTGGGGGTCTTTGGCTTTGCCGCAACGGCGATTCTGGCGGTGGTCGATCTCGATGAGGTCGAGCAGGCCACTCAGGCCGCCAATGAGCGCATCGAAGCCCAGGCCGAGGCTGCCGACGAAGACGCACCGGCCCAGCCGGTGGAGGTCGATGTGCCCAGCGCCGTGCCCGGGCTGAGCTCGTTTCTGACCGAAGACGCCCTGCAGGCGCGCTACAGCGACCAGATCGCCGGCTGGGAGCGAGGAGACTCGACCTACGCCACCGACAAGTACACCCGCTTCGACGACACACAGCCCTTCGTGGTGCCGCCGGTTCTCAGCGAGCAAGCTCGCATGGCCGCCCATCCCGAAGACGCCGACGTGTCGGGCGAGGCGCGCACCTCGGCCGATCGCGACACGGGCAGCCGCTTCGGCACCGCCGAGCCGGTCAGCCTGCTGCTGGTCAATCGCTTTGTGGTCCCCTTCGAGTTGACCGCAGTGCTGCTGCTCGCCGCGATTATCGGCGCCGTCATCATCGCTAAGAAACGACTGTAATGGATTCGCCGACTTCGGCATCTGGAGTACAACGATGACCTGGGAACCGACACTGGCTCATTACCTGATTCTCGCCGCGGCCACGTTTAGCATCGGCCTGGTGGGAGTGATGGTGCGTCGAAATGCGATCACGTTGTTTATGTGCATCGAGCTGATGCTCAACTCGGTCAACCTGACGTTTATCGCGTTCAGTAAGTACCGCGTGGATCTCGACGGACAGGTCTTTGCGTTTTTTGTAATGGCGGTGGCTGCAGCCGAAGCCGCTGTGGGATTGGCGATCATCATCCACATCTTCCGGCACAAACGAAGCATCAACGTCGACGAAGCGCACGAATTGCAGTACTGACCGGCCTTTTGCCGCCCGCTGCAGATTGACATATTGCTGGAGCGAGATTCGCTGACATGGAACCGCATCTTACAGATTTTGGTGTTCTCGGGCTGATCGTCCTCTTCCCTTTGATAGGGGCGATCATCAATGGGCTATTGGGCCCGAAGTTGCCCGGGAAGATCGTCGACTGGGTGGCAAATGCTGCCATCCTGATGTCGTTTTTCTTCTCGATGGTAGCCACGTGGGCACTGTTCAAGAACGCTCAGACCGTCACCGTCGACGGCGAGGAGGTCACCACCTTCGGCCGGGCGACCTACGTCGCCTACGAGTGGATCTACTCGGGGGCGATGAGCGTGGACATCTCCTTTCTGCTCGACCCGCTCAGCGCGGTCATGATCCTGGTGATCACCGGGGTCGGCTTTCTGATCCACCTGTACTCGGTGGGTTATATGGCCGAGGACCCGGCCAAGTGGCGGTACTTCGCGTACCTGAACCTGTTCGTGTTCGCGATGCTGTTGCTGGTGCTCGGCAAGAATATGATCGTCACCTTCATCGGTTGGGAAGGCGTCGGTGTGTGCAGTTACCTGCTCATCGGCTTCTGGTATACCGACGAGGCCAAGGCCCAGGCGGGTCAAAAGGCGTTTATCGTCAACAGGGTAGGCGACTTCGCGCTGTTGGCCGGCCTCTTCATCCTCTTCTATGAGACGGGCACGTTCGACTATGTCGAACTCGAGCAGCTCGCCACCACCTCGGCGACCGCGATGACGCTGCTGCCGATTGCGCTGCCGGTGGCATTGCTCATCTTCATCGGCTGCACCGGTAAGAGCGCTCAGATTCCACTCTTTACCTGGCTACCCGACGCGATGGCCGGCCCGACCCCGGTCTCGGCGCTGATTCACGCCGCCACGATGGTCACCGCCGGCGTGTTCCTGATCTCCAGGCTCAACTACATCTTCTCGATGGACCCGATCATCGGTGTCATCGTGGCGACCGTCGGTTGTCTGACCGCATTCTTCGCGGCCACAATCGCCATCGTCCAAAACGACATCAAGAAGGTCCTGGCATACTCTACCATCAGCCAGCTCGGCTATATGTTCATGGCCGTGGGCGTGGGCGCTTATGGCGCCGGCGTCTTCCACCTGATGACGCACGCCTTCTTCAAGGCGCTGTTGTTCCTCGGAGCCGGCAGCGTCATCCACGCGATGCACCACGAGCAAGACATCCGCAAGATGGGTGGTCTCAAAAATTGGATGCCGATTACCAGGTGGACGTTCCTATTTGCCTGTCTTGCCATCTCCGGAATTCCGATCTTCAGCGGCTTCTTCTCTAAGGACCTCGTGCTGTGGTCTGCGCTGACGAACGCGCATATTCTGGCGGTGCCTGAAGTCGTCGCCGACGGCATCACCATGGACCTGTTGACCAGCGTCGCGGCGAGCCCGATCACCAGCGAGGGCGCGGTCGACATCGCCGGCTGGGCTGTGGGCTTCCACTGGTTCATCTACATCATGGGTCTGATCACCGCCGGCCTGACTGCCTTCTATATGTTCCGCTTGTACTTCCTGACCTTCGAGGGCGAATCACGCGCCAGCGACGAGGTCAAATCGCATATCCACGAGTCGCCTCCGGCGATGGCCATCCCGCTCATCGTGCTCGGTGGGCTGTCGATTGTCGGCGGACTGACCGGTTGGCCGCACTTCATGGTGCCCGCCGAAGGCACGCTGCATGACATCATGCTCGCCCTCGAGCTGTGGCTCGACGAGGTCTGGCTGGTCGCGGACAGCTTCCGCTACGTCGGCCGCTTCGGCGCCCATCCATACACCGCTGAACTCATCGTGACGCTGGTCAGCGTGGCGGTGGGCGCGAGCGGCATCGGGCTCGCCTGGTTTATGTACCTGAAGCGGCCGGGACTTCCCGGCCAGATCGTCGATCGGGTCCGCGGGCTGTATCGAGTGCTCGAAAACAAATATTGGGTCGACGAGGCCTACGACTTCGCGTTCACCCGCGGGGCGATCAACACCGGCAAGGGAATGACCTGGTTCGACCAGTATATCGTCGACGGGCTGGTCAACGCCGTCGGCTGGCTGGCCGAGCAACTCGGACGCATTCTGCGCAGCCTGCAGAGTGGCAACGTCCAACGCTATGCCGTCTATATCACGCTGGCCGTGGTGCTGGCGCTATTCGCATTGATGTTTACCGGCTGCGCTTGACCCTCTCGCCGAGTTGCTCCGCGACCGGGGCAGCTGGGCCGTCGCCGACACCAGAAGTTTTAGACGGTAGCTCATTTACCGAGGATGTTCAGAGATGCTTGAAGCGACACAAATGCTGGGTGCCATGGCCTCCTGGCTGACGGTGGCACAGCCCCTGACTGAGTCGGGTTTTCCCTGGCTGACGGTGGTGACCTTTGCGCCGTTGGTCGGTGTGCTCGCGCTGATGCTCATTCCCAGCGAGCAGGTCGGCGCGCTGCGAAATACCGCGCTGCTCTTTACCCTGGGCGTGTTCTTCATCAGTCTGGGGATTCTGGTCAACTTCGACCCGAACGCCCCGGCACAGGCTGGCGCGTTCACCTTCCAGATCACCGAAGGGCCCATCGATTGGATCTCGAGCATCGGGATCTCGTATTATATGGGCATCGACGGGATCAGTCTGTGGCTGGTCATGTTGACCACCTTCTTGATGCCGATCGTCATCTTTTCGACGTATTCGGCCGTCGAGACCAACGTCAAAGAATATATGATCTCGCTGCTCTTCCTGCAGACGGGAATGATCGGCGCGCTGGTCGCGCTGGACGTGTTCTTATTCTACATCTTCTGGGAGATGATGCTCATCCCCATGTACCTCATCATCGGGGTCTGGGGCGGCGAGGAGCGCATTCTCGCATCCGTTAAGTTCTTCTTATACACGATGGTCGGCAGCCTCTTGATGTTGGTGTCGATCCTGTATGTGTACTTCCAGACCGGCGCCAACGGCGCCGAGTATAGCTTCCTGCTGACCGATATCTTGGCCGTCCAGCTCAGCTACGGCGAGCAGTTGCTGCTCTTCGGCGCCTTCTTCCTGGCGTTTGCCATCAAGGTGCCGCTATTTCCGTTCCACACGTGGTTGCCGCTGGCTCACGTCCAGGCACCCACGGCCGGCTCGGTCATTCTGGCTGGTGTGCTGCTGAAGATGGGCACCTACGGGATGATTCGCTACGCCTTCCCGCTGTTCCCCGACGCGCTCAAGGCCTACGCGCCGTATATCGCGACGCTGGCGGTCATCGGCATCGTGTACGGCGCGCTGGTCGCGATGGTCCAAGACGACGTCAAGAAACTGGTCGCCTACAGTTCGGTGAGCCACCTGGGCTTTTGTGTGCTCGGACTCATCGCCATGACCCCGCAGGGGCTGGCAGGCGGCATTTACATCATGATCGCCCACGGTATCGCCACCGGCGGGCTCTTCCTGTGCGTCGGCATCCTCAAGGAGCGCCGACACACCAAGAAGATCGCCGACTTCGGCGGGCTGGCCAAGTCGATGCCGATGTTCGCGGCCGTCTTCGGCGTGCTCGTCTTCGCCTCGGCGGGCCTTCCGGGGCTCAACGGCTTCGTCGGTGAATTTCTGGCGCTGATCGGCACCGCCAAGAGCCACTTCCTGTGGTTCGGCGATGAAGCGCTTGTCTTTATGCAGCCGGTGGCCGAGGCGGGCGCTCGCCAGGCCTTCGAATTCGGCGCGGCGCCATACTTCCCGCTGCCCGACGCCCAGCAGGCCGGCCCCGAGATCACCGCGCTGATCTTCGCGGTTATCGCCGCCTCGGGCGTCATCTTCGCCGCCGGCTATCTACTTTGGATGTTCCGCCGCGTGATGTTCGGCCCGCTGGACAAGGATGAGAACAAGAACCTCGCCGACCTCAATGCTCGCGAGCTCACCTACTTTGTGCCCATCGTCGCGATGGCCATCATCATGGGTGTGTTCCCGAAGTTCTTCTTGAGTCGGATGGACAATTCGCTGCACCAATTCCTCCAGTATATGGATAACAACGTCTCCGCGACCGGCTCGGTGGTCGTCGAGGAGACCAAGAAGGAGGGGTGGCAGCCCGAGGGTAAGCTGCTCGACAATAATTCCGACGATGCCGAGTGATCGATGCGCCGCGCCTAGGGCGCCGCGCATCACCTGAACACGTCCGACGTTTGCACGTGTCACCAACGAGTCAGTCATGCTGAATACACTTTTGAGCTCGAAGTTCACCACGCTGGCGCTTCTTACGCCGCCTCAATTGGCGGAGTACGACGCGCTGGTCCCGGCCGCCATCGCCGTGATTACGGCCCTGATGGTCATCCTGATCGATGTCTTCCACAAGGTCGACACCGACAGGAGCTACCTCGCCTATTTCAGCGCGGTGGGGCTTGGCGTGGCCATCTTGAGCTGCTGGATGTTGTGGGATAACACCCTCGACGTGGCCGCCTTCCACGGCATGTTGTACCTGGACAAATTTACGCTGATCTTCGCCGTGCTGGGATGCTCGGCGGGCATCCTGTCGATGCTGATGAGCCCGGAGTACCTGCGCAGCCATCTGATGGACCGCGGCGAGTACTATATGCTGATTCTATTCAGCGTATCGGGCATGATCATCATCGCGGGCGCAGCCGACCTGCTGACCTTCTTCGTCGGCTTCGAGGTGATGTCCATCCCGGTCTACGTCCTCGCCGGCTTTTTGCGCAAAGACTCGCGCAGCGCCGAAGCCTCGATGAAGTATTTCATTCTGGGTGCCTTCTCGGCGGCGTTGATGCTATACGGCATCGCGCTCATCTACGGTGTGACGGGCACGACCAACCTCGAGTATATTGGCGTCCACCTGACTGAAATCATGGCTAACCCCGAGTTGGCCGCGGGCTCGACGGCCATGATCGTGCTCGCCGTGCTGTTAATTCTGTCGGGCTTTGCCTTCAAGGTCGCCTCGGTTCCGTTTCACGTCTGGACGCCGGATGTCTACAGCGGCAGCCCGACCCCGGCGGTCGGCTTTATGGCCACCGCCGTCAAGGCCGGCGCCTTCGCCGCACTGGTGCGCGTCTTTATCATCGGCTTCGACGCCGCGGCCCTGCGAGGCGGCTTCTTCGGCTATGGCTGGGTCGATGTCTTCTTATTCATCGCCGCCGCGTCGATGATCCTCGGAAACTTCGTCGCCATCACGCAGACCAACGTCAAGCGCATGCTCGCCTACTCGAGTATCGCGCATGCGGGATATATTCTGGTCGGCTTTGTGGCCGCCGGGGCCGGCGCGGAGTTCTTCCTGCTCAACGACGCGGTCATCTTTTACCTGATCACCTACACGTTCGGCACACTCGGTGCGTTCGGCGTGCTGGCCTGGTTCGGCCGGCGCGGCGAGGAGGTCGAGTCCTACGAGCAGCTCAACGGGCTGGGCTTTCGATACCCGATGATGGGCTTGTTCATGGGCGTCTTCATGTTCTCGAGCGCGGGCATCCCGCCCACCGGTGGGTTTGTGGGCAAGCTGTATGTCTTCCGCGCGTCCGTAGACGTCGGCGCGCAGACCGGCGAGTTCGCGTTCATCGGCTTGACGATCTTGGCGGTACTCACGAGCGTCGCGGGCGTCTTCTACTACCTGCGCGTGCTCGTACACATGTATATGAAGCCGCAAACCCGCGAGATCCGTCCTGCAGCCAGCAAGGGCGCGACCTACGCGATCGCCATCTGCGCCGCGCTGACCCTATACCTGGGTGTGTTGCCCGAGCGCACGCTCGGCTGGGCCCGCGAGGCGATCGTCGATTTCCAGGGCGCCCAACCGGCCGTCCAAGAAGTCATCGATGAAGGCGCCGCCGAACTCGAAGCCCGCCAAGAGCAGGGCGACTAAGCAACGAAAAAACGCTCACCGCAGAGCGCACAGAGGGCGCAGAGGAAGTTTTCAAAATCCTCTGCGCCCTCTGTGTACTCTGAGGTGAGCTCGCCGTTTATGCGGCCGGCTCGTCGAAGCGCAGGGCGACCTCGCCGCCCAGGACGATGACGTCGCCGTCGGCGAGCTTGCGATGCTCGCCGAGGGTGAGGACCTCGTCGTTGAGCTGGGTGCCGGCGTCCGAGGTTACGTAAAGCGTATAGTTCTTATTCTGGCGGAAGACGTAGCCGTGGCGGCTCGCGAAGGCAGACGCGTCGCCGAATTGGGCGAGGTCGACCACCGGGCCTTCCTCGACGTCTGCGGGTTCCTCATAGGCTTCAGAGGCTACAGAGACTTCCGAGACGTCGGAGGCCTCGGACATCTCGGCGACCGGCGTGTCCTCGTCGAAAGCGTCACTAGCCGCATCCTGACCGTCAAAGTCGAACTCGTCTGCTGCGTCTTCGGCCTGGAACTCTTGGTCGTGGCCGAAGTCGTCACTGAAGGCAACTTCGTCGCTCGAGTCGTCCTCTTCTTCGACGAGTTCGAGTTCGTAGGCGACCTCGTCGGCCTCGTCTTCGACCGGCTCGATGGCCTCCATATCGGCGAGGTCGAGCTCTTCAGGGGCCTCGTCGTCGGAGGCAAGGTCCGGGGCACCCTCGTCGAGGCCGAGAACGGTGCAATCGGCGTCGATGGCGATCTCGCCGAGCTGCTCGCCGAGTTTGAACACCGCGAGGACGGCCGGCTCAGCGAACGGGCCGGGCTCGGGCAACGGCGCAATCGGATCACGCTCGACGCGCTCGGGATTCAGGATGGCTTCGAGTTCGGGCGGGGCGGGCGGCTCCTCTTCTTCGGGCTCGCTTTCGGCCGCCAGAACCTCGCTAATCTGGTCGTCGAAGCCCGGCTCGCTGTCAGCGGCGAACTCGTCGTCGAAGCTGACTTCGTCTTCGGGCTGCATTTGCGCGGCGACCGCCGGATCCATGGGTGCACCGCCGTCAGCGGCGAACTCGTCGTCGAAGTCGACCTCGGAGTCTTCGCCGAATGATTGCTCTTCGTCGAAGCCTTCCTCGCCGCCAAAGTCGTCATCGCCGGAGTCTTCGTCTGGGAAGAACTCGTCGGCCTCGTCCTCGTCATCTACGATGGCCTCGAGTTCATAGGCGACCTCTTCATCGTCTTCGACGACCGAATCCTCATAGATCTCGACCGGCGCCTCGTCTTCCGCCGGCTCCCACTCGTCGGCGGGTTGGTCGGCCTCGGGCGCGTCATGGTCGACACCAGTGTCATCTGCGAACTCGAAGTCGTCATTGGCGGGCTCGACCCCAAAATCGGAGGGCTCGTCGCCAAACTCGCCACCGTCTTCGAAGTCCTCGAAGTCGGTCGGCTCCGAGTCCGCCTCCAGGACCTCCGCTTCGGCCTCGGTATGAGCGTGGAGTTCGGCGCCACAGGCTTCACACAGCTCGTTCCAGGCTTCGTTGGGGGTCTCGCAGACGGGACACAAAATTTCTTCGGCCATCTCGTTCTCCGTGCAGCTTTGCTGTCGATGTGGATTCGTTACGAGCCCATCTTACGCTGGTCGGACCGATGATGGCAAATGGAAGGCGCACTCGGGGTTATTGCTCGGCATCCGGCGCACCCTCGCACCACGAGGGTGCGTCGGCGTTGAGCCCGGTATATTCCGTTGGCTCGGCGAGCTCTCCGAAGGCGTCTCCGCCAACACCCACCTCGAAATCAGTCGGCGTATCGGCCGCTACCTCGAGGCGAGCCGGACCGACCCTCAGCGTGGTCTCCTCGACATCGACAAGCCGCGCGGTGCCCGCATCGGCGTCGACGCAGGAGGTCTGGGCGTCCACATCACCACACGCCGGCAGCACCACGTCGTCGACGGTGGCCTGCGACCAGTCGATGCCCCCGTCCATCCAAGCGGTGCCGAATACGCTCAGTCCGTCGCGCTCGGCGAGTTCGACGTGGCCGTCGGCGTCCGGGTACAGCGCGACGCGCAGGCTGTCGGCGACATCGTCGAGGTCGGTGGTGGTCGCGTTGCTGCTGCCGTAGAGCGAGTCGACCACCTCGGACAATAAGGGCAGGGCGGTCCCGGGTCGCACAAAGGCGGGCACCTCGGTGACCGACGCTTCTGGGTCGATCGTGACCGCGCCGTCGTCACCCGATCCAGTTTGGCCGAGGGGCTCGTCGCCAAATAGCGGCCACCACCCCCGGTCCGGAAGCGTGACCGGGCGCGAGGAGGCATCCTCCTCGAGCACCGGCGCCACCAATAGATGATCTCCTACGAAGAATTGGTAATTGTCGCCGTCCCATAGGGCCGGGCTGTCGGGCTCGACCAGATAGGGATGGCGCGTAATCGGCAGGCCGCGCTCCGTGGCATCGTCGACGAGGCGATCAAAATACGGGAAGAGCAGCGTGTGGACCGACGCCCATCGCCGGAAATGCGCCAGCGTCTCGGCGTCGCGGCCGAAGTGCCAGTTGTCACATCTGTCGCCGCCGTGATGGGTGCGCATCAGCGGGTGGAAGGCGGCGGCCGCGCTCCAGCGGAAGAAGAGCTCCTTGTCGGTATTGGATGTGCCCAGTGAATTATATCCGGCGATGTCCGAGCCGAAGACGGCCACCCCCGACATCCCCAGGTGCGCTCCGATGGGCACCACGGTCGGGAAGCCGTCGTCGTATTTCCAGTCGGTGTTCTGATCGCCGCCCCACATCGTGGCGGCCAAGCCGGCCGAGCCGCCGTTGGTCGACGCCCAGCCGCTGCGCGCAAAGAAGGTCCAGTCGTTGTCCGGGGACTGATCCTCGTGCGCTTCGACGAGCGCTGCGCGGTTGGCCTCTTGCCATAAGAGCGGATAGCGATTGTGGACCTCCCAGCCGACCTCGCCCGAGTGGAGCTGAGCGTCGTGAGGTAGCCACTCGGCGAAGTCCGCCATCCATCCGTCGAGGCCGAGCTCCTCGGCGGCTGTGAGTTGATACTCGCGCAACCAGGACAGCGTGTCGGGGTTGGTCAAATCGACGAGGCTCGCGGTGCGAAACGCCGGGTCCTGGAAGGTATAGTCCTCACCGTCGGCGTTCTTGATGAGATAGCCGGCCTCGGTCGCCTCCTGCCAGCCGGGCACCGTTCGGGGGATAAACGGGTTGAAGTAGCCCAAGAATGCAAAGCCGTCGGCTTGAAGTCCGTCGATCTGGTCGGGGAGCTCGGGATAAGTCGGCTCGTCCCACTCCCATTTGTACGAGAGTCTAAACCCGGTGGTGGTCGACTCGCCGCCGATCCAATCCTCGGTCCAGATGGCCGAGACGGGGATGTCCGCGGCGCGAACACGCTGGGCTACCTCGTCGAGGCGCCACGGCCCGTCGACGGCGTCGACCCAGGTGCCGAAGACCCAGGCGGGCGGGCGCGGATCGAGCCTTCCGGTATATTCGGTGATCTGCTCGAGCCTGTCTTTGGGGCCGTCGCCGTCCACGAGCACGAATTCGGGCAGCGCACGGTGGCTGCGCAGTTGAGCGCGGCCCTCGCGCGTCTCGCACAGGTCGATCTCCGAGTAGCTGTCGTGGCCGATGACCGCCGAATAGCCCGCCGACGAGTGCCAGATGCCCATCGGCGCGTAGGCTGCCTCCGAAGTGTTGTTGAGCGGGAAGATACCGCCGTCCTCGGGCTTTCCGTTTCCCTGCTCCTGGGTCCACAGCGGGTAGGTCCGACCGCGAAGATCCATGCCGGTCGCCTGTGAGCCGAGCCCGAAGAACGCCTCGTCAGGCTGGCAGTCCATGGAGAGCTCGCCGCTGGTCAGCGCGTCGTCTGTGGAGGATAGCGACACCGAGAGATTTTCCTCGCCGTCGGGTGCGAAGCGAAGTTCAGCGGCCGAGTCCGGGCCGCGGTCGCCTTCGAGCGGCCAGCGCACGACGAGTTGGCCGTCGGACTGGTCGACCTCGGGAGAGGCGTCGGCGGCAGATAGCCACTCCAGGCTGGCGCGCTCGGAGAAGAGGTCGATGTCGAAGTTGCCAAACGAGTTCTTCACTGCTGCTTCGCCGCTGCCCAACCGAATCGGAGATGTGTCGGCCTCGGAGGTGCCGTCGTCGCAGGTCCCGGGGCCACTGAGCACCGGCTCCTCGTCCTCGGAGCGCCGAATCGACCAGGCGCCGCCTCCGCTGTCGACGCTCACCCACCAGCCGTTGATCTCGGTGGTGACCACGACCGGTGTGCTGTCAGGGGCGTCTCCCTTGCAGGTGAACCCGGCGTCCGGCGCGTCGGCGTCGCCTTCGGGGCCGACCTCAGCGGCGTCAGGGGTGTCAGGCGTGTTGGCTGGATCGGCACCCGCGCCGTCGACACACGCGCTCATGGCGAGCGCTGCGACGACGGCGACGGCGGCGAGTCGAACGGTTTGGATTTGGTACATCGTGGATGCTCGGACGTAGGACAACGTTGGAAGCGCGACTTTGTGCCGTGCTTCCCCTACCTACCCGCTAGAAGTCGCGTCCACCCCTTGTTCATTCCCTTGAAATAGTCTCGGACACTTTCGAGCGTTCGTAAGAGCTGGGATGGCGGGCCGAATCGTCATCGCTCACGGCGGAGGACTGCGATGCCCTGGGAGACGTGTCCGCCGGGTGTGGCTGCCACCCCGATGGGCGTGTCTCGAATCATGCAGGCGCAGCCCCAGGTGCCGCCGATAAGGCCCACCAGACGAGTGGGGGCGTCGAAGATGATACGCGAGGAGGTGTTTTCGTCCATGGCGGCGGCGTGGATGCGCCACGGCTCGGCGAGGTTGCCCTCTGTGTCCTCGACGGCTCCGCTCAGCCAGACCGCCTGATCAGCAACACAGGCGACCTCCTCGGGCGGAAGTTCGCACTCGACGAGGCGCTGGAGCCCGTCGTCCCCGTCGAAGAGATAGAGCCCGTGGTCGTCGGCGAGCAGAAACCCGGCTGAATCGCGGCACATGCGTCGAAAGAGGTGGGCTTCTTCGCTGACGAGGTGCTCCTGTTCGATCTCGCCGGCGAGGTTGACCTCCTCGAGCACCCACCCGCGTGGGTCGTGAACCAGAAGCCACACGCTGTCTGATGCCACATGGACGCGATCGAGCGAACTCATCAGCGCGTCGCCGGTCTCGAGCACCCTGCGGAAATCGTCGCCGTCGGGGTCGTAGACGGCCACACCCGTGGTCGCCGGGTTGAGCTTGCCGACGAAGAACAGCCGCATCCCTGCGTGGACGAGCCGGCCGTCGGGCTGTTCGGGCGTGCGGGTGAACTCCCCGACCTCGCCGCCGTGCGAGACGCGCAACACGCATTCTCGACCCGGCCCCCACACGAACGCGCCGGCCGGCCCGACCGCCAGCGCCTGTGACGGCGGCAGGGCGCCGGCGATTGACCGAACTCGATCGCCCTCGAGTTTGTCGCCGCCAATGCTGCACGCCATCAACTTGCGTCTCGGCACCTCACGGCCCAGCTCATCCTCGGTGGGCTCGGCAGCCTCGTCATCGACGAGCCAATAGAGCGTGTCGTCGTAATAGGACAGATGTTGGGGGTTCGAGTCTTGCTCAATCTGCGTAGTACTCCACATGACCGGCCTCCTGGCTGTCGAACTGCAGGGATCTTCTGCAACACGTTGGCAACATAGGCGGCAGGAGGTCGAGGTCCAGCAAGACGGTGCGTGTGGGCGGCGATCTGCCCGCGTTCAGCGGATTCAGCGGATTCAACGGATGGGCCGATGGAGGGATGCTTCTGGCCGTTGGGGTGTTACGAGATGAAGACCCCCAGCCAACCCGAACGCCCCAGAGAACCAAACCCAAATTGTAGTTTGACCGCGCAAATAGGGGATGCTTCTGGCCGTTGGGGTGTTACGAGATGAAGACCCTGCAGTGATCGGCACATCCTCTATTTAGGCGGCCAAACTACGATTTGGGTTGGGGTGTTTGGGGCGTGTGGG
>JBKGZI010000037.1:0-22776 GCA_046545675.1 Persicimonas sp.
CGGTAGTCCTTGATCTTGTACAGCAAGGCGCGGTGGCTGAGCTCGAGTAACTTGGCGGCTTTAGTGCGGTTTCCGCCGGTCTTCTCGAGCGCGCGACGGATCAAAATGCGCTCGAGCGAGGTGCTCATCTTTTTGATGGACAGCTCGTCGCTGTTGAATAATTGCTTCAGCTCGTCGTTGCTGTCGAGGATGCGGTCGGGCAACACTGACTCGTCGATGCGCGGGCCGTCGGCCAACACCACGCCGCGCTCGATGCAATTTTGCAGCTCGCGCACGTTTCCGGGCCAATGATAATCGAGCATCAGCTTCATGGCCTCGGGATCGACGCTGTCGATGGAGGTGCCCAGCCGCTGGTTTTGCTTGTTGATGAAGAAATCGACCAGAAGCTGGATATCCTCGCGGCGCTCCCGAAGCGGGGGTAGCCCGATATTGATCACGTTGAGCCGATAGTACAGATCTTCTCGGAACAAGCCTTCCTCGACGCGATCACCCAGGTCGTGCTGGCTGGCGGCGACGATGCGCACGTCGACCGGAATGCTCTGATTTCCGCCGACGCGGCGGATCTCATTTTCCTGGAGCACCCTCAACAACTTGACCTGCAGGCTCATCGGAAGCTCGGCGATCTCGTCGAGAAAGAGCGTGCCGTGATGGGCCTCATCGAAGAGCCCCTTTTTGTCCTGGGTGGCGTCGGTAAAAGAGCCTTTGACGTGGCCGAAGAGCTCGCTTTCGAGCAGGTTTTCGGGGATGGCGCCGCAGTTGATCGGCACCCAGGGCTGGTCGCCGCGTGGCGAGAGGTTGTGAATGGCCCGCGCCACCAACTCCTTGCCGGTGCCCGACTCGCCGGTCAAGAGCACCGTCGACTTGTAGCCGGCCACCTTCGAGATGGTCTGGTAGACCTTCTTCATCGGCTCGCTCTCGCCGATGATATTCTGGAACTCGCCGTCGGAGTTGAAGCCGCGCAGGGCCTCGTTTTCGCGCTTGAGCTGGAGCCTCTCGACGGCCTTGAGCAGCGTCAGCAGGATCTCGTCCTTCTTGAAGGGCTTGTCGATATAGTCGTAGGCGCCGCGTTTGAGCGCGTCGATGGCCAGCTCGCGGTCGCCAAAGGCGCTCATAGCGATGACGGTCGTCCCGATATTTCGCTCGCGCAGCTCGTCGAGCAGCTCCAGGCCGCTCATCTTGGGCATACGCACGTCGCAAAGGGCGAGGTCGAAGTCGTGGGCGATCAGCTCTTTGAGACCTTCTTCGCCGTCGGCCACGCTGCGCACGGCGTAGCCCTCCTTTTCGAGCAGAACCGTCAGCATATGACGGATGCTCTCCTCGTCGTCGACGACCAATATGCGAAGCTTGCTCATGACTGTGACGGGACCGCTGGCGGGCACTCAATACCTGCGACCATGTTCCGCCATCGGCCCACGCGCGTCAATTGCCACGCTGATTTGCAATGCGGTGCGCTCATCAACAGGAGCGACGCCGTCCCTGGCGTCGACGGCACGGTCAGCGTCGCTCCGGTGAGCTCGTTCGGCTCGCAATCTTTGAACCGTTCGGTTAAGCTTCGGTCGTTCGCACATCAATAGAGCCGCGTTTTTCGGCAGTCGTGACCGAGTCGAGGACACCCATGAAGAAGAGATTGCTGCAACTGATCTATTTGTTTGCCTGTTTGCTCGTATTGGGGGCTTGCTCCGATCCGGACGGCACCGACGATGAGATCGGTCCCGAGGACGACGCCGGTTCGGCCGATGTCGAGGGTGATGCCACTCCCGACGCCGAAGATGACGCGGGTGACGCGGACGACGCCACAGATTCGGGCGATGCCGGGGACACTGGGCCGGAGGATGCCTTTTCGAATCTTCGCCGTCCGGTGAACGTGATCACCGACGAATACGGCATGAAGCATATCTATGCCGAGGCGCTCGAAGACCTGTTTTTCATGAACGGCTATGTCTATGCGAGCGACCGCTTTGCGCAGATGGAGTTCTACCGGCGCATCGCCACCGGCACGCTCAGCGAGCTGCTCGGCGGCCTGTCGGATGACACGGTCGAGACCGACGTGCTCTTTCGCACCCTGGGGCTGAAGCGCTCGGCCGAGGCGTTTTTGGAGGATGATTACGACCCGGATAGCGAGGTCTACCAGGTGCTCGATTCGTATTGCGCCGGGATCAACGCCTATCTGGATCGCTATCGACGCGGCGAGGTGAGCATGCCGGGCGTCTATGAGGAGTTGATGCCGCCGGATGCCTTGCCCGACTGGACGCCGGCGGATGTGCTGGCCGTCGGCAAGCTGCTGGCCGTGCAACTGACCTATACCGCGCCGACCTGGATCGACGCACATACGGTGCGCCAGGAGATGCTCGACACCTTCCCGGCCGATGCCGATGACGCGCAGCTCGCCGCGCGCCACGGGTTTTTGGCCGACGTGCTCCGCACGGCGCCGGCCTCGGACACCACTCATATCGACGGGTTTCCCGCCGGCGGCACCAACGCCCTGAAGCTTCCGAACCAGTCGGACTCGAAGATGCCGGCGATAGACCGCGCCATTCTGGACAATGCGCTGTCGCTGCACGAGGGCTTGCGCGACATTCCGGGAGTGGCCGAGTTGGATATCTTCGGGCGCGACCAGATGTTGTCGCGCGGCAGCAATAACTGGGTGCTCTCGGGCGATATGACCGCCTCAGGGGCGCCGCATGTGGCCAACGACCCGCACCTTGGCTTGTCGCTGCCCACGATCTTCTATCCGATCCACCTCGAGCTGACCGACGACGTCGACGGCCGCGACCCGTTGAAGATGGTCGGCGCCGGGATTCTGGGCGTGCCTGGCATCGTCGTGGGGCGGACCGACAAGGTCGCCTGGGGCACGACGGTCGGCTATTACGACTACGCCGACGTCTACCACGAAAACCTCAGCGGCGGCTTTGACGCCGATTCTCCGGCCACGGTTCAATTTGACGGCGCCGAGGTCGAGGTCGAGCATATCACCGAGACCATCGGCATCGGCACGTTCGGGACGATCTCAGAGGAGGTCGACCTGAACTTGGAGGTCGTGCCGCATCACGGCCCGCTGGTGCCCCAGACCACCGGGGGGCGCCCGGTGGATCGCACCGGCGATGAGGCCCTGTCGATCAAATGGGTCGGCATGGAGGCCAATAACGAATTCGAATTCCTGATGCGCGTGTGGCGAGCCGAGGAGCCCGCCGAGGTCGAGGAGGCTCTCGACTATTATACCGTGGGCTCGAGCAACTTCGTATTCGGCTTCACCAACGGTGATACTTTCTATTCGGGCCAGTCGAATATCCCGGTGCGCCAGCCCGGCGCGCTGACCTTCGACCCGGTCACCAACCCCGACGGAAACGCCCCGATCTTCGTGCTGCCCTCCGACGGCAGCGCCGAGTGGGACGGTTTTCTGGACGACGAGTTCATCCCGCACGCCTACAACCGCGAGGAGGGCTACGTCGTCACGGCCAATAACGACCAGGTGGGCACGACGTTGGACAATAACCCGTTCAATGACGCTCATTATCTGGGCGGCTTTTACGACATCGGCTTTCGCGCCGAGCGCATCACCGAGCGGTTGACCAACGCCACCGGCGAGCGCGAGGCTGACGAGAAGCTGACCATCGAACAGCAGGCCGATATCCAAAACGACGGCTACGACAAGGTCGCCGAGCGCGTCGTGCCGCATATGGTCGACGCGCTCGACCTGGTGCTCGACGACACCGTCGTCGCCGAAGATGGATCGGAGCTCGAGGCGCTTCGCGACGAACTCGCCGGTCGCGAGACCACGCTGGCCGAGCTGCGTGACCTGCTCGCCGACTGGGATTATCTGTCCCCGGGGACCCGCGAGCCCACCGGCGAGGACGTCGGGCGCAGCGCGGCGGCCAGCCTCTTCAACGGCTCGATGTTCTATCTGTTGGGCTCCGTCTATGGCGATGAATTCGCCGAGATGGGCCGCTACAGCAACGGCCGCTTTAAGGTGCCGATGGCGTCTCAGATTCTAACCCGCTCGTTGGTCCACCTGCTCGACGCGGGTGAACAGGCGCAGACCTACGATGCCGAGCTGGGCGACTCGACGATCTTCGATGACCTGAGCACCCAGCAGGACGAGACGCGCCTGACCCACCTGGTCACCGCCGTCATCGACGCGCGCGATCGCCTCGCCGACGGCCGAGACCTGGCCGATGTGTGGGGCTCGAAGGTCGCATCGCCGAACTCCACGAATCCCGACGACTGGGTCTGGGGCAATATGCACGGCTTGAAGCTCGACGCGTTCATTCCGTTTGGGACCGCGCCCTTTCAACGTCCCACAAGCGAGCGCGACGGCCCGCGCTTCTACGAGCGCCCCGGTGGCGAATTTGCCGTCACGCCGTGCAACCACGGTTATAATAACTTCGACTTCACCTGCACCAGCGGCTCCTCGCTGCGCATGTTCCACGACATGAAGGCCGACGGCCCGGTGACCTACAACGCGGTGCCCGGCGGCTACGCCACCGACCCGGCGAGCCCCTACTACCTCAGTGAGATCGACATGTGGAACCGCGGCGAGCCCAGAAAGATCGAGGACGACCGGGCGACGCTCGAGGCAGCGGCTGACGATGTGACGGTCTACGGAGAGTGAGGGCGATCTCGTCGGAATTCCAGAAGATCTTAAGGCGTGGCGAACAGGGCCCCGAGCATCGTTGACTCGGGGGCCTGTCGTGGGTGTTCATGAATATCTGTACATCCCACGCGTCACAGCTTTGTATGCGAGCCGAGGGTTCGATCGGTGCACGCGTAAAGTAATTTCAAATTGCTGATTATGGAGGGTCCGAAATGGAAAGTTGTCTGGAGAGACGAATCGGTCGGCTCGTTGTGCCATTTCTTGCGGTCTTGCTTCTTGGCGTCGCCTGCGGTCCCGGAAGTGGAGGCGCGGATCAGACCAATAACGAACAGGGCGAGGAGTTCGCGTGCGGTGAGGTGGAGTTCGACAGTTGCACTGCATTGACGAGCGATGCCGAGGTCAGCGGCGGGGTGACCCTCGACGAGCCTTGCTATCGGGTCGACGACGTCGTCGACGTCAGCGAGGGTACCCTCGAGATCGCCGCCGGAACACAATTCTATTTTGGTGAAGATGCGGGCATCGGCGTCGAAGAGGGGGCCACTCTGGTCGCCCGGGGCTCCGAAGACCAACCCGTATGTATGCAGGGCGCCCAGTCGGATCGCGGGTTTTGGCGAGGGTTGAGATTTTCTCGGTCCCCGCAGAGTCGCCTCGAGAATGTCGTTGTCGAGCATGCTGGTTCCGAGTCCTGGACGACCCGCCGCAAAGAACAAAACCACGGAGCGGTCATCCTGCACGGAGCGGAGACGGAGTTGACCGTGACCGGATCGACGTTTCGCGACAACGAGCAATCGGCGATCACCGCCTATCATTCCAGCGGATCGACGCTCAATCTCGACTCGTCGCGCTTCGAGCAGAACGCCACACCGATAAGGCTCGACGCGAACGTGGCGGACGGACTCGAAGGCGACCTTGTCTTCTCGGACAACGACCTCGACCGTGTGGTGTTGGACAGCCCGGGCGTTCAAGGCCTGGTGGATGACGTGCAATTGGTGGCATTGGATGTGCCTTATCTCGTCGACTCGCGGTTCAATATCGAAGAGCACACCCTCGAAATCGCCGCCGGAGCGACTCTCGAATTCGTCGAGGACGACGGTATCGAAGTTACAGAATCGGGGGCGCTGACCGCTGTCGGCGATCAGGACGAACCGATTCACTTTCGAGGACAAGAAGAGACGCGTGGGTTTTGGAGAGGTCTGCGCTTTGACACGGACTCCGAGCGCAACCGGCTCGAATACGCCGTCGTCGAGCACGCCGGCTCCGAGCCGTGGACGACGCGTCGTCAGGCGCGCAATCAGGGAGCGGTGATCGTCGTCGGCAGTGAATCGAACCTCAATATCGCTGACTCCACATTCCGTCAGAACCAGCACGCCGCGATCATCGCGACCGACTCCCCGCACACCACCGTGCCGGTGATGGCGTCGACCTTCGAGGACAACGAGCGCGCCGTGGTCGTGCAGGCCCGGCAGATTCCCAACCTCGCGCCCGATCTGCAGATCGAGAGCAACGACATCGATGCGGTCGTGCTTGAAGCCGGCTCGCCGAATAATGACATCGAAGGCCAGCACGTCTGGCAGGCCATGCCGGTGCCCTATCGCGTGGCCACGGGATTGCGGATTGAAGATGGCGGGGTCGAAGTGGCTCCCGGAACTGTCTTCGAGTTCGAGGAAGAACAGGGTATTCGCGTCGAAGACGCCACCCTCGCGGCCGAGGGCGAAGAGGAGGCGCCGATTATCTTTCAGGGAACCGAAGACGAGGCCGGCCATTGGGCGGGCATTTACTTTAGAGCCGATATGTCCGGCGGCAACAAGCTCGACCACGTCGAGGTCCACCACGGCGGCGGCCATCAGTGGGATCCCGGCCGCGTTAGCTCGCAGGGAAATATCGTGCTGTCCATGGCCACCGCTGGCTGTGGGGCAGAGGCGACCGTTTCCATCTCGAATGCGTCCATCACCAAGAGTGCGATGCACGGCATCGCGATTCGCTGGGGAAGCTTCGTTCTCGGTTGTTCCGGCAATGAATTCAGCGACATCGCCGGCGACGACGTCTTCGATTCGGAGGGCGACGGCTGCTATTGCGAGACCGGCTGCGAGTGTGGGCAATAGGCTACACGCCTGGAAAGACCAGCTCGAAGGTCGTGCCTTCTCCATGCGCCGACGCGCACGACCATCTCTTCGGGGTCCCAGTGGTGCTCGGAAGCAGCGAGAAGTCAATCGTCGACGACGCGAAAGCGAAGCGCGTTGGAATTGACGTTGATATAGCCACCCTCGGAGACTTCGCCGATGCGGTTGCCGTCGATATCGCGTGCGATTTCGTAAGGGTCCTCCCACGTGGCGAGCTGGACCTCGTAAACTCCAGGTTCGTCGGGAAAAGTCATATCGAAGCTCTTACGCGCATCGATATAGGCGGCAGGAGTTCCCGAGTCGTCCCCTTGATTGATCCACCAGGGCTCTCCGACGGGCTCGCCGTCCATCAGGGGCACCATCACGGTCGGCCTCGGCCCCCCTTGGACCGCAGATCGCTGGGCAGAGAGATAAATACTCCTTGTCTCTCCCGGTTCGACGATAATCTCTTCGCGTAGATCGTTACGTCCGGTGATGCCTTCGAAAAATAACAACCCCAATGTCGAGCCGATACGCGAGCCCAAGTATTTCTCAAAATCCGTTACGGGCTGGTCCAGCCTCGGCTCCACACAAGGGCGGCTCGGACGCTGATAGCCGCCATTATATAGAGCATAGCGGCGCACGTCGCTGGTAGGGCGTCGCTCAATCGTAGTGCTTCGCACACTGATCGCCAGCTCGTACATGCGTTGCTCGTCAAAGACTTCGGCGGGAATCGTCACGTCAATGATCTCGACGTCGTATTCCACCGGAAAATTGACGCCGGTGGCGCGCCTCTCCCACAACTGGTTATCGCGATCCGGCGCCCACCGTTCATAGGTCGCTTCGACCGGTTCGTAATCGACCATCATCAGCAGATTGATGCGAAACGACGAGAGATCGTCGTAATTGTTGATCACGTAGACGTGAAAGGTTAAATCGGTTCCGGGCTCGGAAAAGAGTTGAAAAGAGCGGCCCCCTCCAGGTTCGAGAGTTGCAGACGGGCGAATCGAGAAGCCTTGCCGTGGCAGAGACCCCAGTCTCGAGACCACCTCGTCACGATCATGCACCGGATCAGTGTCTGGCGGCCGTTCCGGCATCTCGAAGTTCTTATCGGGATCATCATATGTCACCTCCCCCTCACACGGATTGGGCTGGTGCCACAACGCTTCGTCAAACTCGAGCGGGTCGGGATCAGCCTGCCGAACATCGCCGGTTTCCGCCTCATCGGAATCACTGTCTTGATCCGCGTCAGCCGTTTCGTCCCCCGCGTTGCCATCGGGAGAGTCGTCGACAACGACATGGGAGTCTTGAGGCGGATTGCTCTGGCATGCCGTCGCGGCAAGGCACAGGCACAGACCCACACCGATTTTTTTTAGATTTCCTAAAAACATTCTACAAGTCCACATAGCTTGAGCAAACGCCAACTTGACGCGCTCACGAACTCAGAAATCACAGTCCGGGTGATAGGGATCAAAGGCTCCATCACGGGTATCCATTACGAGACTATCTTCCCCATCGTTAACAGTGCCGTGTCCGCAGACACCATCGTTGATCGAATCTTCAAGATAGAGCTCGGAGACGTCTTGTAGATGTTCGAAGTCGGACGAGCGTTCCTGCTCGAATTGGAAGTACTGGTTGCCGAGTGTGATGTGCTCGACTTTTCTGAGAATATGGATGACCTGGTCCTCTTGCGTGCAGTGGAAGTCACCATTCTCGATTGTTCCCTGGCAGATTCGCTCCGGTTCACCGACCGCCTTGGGTCTACTCGCTTCAACTAAAGTCGACGCATGGCGATGGGTAACCTTTTCGTTTTCCTTGGGATAACAGGGATCTTCAGGCAGACCGGCGGCAGGGTTGTCTTCCTCCCACTTTCCCGCCATCGAGCATTGATGGGACACGAGGTCGTCTTCAACTTCGGTTTCGTAGGCGTCCTGCGAAATGCCGGGGCAACTCTCTCCTGCAGCGAATATGGGGTCGAATTCAATGTCGCCGACCACGAGCTGTCCGTCGGAGCTGGTGACCGAACCCCAGATAAGCGAGTCAACCGTGGACATCGCCCACTCCTGCGCAAATTGGTCGTAGCGGGTCACTCTTCCATTTTGGCGGACCGAGAACGGAAATAGGTCGTCCGGATTGCAAACGTTGTAGAGATCGGCGCCGGTAAGCCGCTCCACGTAATCGTAGAGTTCTTCAAAGCTCTCCCACTGGCCGTTGTTGCGGTGCAGCGACATCATTCCTCCGGCAGACAGAGCAGTCGCGTCGACGTCAATCTCGTAGACGCCCAGTTCGCTATTCCACTCGCTGGAGATATTCGCCAACTCGCGCAGCGCCTCTGGATCATCCGGTGACGTAAGGTCAGATACGTCGACTTCATAACACGCATCGTAGGTGCTGTTGTCGTCAGGACAGCCGCAGTCAGCGCCTTCTTCAGCGTCGCAGATGATTGGATCTGCAGCAAACGCCGTCGAACTCAAGGTTGCGCATAGAAATGCCGTGACCATGGCAAAAATTATTTTCGGCATCACAGATCCTCCCGTAAAAGCAATTTCTGTCCATAATTGATTGTGAAGTATGCTTAACACGTTCGGGGGGGGGGGGGCGCAAGCGGTGTTCCTAGCGTCGCCGCGGATACCTGCCTCGACTCAGATTTCTCATACCGTTCGGTGTAGTTTGGCGGTTCGCAGTTCAATAAAGGCGTATCCGTTCGGCAGACATCGTCTCTGCGGTGCCATAATGGTGCACGGACAGCTTGTCCGTATCGTGTGATGAGTGCGGGCGCGCTTTTTGCCCGCCGAGGAGGACGGAAACACTGGTGCAGAGCTTCGAGTTTGGCTGACTCCCCCTCTCGCGCGCCTACAAGTGCCTTGCTACGCTTCCCACGGCGTCGCTCCACTTCGTTCCGCTCATTGAAAGGCATTTCCCCCAATTCTTGGCTAATAATCAGGCTGGTTCCTACGCGATGGGGGCCTGAACGCTCGCCCTGACACTCAAGCCACAGGAAAGACCAGCTCGAAGGTCGTGCCTTCACCGGGCGCCGACTCGACACGAATATCGCCGTCGAGTCGGCGCATGATGCGAAGGCAGATGGAAAGCCCCAGGCCGGTACCTTCCCCCGGATCTTTGGTCGTAAAGAACGGGTCGAAGATGCGCTGGGGCGTTTCTGTGTCCAGGCCCGGGCCGTTGTCGCCGACGCGCACGACCAGCTCTTCGGGGGCGGAGCGGTGCTCGGCGACAATCTCGATGCGGGGCTGGTCGGCGTCGGCGAGCGCGTCGACGGCGTTGATGAGCAGGTTGACCAGCACCTGGACGATCTGGGGGCCGACGGCCTCGATGGTGGGCAGGTCGTCGGGCACGTCGCGCTCGATGCTGACGCGGCGGGCCTTTGGCTGGGCGGACACCAGATTGATCGCCTCGTCGATGCACACCCCGAGCGCGACGGTCTGGCTGTCGGGTGCGCTCTCCTCTCGACTATAATCGAGCAGGTCGCGGATGGTCGTTCGGATGCGCTCGACCTCGCGGCCGGAGCGCTCGATGATGTCTCGAGTGGTCTCCTCGTCGAGGTCGCCTTCCTCCAAAAGCTCCATATACCCGCCGATAGCCGCCAGCGGATTGCCCACCTCGTGGGCGACGCCGGCGGCGAGTTGGCCGACGCTGGCGAGCTTCTCCGAGCGGATCAGGGAATCCTGGGTCTGGCGAAGCTGGCGGTTGGCCTGGTCGAGCTCCTCGAGGCGATCTTCGAGTTCTTCTCGCTTGGTGCGAAGCTCGGCGAGCATCTGGTTGAATTGGCGGCCGACCTGGCCGAATTCATTGGGCGGGAGCACGCTCACCGGGCTGGCGAGGTCGCCGCGGGCGGCGCGCTCGCTGGCTACGCCGATGGCGCGCAGCGGGCGCACGACCACATAGGTGAAGAAGGCGTAGCCCACCAACAGGATGAACAGCGCATCGAGCCCCAGGTAGACGAGCAGCAGTTTTCGGGCGTCGGCGATGCGTTCATTGGCGGATTCTCGTTGGACCAGTGCTTCTTCAGAGGCTTGTGGGGAGTCGGGTTGCTCGGAGTCGGGTTGCTCAGAGACGGGCAGCTCGCGGCGGATGGCGTGCTCGGCGACGACCCCGGCGAGGCCGAAGGCGACCAAGATGAGCAGGCATAGCCCCAGCAAGAGCTGGGCGCGCAGCCCGCCGGGAAATCCTCGTCGTGGCGTGGGTTGGCCGACCATCACCAGGTCCCGAATTGATAGAGGTAGCTCATCGAGACGACCGACGGCAGCATATCGCCCAAGAAGAAGTGCTCGAGCGCGGCGAGCGAGATAAACGGGCCGAAGGGCACCGCCAGGCCGCCGCCGGCTTTTTCTTCTTCGCTTTCTTTGTCTTCTTCTTCACTTTCTTTATCTACACCTGCGTCGTCGCCGTCGGTCGCCCCCACTTCCACGTCTTCGGTGACCTCAACGTCGTCGCCGATCAGCGCCTCGTCGGTCTCGAAGGTCTCCTTGGCCTGCTCGCGGAGCTCGTCTTCTTCGTAGATCTCGGCGCTGTCGCGCAGGAAATTACCGCCCAGCAGCATCGCCGCCGCCGCGGCCAGGGTGCCCTGCATGCTCGCCGCGAAGAAGACGAAGATCAGCGCCGGCCAGCCCAGCCAGGCGCCCACCAGCGCCATCAACGTGACGTCCCCGCCGCCGATGCCCGCCACGCCGCGCACGGCGAAATACCCGTAGAAGATGACCACGACGGTCACGCCGCCGGCGATGAGGCCGATGATGCTCTCGGTGAGGGTCACCGGCGGCCAGAAGCCGCTCAGCGCCCCGGGTGTGAGCGCCCAATTGTAGATCAGAGGCGCTGCGACGCCGATTGCCATGCCCGGCAGGGTGAATTCATGCGGGATGATCAGATGCTCGAGGTCGACGAAGGTGATCACGACCAGCAGGCAAATAAAGATAAATGACAGCCCGAAGGGCAGCAGGTAATCGGCGGGCGGTGTCTGCGAGAAGTCGGCCATGCTCGAGAACGATCCGGCGGCGACCTTGACCCACAAGGCTGCCGTCAGAAAGCCGGTCAGGGCCTCGACGAGCGCGTAGCGGCCCGAGATGGGCGCGGCGCAGTGGCGGCATTTGCCGCGTAGCAGCAGCGCCCAGGAGGCGATCGGGATATTGTCGTACCACCGAATGGGGTTTTCGCACTGCGGGCAGTGGCTCGGCGGGCTGACGATCGACATGCCGGCGGGCACGCGGTGGATGACGACGTTGAGGAAGCTTCCCACCACGGCGCCGAGGGCGAAGGTGAAGCCGGTCAGGATCCAGAAGATGAGGTCGATACTCATGATTCGCCCGTCTGTTTTATCTCTCGGTACCCGCGGCCCAAGACCACCACATGTAGCGTGATGAGCACGCCGCTGACGAGCGTGAGGATGGCCGCCCAGTCGAGGCTATCGACGTGGCCGCGCTCGGCGAGGCCGGCGCCGGTGGCGACAAGTTGCGGCTCGGCGCGCTCCCAACAAAGGGCCGCGAGGCCGGCCGACATGGCTGCGACCAGCAAGAATGAAAAATATCTGAGGACTCGGCGGCGGTAGTGATAGGCGACGCCGTAGATCCACTCCCAGAAGAACAGCATCGCCCAGGCCAGCGCCACCGGAGGGGCCGACCATTCGGGCACGTCGATGGCGAAGTTGACAGCGATGCCGCCGGCGCCAAAACATGCGATATAGGCCGGATACGACAGCCAGCGAAGGTCAACGAGGCCCGGGAGCACGCGGCGCTCGGGAGCGCGGCGGTCGGCTTCGTCGCCGCCGAGCACCACGCGCGGCAGCTCCAGAGTGCCGCGCAGAGACTCCTGCGAGTCCTGCTGCGCGGCCTCCTGGGCGTCATCTTCCCGCGGTTGCGGGTCTTCGGGTGTGCCTTCTTCGCTCACAGGCGAGGAGCCTCAGCTAGCGGCAGATTAGGGGATGATCTTATCCATCATGCGCGGGAACGGAATCGTTTCGCGTACGTGGTGCAGGCCGCACATCCAGGCGACGGTGCGCTCGAGGCCAAGGCCGAAGCCGGCGTGGGGCACCGAGCCGAAGCGGCGAAGATCAAGATACCATTCGAAGGCGTCCATCGGCAGTTCGTGTTCCTCGATGGCCGCTTCGAGCTTGTCGACCTCCCACTCGCGCTCACCGCCGCCGATGATCTCGCCGTAGCCCTCCGGGGCGATCATATCGACGCACAGCGCCTTGGTGTCGTCGTTGGGGTCGCGGCGCATATAAAACGCCTTGATGTCGGCCGGATAGCGGTGGACGAGGACGGGCTGGTCGAAGTGCTCGCCGAGGATGGTCTCGTCGGGGGCGCCGAAGTCGGCGCCGTACTCGATGTCGCCGCCGTTGTCGTTGATGATCTCGACGGCCTCGTCATAGCTGATACGCGGGAAGGGCTTGGCGACCTTCTCGAGCGGCGCGGTGTCGCGCTCGAGGGTCTCGAGCTCGGTCTGGCAGCGGTCGAGCACGCGCTCGACGATGTGGGAGACGAAGTCTTCGGCGAGGTCCATATCCTCGTCGAGCTCCATGAAGGCGACTTCGGGCTCGACCATCCAGAACTCGGTGAGGTGGCGGCGGGTCTTGGACTTCTCGGCCCGAAAGGTCGGCCCGAAGCAATAGACCTTGGCGAAGGCGGTCGCGCCGGCCTCCATATACAACTGGCCCGATTGGGTCAGGTAGGCCTTCTGGCTGAAGTATTCGGTCTCGAAGAGCGTCGTGGTGCCCTCGACGGCGGCCGGCGTGAAGATCGGGGCGTCGACCAGCCGGAATTTGCGGTCGTCGAAGAAGTCGCGGATCGCCCGGACGATCTCGTGGCGCACCTTCATGATCGCCACCTGACGGGGCGTGCGCATCCACAGGTGGCGGTTCTCCATCAAAAACGCCACGCCGTGCTCTTTGTGGGTGACCGGGTAGTCGTCGGTGGGCTCGGCGACCACCTCGAGGTCCTCGACGCCCATCTCGAAGGGGATAAACGGGGCGCGCTCGTCCTCTTTGACGGTGCCGGTCACGAAGATGCTGGTCTCCTGGCGCAGGTGGTTGGTGCGCTCGAACAACTCCTCGTCGACGTCTCCCTGGAACATGATCGCCTGCATAAAGCCGGTGCCATCGCGCAGCTCCAGGAAGTGCAGCTTCCCGCTCGAGCGCATATTATACAACCAGCCCTTGATGGTGACGGTCTCTCCGACGTGGTCGGCGATGTCCTCGATATAGACGTGTTCAGCCATGACTAACAGCTCCTAAAGGTCGGTATGTGACAAGGTCTAACGGCAGATTTGGCGACAGTATTCAATACCAGCGACGATTAGCATGCTCGTCGTGGGCGCTGCAAGATACGCACACTCCACGACATCCTGTGCGTTGGAGGCTGACAGCGTGAATCGCGGTATGCTACTCAGGCCTCGTGTGCGATGAAGTGGGATGACTTCAGCCAAAAGGCGCGCGCGATGACCGAGGAACAACTCACAATGACCGGCCTGGAGCCGGGTACGCAGATCCTAGTGACCGGCGCCGCCGGCGGGGTGGGGCGCCATGTGGTGCGTGCGGCGCTCGACGCCGGCTTGAAGGTGCGTGCGGTCGACCGCATCGGCGCCGCAGAGGCCGATATGCACGGGCTCTTCGATCCTTCCGAGGATGTCGATTGGTGGTTCGCCGAGCTTTCGGCGGCCGACCTCGACGGACTGGTAGCCGGCTGCGAGGCGGTCGTCCACACCGCCGCGCTCGTGAGCCTCTCGGAGAGCTACGCCGAGCTGGCGCCGGTCAACGTCGGGTTGGTGCGAAGCCTCTACCAGGCATGTGAACGCCAGGGCGCCTCGCACTTCGTGCACTTTAGCTGCGGGTCGGTCTACGAACCCCAGAGTGGAGTGCGTGAGGAGGGCGATCACGTCCGCGCGAGCAACGCCTACGAGCAGACCAAGATCGACAGCGAGGAGGCGCTGCCCGACGCGCCCGACTCGGTGCGTTGGACGGTGCTTCGCCCGGCGCTGATCTACGGGCCACATTGCTCGAAGATGGGCGCGGGCATTGTGACGATCCCGCCGATCGTGCGCGGTTTTACGCCCTATCTACCCGGAATGACCGGCGGCTCGCGCACCAACTGGTGCTACGTCGAGGACGCCGCCAGCGCCGCGATGTGCGTGCTCGGCCGCGACGAGGCCTACGAGCAGATCTTCAACGTCGCCGACGCCACCCCGCTGGGGTTCGGCGAGGTCGTCACCGTCGTCACCGAAGCTTACGGGCTCGAGGTCGGCCCGCTCGTTCCGTTCCCGAATACCGCGCTGTGGAAGGCGCTCTCTCCGGTCATCGATCGCGACGTCATCTTCGACCTCGCCCGGCAAATCTTGCGCGGATTGTGGAATCGGCTCCAGCAACAACACGACCTGGACAGCCCCTTGAGGCCGCGCGTCGACCGAAACGCGCTCTTTTACGTCGAGAAGGACAATATCCTGGGCACCGACCGCCTCCAGGCGCTCGGCTGGCGCCCCAGATACGTGGATTTTCGCGAAGGCATCGTCGAGAGCATTCGCTGGTACCAAGCCCACGGTTGGGCGCCGCGCTACGACACCGAGACGCGCTATCGGATCCGGGACGAGAAGCAAAATATCGGCTTCGGATTTCGCGAGATGCTCGAAGGAGAGTGGAGCGACGCAAGCGGCCGGCGCGGCAAAGCCCATCTGGTGCTCGACGCCGAATTTCCCCACGTCGCGCGCCTGGCGCTCGCCCTCGAGGGCAATATCGACGGCACGCTCGTGCTCGAAGGCCTCGCTGATCACGTCGAGGTGCGCGGCACGATCCGCGTGCGCCTGCTCGCTGGAGACGGTCTGCATTACGAGATGGGCTTCGACGACGATCAGGGCCGCCCCCACCGCCTCGAACTCACCCGTCGAGTGCGCACCCTGCACCCGCTCGAATCGCTCACCCACCTCGACGGCCAGCTCGTCGGCCCCGACACCCAAACGGCGGGCGAAGTCGAGTTGAACTTCGATCTCCGCTCGCAGCTCGTGCCGACGGTGGCCAGCTTGCGCATCGTGCACTGATCTCGCCTCTACTTAAATATGGCATCGACCTACGATATTCGCCCCGATAGATGGGCCTGCGCGACCCTCGAGCAGTGGAACAACTGGCATTGGCAACAACAAAACCGGTTGCGCACGCTCGCCGATCTCACCGACGTGATCGCCCTGACCGACAGCGAGCGTCGTGCCTTCGAAGCCAGCGCGGGGACCTTTCGCGTGGCGATCACCCCGCATTATGCCGCGCTCATCGACCCCGAAGATCCCGCATGCCCGGTGCGACAGCAGGCGGTCCCCAGCCCCGGTGAGCTCGCCCCGCGCGACTTCGAGCTCGACGACCCGCTCGCCGAGGACACCCACATGCCGGTGCCGGGCATCACGCACCGCTATCCGGACCGGGTGCTCTTTTACGTGAGCCACAATTGCCCGGTTTATTGCCGCCACTGCACCCGAAAACGCAAGGTCTCCGACCCCACCACCGCCGCCTCGCGCGCCCAGATCGACGGCGGACTCGACTATATCCGCAGCACCCCCGAGGTGCGTGACGTGCTCATCTCCGGCGGCGACCCGCTCACGCTGAGCGACGCCCGCCTGGCCGAGATCCTCGGCGAGCTACGCCGGATCGACCACGTCGAGGTCATCCGACTGGGAACCAGAAATCCGGTGACGCTTCCCCAGCGCATCACCGATTCGCTGTGCGAGTTACTCAGAGAAGCCGGCCCCATCTACCTGCACACCCACTTCAATCATCCCCGGGAGCTATGTGCCGATGCGGGCCGGGCGCTCGAGAAGCTCTCGCGCGCCGGGTGCGTACTCGGCAATCAGATGGTGCTGCTCCGCGGTGTCAACGACGACCCGCAGACCGTGCTCGAGCTCAACCGTGGGCTGCTGCGCCACGGCTGCCGGCCCTATTATATGCTCCAATGCGATATGGCCCGCGGGATCACCCACTTCCGCACCCCGCTGCAGACCGGCCTGGACATCGTCGAGTACCTGCGCGGCCGCATCGGCGGCATGGGCATCCCCGACTTCGTGGTCGACCTGCCCGGCGGCGGCGGCAAGATCGAGCTCTCGCCCGATTATGTGATCGCTCGCGAGCCGTGCGAGGCCGGCGAGCGCATCACTTTCCGTAATTGGGCCGGCGAGGTTTTCGAATTTGTCGACGTTCTCGAGTCTGCCGATTAGGGCTGTGTATTCGAGACGACGGCTGAGTCCGCAAAGAGTTCACATCCGACGAACTAATTTCGTAGTCTCTTGCCAACCCACCACCTCCGCATGCCGTCCTCGCATGCACCACACCGATCCTGTCGTGGCATAAGACTTGCGCTACTTGACGCCAGGACGATGTATTCTGTGTTTTTTGAGAAACGATAGGTTGAAGTCTGTTGCCTGGTCTCATAGAATAACAACCAGAGATTTGCCCGGGCCTGGGCAAATCGAATCCCGGGGGACCTCAAAATCCACACGTTATAAGCCTGGCAACAGCCAAGGTGACGCATATGAAGATGAAATGGATACAACGCTTGCTCCTCGCGACATGCCTGGCATTCGGCACGGTCGCCTGTGGATCGGACGATCCCGACAATGGTGGTGGGGGGATCTCTGGCAGCAATAGTAGCGGCAATAATAACTCCGCGCCCGATGCCGGTGACGCCGACGCCTCCGAGCCCAGCGACGCCGACGCATCCACCGACGATGTCGGTGATGTCGGTGATGTCGGAGCTGACGGCGGAGCTGATGGCGGAACCGACGGTGGAAGCGACGGCGGAGGCGCCGACGAAGACGCCAACGAAGACGCCGGCGAGGAGCAGTGCCCGGCTGTTCCCTGCGAAGACGGAGAAGATTGTGTCGATGGCGAGTGCATGGTGTTGACGCCGCAGAGCAAGTGCGACGACGCGGAGCACCTCGGCACTTTGTCCGAGGGGAGTCCCATTACGATTTCGGACACCACCGATGGGGCGACCGATGTCGTCGAGACGATGTGTTCGACCGGCGGCGACGAGCTCATCTATTCATTCGACGTAGCCGAAGACAGCGTGGTCAGTTTCACCGAGAGTTGGCCGGAGCAATTCGACGCCAAGGTCGAGTTCCGCTTCGATACCTGCACCGAGCCCGATGTCGACACCAGATGCTTCGACGGCAATGACAATATCTCACTACTGGCCGGCACCACCGCCTACGTGATCATCGAGCAAGATGTCGGACGCGGAAACGACTTCGAATTGGAGCTGAGCGCCACCGCCGATAGCTGCCCGTCCGGTGTCGAATACTGCGACCAGGGGGCATTGCAGGTCTGCCTCGGAGACGGGCAGAGCGACTCTTTTGCCTGTGCTGATGATTGCTTCGACGGGGACGACTGTGCCGGCACGGTCTGCGACAATGCCATCGAAGTGAGCGGCTCGACGACCTTCCAGGGAGACCTCGGAGCTTATTTGAGCGATCTGGATTTTGAGAGCAATCAATTCTGCCAAAACGACGGCATCTCGGTGTCTACGCCTGGACCGGAGGTAGCTTTTCGACTGGATGGGCTGAGCACAGGTCAAACCGTGGAGATAACGGCGGGCGTCAACAGTGCGGTATTCATCACTCAGGCCTGTTCCTCGCCGTTGGTTTGCGAGGATGTTCTCGTCACGGAAGGAAGCAGCAACACTGTGGATTGGGATGTTTCCGATGGCGCCAACGACACGTCATATTATGTGATCATCGATAAGCGCACTGGCACGTCTGGCGAGTTCACATATGGCTTCGATATCACCAACCTTTGATGTTCTGGGTTGACGCTGTCGGGCGACAATTTCAATTAGGAAAGGCAAGTATGAACGTGCAAATCCAAAGACACTCTTTGTCATCAAGCGCCGCTCGCGCAGCGTGTCGGTTGATATGCACTGTCGCTGTTCTATCTGCCACTCTCTTTGTTGCCGCGGAAGCGTCGGCTTGGGAGTTCGATGACGCCAGTTGCGCACCCTCCTCTGGGCACGAAACCGGCAGTCTCGACCCGCCTCAGGCCATGCTCATGGTCGATCGCAGCGGGTCGATGGGCTTTAGCGGGATGAACTTGCCCAGCTACTGTCACCAGTGCAACATGGAGTATGAGTGGTCGACGTGGCTCGGCACGTTTAGTGGATCAAAAAACTTTACGTGTTCATGGTGCCGGTCGAATTCGGACTGTTGGGCGGCCGCTAACCCGCCGTGGCCTTATTCACTTACCGGAGCTACCTATAAGGGATATAACTACTGCGGAACGACCTACAAAACCCTGTGGCAAATCGCCAAGGACGCCATCGACGCGCTGGTCTTTGATATGACCGCCCCGGACCCCGACGACGTCCGCTTCGGCATCGGCCTCTTTTATAACAGTACCGCCAGAATCTTCAGTGAGGCGAAAGAGAACAACCACTCCAGCATCATGAACGTGCTCAATAGCCACTCGCCTAGCGGCGGGACTCCGATGGCCAAAGCCATTCGGACAACGCGAAACAGCAGTACCATTCAGAATGCCGCGGGCGGCTCGGCCGGCGTATTGCTGACCGACGGCGTTCCCTCGAGCTCCCGTGACGATACGATCAAGGCCGCCTGCGAGCATCGCAATGACGCGCCTCTGCATGTGGTTGGATTTGGCGGCGGCACCGATGAAGACTTCAACAACGTGCTCGCGGCGGCCGGCGGAACCGGCTCGTGCAATAACGGCGGCGATCCCTGCAAGGGCTGGCGCAGATATAGCGCGTGGTATTGGGACGGCAAATGCGACGGCTCGGTGCAGGCCAACAACGAGACCGAGCTGCAAAACGCGCTCAACGACATCGGCGAGGAGATCTCGTGCACCTTTAATATCGAGGACCTGGCCGAGGACCCCAATAATCCGATCTGGGACGAGTCGCGACAGGGATGTACGAATTACGACTGCCTCGAGATCAGGCTCAACGGCTCAGTGAACTCGCGCATCTACCACAAAGATTCGGCGATGAGCCCCAAGGGCTGGGAGTGGTCCTCCTCGGCGCATACCCAGATCCGGCTGTTAAACGTCGCCGACGGCGGCAGCGCCAACTATTGTCAGAAGCTTCGCGACGGCAAGATCGTCGATCATAACGAGCCGGACATCGACATCACCCGCGCCTGTATGTGCACCCAAAACACCGGCGGCACGTGCGGAGCGACTCAGATGGTGCCGCCCCCCGCTACATGTGAGTGTCCGGTGGGTACCTGGACGTGTCAGCAGGGCAGTGACGTCTGCCAGCCGCGCAACAATAACTGTCCGCGGCCGAAGGTCGGCGAGGGTGGCGAGTGCACGGTCGGCGTGGGCGCCTGTGAGAGGACCGGCGCCGAGACCTGCTTTAACGGCACTCCCTATTGTGATGTCGACCCGGGAGACCCCGAGCCGGAAGTCTGTGACGGCACCGACAACAACTGCGACGGCATCGTCGACAACGTTCCCTGGGACGGCACCGAGCGATGCCATGTCGATCACGGGCGTGACCAAACCGCGATCGACAACGAGACCGTACGGTGCAAGCTCGGTACGGCCGCGTGTGCGGGAGGCAGCGAGAGCTGCGAGCCCCTCGACCCGATGCCGGAGGTCTGCAACGGCCTCGACGACGATTGTGACGGCACCATCGACAATCTGCGCGGAACCTGGACTGACGTCAAGGACGAGAATAACCAGCCTTACTCGCTTCCCCAGGAGTATAAAGGAGCCACCTGCAACGGGCGCGATGTTTGCTCGTGCCCCGACGGCCCCGACGATATCGAGGGGGATGACTTCACCAGTTATATCGAGGGGTGGGCCAACGACCCCGATGATCCGAACCCCGACTGCCTGTGCGGCGGGAGCTTGTCGTACTGAGTCTGGAGCACACAGCGCCAAACGCCGCGGGCCGCTCTTCTTTTCGAGGAGCGGCCCGCGGCGTTTGATGAGGCTGCAGATGCACACGTCAGTTGCTAGATTCAGGTTCCTCGAGGGTGATCGAGCCGGCGGGAACTTGCTCAAATAACTGGTGGGCACCGGCAGGCCACCAGATCTCGACGCGTTCGGCATGGGTGGCGTCGCCAAGGCCAAAGTGTAGCCGGCGCGGAGCGGTCGAGTGCACGCTGTTCGAGCCGGACAGTACCCGTCGATGATGCGTGCGGCCATTGACCGTGACCGCGGCGCGTGCCCCGACGGCGTCGCGGTTACTCGTGGTGCCGACGAGTTGCACAGATAGGTGGTTGTTTGCCGTCTCGCAGCGGTTTTCCAGAAGCCTAACCGCTCCGTCCTGATTGATCACCACGAGGTCGAGGCATCCATCTGCGTTGACGTCGCCGGCGAGCGCCGCGCGGCTTCGGCCCGTATCCTCCGCACAGCTTCCATTGCGGGTGCCAAAATGCCCGTCGCCGTCATCGAGCAACAGGGCGTTGGGTTGGCCGGCGGCGTAGGGCGGGTAATTCTCGGCGCTTCGGACAAGATCGGTGCCGGGGTTGAAATTCCCATAGGAGATATACAAATCATCGTCGCCGTCGTTCTCCACGTCTACCGCGACCATCGCCCAGCTTACCAGTCGATTGGGGCCGTCCTCGGTGTAGGTGGACTCGAGCAGCCACGCGTCTCGATCGGGGGCGACGTCCTCGAAGCTCAGATCGCCGTGATTCTCCAAAAGGCCCTCGCGGAAGGGGGGCATCCCCGATAAATTCGACATCGCCAAGTCCACCAGCCCGTCGCGGTTGTAGTCAAAGACGCCCACACCCATCGTCGCTCGGGTCACCGGTATATCGGAGGCGTTGAATATATCGGTGAGTCGAACCTGCCCGTCGGCGTTGAGCCCGTCGTTGCGGAAGAATTGGGGCAAGGTGTACTCGTAAAACTCTTGGGTGACCAAGATGTCTAAGTCCCCATCATTGTCGAAGTCGATCATCGGCGTGATAAAGGTCGATCCGTCCACCAGGCCAACGCGCACGCTCATATCGCTGAAGGTGCCGTCGCCCCGATTATCAAAGAGATGGGAGCTTCCTTTTTCAATCCCGGTACCATCGACGGCAAAGTCCCAGGCGAGTGTGGAGACGAAGAGCTCCAAGAAGCCGTCGCCGTCCAGATCGCCCCAGCTCGCTCCGGCACTATTGCCGTGGGCCGCGATGCCCGCCTGCTGTGTCACGTCGGTGAACGTGCCGTCACCGTTGTTGCGAATCAGCCGGTCGGGGCCGCGATTGGCCAGATAGAGGTCGAGCCATCCGTCGTTGTTGAAATCTGCTGCGCTTACGCCGTTCGTCCAATCTTGCTCGAACTCGAGTTGCGCTGCAGCGGTGCAGTCGCGAAACGAGCCGGTGCCATCATTGAGAAACAAACGGTTGGCGCCGTCCGCATTGCTCAAATAGAGGTCGAGCCACCCGTCGTTATTCAAATCCTCGAGCACGGCGCCGCCGCCGATCATGCCCTTGTACAGTGTCAGGTCGGCGGGCATTTTATGCATATGCGCCAGGCCCGCCTCTAGCGTGACGTCCTCGAAGAGCGGGTCGCCTTCGCCGTAACAATGCTCATGGTCATCCAACCACGCGCGCAGCTCCTCGGTCGGCGCTGCGTTCGTGCAGTCCAACTCGAATGCCTGGCCGGGCTCGGGAACAGGCGGAAGTGGTGTAGCATCGGGCTGTTGGCCACTGCCGGCGTCGAAGGCGTGGACGTCCGTGGCATCGGCTTCGGATGTTCCTGGTTCGACCGAGCGAAGATCGTGGGTGTCAGGGTCGTTTCCAGAACAGCCACTCGAGAGGAAGACGGCCGCCAGCAGATAAACAAGACTGCGCAGGTGGGTTTCGGGCATCAAAGGTGAGCGTCGGGCATGCAGGTAAAGGGATGAAGGTGGTTGCTCGCACTAATTATACCTCCTCACCACTCGCAACGCCAAAGCCCTCACGCATTTGTCATCTACCGGGCCCTAAACAAGCGAATAATTCTGCTACGGTCGCGGATCTGCGCATGCTGACTGCGTCGAACCGGTTCGCTTCGCTCACCTGAAACTTGACGATGCGCTGCATCGCCGGCGTTTCTTCTCCTTGTCATCATGCACACCTCCACGCCCTCGCGACGAAGTACTCGCTTATTTAGGGACTAGG
>JBKGZI010000038.1:0-22716 GCA_046545675.1 Persicimonas sp.
CCGCCAGGCCGACCACCTCGAGGTCGATATCCGCTACAGCATTGCCGTGCAGCTTGTGTCTGCCGAGGACTATCCCGAATTTCGCCAATTCGTCTCCGAGATGACCTCGGCGATCAACGAAACGGTGCGGATCGGTAAGGAGGATTAGCTGCCGTCCGGGGCCCCCTCCGCCTCGCGGACTGCGCTCGGCACCTCCCCAGAATCTGGGGAGGGGTGGCGAATCTGAGCACTTTGGCGTCTTGCCACCCCTCCTCCGCTCGCGGGGAGGTGGCGGCATAGCGAAGCGAAGCCGTCGGAGGGGGGCAACAACAAGCAGACAATCACATTATGAAGCCAATGAACTACAAAGCACTCATCAGCCTCCTCGCAACCACGCTGCTCTTTGCCAGTTGCAGCACAGGCCCCGACACGCGCGCCCCGAGCTACGACTTCCCGACCTCGGGCACCACCCAAGGCACGCTCGACAGCTGGTTTTCGGAGAACGCAGACAGCGTCGACTACCGAGCCTCCCTCGACGCAGCCTCGCCCATCGCGCAGGTCTTCGCGCTGGCGGAAGTCGCCTATTGGGACGGCGACCTCGAGCGCGCCGGCGAGTTGTATTTGCGCATGCTCCAGGCCGAGCCCACCCACCCGCTCAACCGTTTTTCGGCGGCCCGACTCTACGCGCTTCGCGATGAGATGGTCGACTTCCACGCGCGCATCGAGCCGGCCATCCGCGATATCCGCATGGGCGAGGTGCAGCCGCTTGCCCGCGTCTACCTGTCGCTCTTGGCCCAGAAAAATGCTTGGCACCGTTGGAAACTCTCCGATGACGAGACGCCTTTTTCCGGCGACGCGCTCGGTTTTCCGTCGCGCTGGATGACCACGCCCGTGCTGTCTCATTGGCGACTGCTCGACTTCGAGCACGCCTTCGAGGCCGAGCGGCACACATCGCTTCGAGACGAGTACCTGTCGCCTCGCATCGCCGAAGACGTTCCCGAAAATTACGAGCGCTCCAAGCCATTCGTCGCCGACGGGCTGACGCTGTCGCCGAGCTTGGACAGCTCGGGGATCTACTACCTGGAGACATTCGCCACCGTCGAGCCGTCGAGCTCGGGCGGGGCGCGTGACTTTTTGCTCTATGGCAGCTTCGCAGGGCAGGCGACGGTGTGGATCGACGGCCAGAAGGTCCTCGAGCGCCGGGAAGGCGACTACGGCACCGGCAAGCGACTCCGTCGCGTCAGCCTGCCAGCGGGCAAGCACCGGGTGCTCGTCAAGCTCGCCTACCAGAAGAATTACCGCGACTGGTTCGACCTGGCGTTTTTGGCCGACGAGGCCACGCCGCTGGCCGACAGCGGCATAAGCTTCGACCAGTTGCCCGCCGACAACCCGTCCGACGCCTCGGTCGAACTCCTCGGCGATCAGATGCTCCCCTGGGAGCTCGAGCCGGTCCTGGTCGAGCCCGGCGATGTCGAAGCCGCCAGCGATATGGCGCTATTTTTGAGCGCCAATGCCGCCTATATGGACCTCGATCCGCGCTTCTTTGACGCGGCGATCAACGAGCTATTAGACCGCCACGACAGCTTCGCGCCGGCCCATATACTGCGGGCAAAGCAGGTCCAGACGCTGTGGGAGGTGCCCTCGGATATTCGCGATTCGCGCTCGATCTCCGATCTGCGCCGCGCGCGCTCCCATGCTCCGCACAACATCGACGTCGCCACACGCCTGGTGGGCTGGCTCAGAGAACAGGGCAAGAGCGACCGTGAGGTCCGCCAACTCCTCGAGGATGCCCGAGACGCGGCGCTGACCGACGGCGGCGAGCTGCGCAATCTCGATCCGCTGGTCGAGTGGGCCGACTGGCTCTCCGATCAGGGATGGTCGGAGTCGGCCGAGAAGGCCTGGCGGCGAGCGCTCGAGATCGCGCCCACGCATTGCCGATCGGCGCGCGAGCTCCAGCGGCTCTACCACGACCGCAGCCACTACCCCGAGCCCGCCGAGATCACCCCGGCCCACGACCAGTGCCCACGCCTGGCCGAGCGGCTCGCCGAGGCGCGCCCGGAGCGCGACCAGCAGCGGCGCGACGCTCTCAGAAAACGCGCCGCGCGCTATCCCTATAACTCCTCGGCCCAACTCGATTACGTCGACGAGCTCATCGCCCAGGGCCGTGATGGCGAGGCCAAAGACGTGCTTCTGGCCGCCCGTGAGCGCATGCCGTGGTCGCTGAGCATCTGGAATAAGCTCGCCAACCAGGCGCTGGCCGAAGACGGCTCCGATGCGGCCGCCGCCGTGCTCGACGAGGCCATCGCGCAGAACGGAAATTCGGGCTGGCTGCAGTGGCGCCTCGCGCTGCTCGACAATGACATCCCGCTGCGTGGGCTGATCCGCGACGGCGTCGAGCTCGCCCGACGCGACATCGAGCGCGGCACCGAGCAGAAGGACGGTTTTGCCGGCGACGAGGCCTATTATGCGCTGGATTTCGCCGCCCGAAAATACTTCCCCGACGGCTCGTCGATCACGCTGACGCACGTGCTGGCGCGGGTGATGACTAAAAACGCCATCGACCGCTTTGGTGAGTTCTCGGCGCCCAGCGACGCGCGCCTGGTCGTCGCGCGCACCATCAAGCAAGACGGCTCGACGCGCGCGCCGGAATATACCAGCGGAAAGAGCGCACTGAGCATGCCGGGGCTGGCCCCGGGCGACTTCGTCGAAACCGCCTACCTGCAGTACTTGCCACCATCTCGCTCCTCGAAGACCCAGCGTGACGGGATGCGATTTTTCTTCCGCATGGCCAATATCTCGAGTCTGCACAGCGAATATGTCGTGCTGGGCACTGACGGAGAGTTCGCGCGGGTCAACGACGCGCCACGAGCCGAGCAGATCGAGACCCCCGAGGGCCCGGCCGTGCGCTTTCTGCGCACCGACAGCCCGCGGCCACGCAACGAACCGTCGATGGTCGGCTCCGAGGAATTTTTGCCCTGGATTCAACTGCACCGTAAGGGCACGAGCGTCGAGCCCTTCGAGGTGTCCAGGCGCTCGGTCGCCGAGCAGATCCACGACAGCCTCAAGGTCAGCCGCCAGTTGCGCGCGCAGATCGACGCGTGGCGAGCAGATCTCGAACCGGGCAGCGTCGAGGAGATCAAGGGGCTCTTTTACCGCGTCGCCGAGCGCATCCCCGATCCGTCGATGAACTCATTTGGTCGCGACGCCTCCCACGCCTACCTCAAGCGCGACGGCAACACGCTGTTGCTGCTCAAGGCCGCCTACGACCAGGCCGGAATCAGCTCCGAGATCTATCGCGTCAAGAGCAAGTTCCAGGCGCCCCGGGAGTACGCGATGGGCGAATTCGGCAAGTATCGCTCGGCGCTGCTGAAGGTCGAGATGCCCGGCGGCGACAGCGCGTGGGTCTCTCCGGCGGGGCCGGACGCGATGTTCGGCAGCATCGGGCTGTCACTGGTCGGCCAGCCGGCCGTATGCGTCTCCTGTGAGGAGCCGCACACTGAGACCGTGCCCGCTCGCGGCCACCGCGACCCGTCTCGCCACATCGACGTGACCGGCCAATTGAGCGCAGACGGCACCCTGAGCGCCACGATGACGATGACCTATCACGGCGTTCGCGCCTACGTGCGCCGCAGGGCGCTTCGACAGCGCACCGACGAGAATAAGCGCAGAAAATATATCGACCTGCTGGTCTCCAGCCAGGTCGACGGCGCTTCGTTGGAGAGCTTCGAGATCGAAGGAGAGGACAGGCCCGACGAGCCGCTGGTGATCTCTGCTCGATTCGAGCGCAGCAACTTCGCCAGACAGAGCGAGCCGGGGGTCATGCAGGTGGAGACCGCGCTGTTCAGAGAGCCGGTGGCCAGCAACTACGCCTCGCTGCCGTCGCGCACCACGCCGATGATCGTCGGCCACCAGCGCGACCACCACTACGGCTTCAACATCGAGCTTCCCGACGGCTTCGAGCCGACGTTGCGCAGCCAAGAGGGTAGCTGGCAGCTCGACGACAAGTGGGGTTCCTTTACGCGCTCGGTCGAGCTCGAGGACGGCAAACTGACCCTCGACTCCAGCCTCCGGATGCCCATCCAGCGGGTCATGCCCGCGGATTACGCGCCCTTTCAGAGCTGGGCGGTGGGCGTGGAGCAGGGCGCGTTGTTATTCTTGACGCTGACCGACCAGAGCGCCGGTCAGCCCACGGAATAGGTCTTTCCTTCCTGACCGAACTCCAGCGCTTCGATGGGCTGGAATCCCTCGGGCAGGTGGACCACGAGCATCTTTTCGCGAAGATCTTCGGCCAGGCCCATGAGCTTCTCCAGGGGCGTGTGGCCGGGACCAAAGCTGGTCTCGTGCAAGATCATATCCGCACCTGAGAGCCAGTCGATGAGGCCCTCATCGAAGACGGTATCACAGGAATAGCCCAGCGTGTGCTCGCCGTCGCTGATGCGAAGGGCCATCGTCGGAAGGTGGTGGGTGGTGCAGCGAGAGGTGATCTCGAAGGGGCCGATTCGCGTTGGCTCTCCCCACTCGATCACGTCGAGCTCATAATAATCTTCGGGGCCGAGCGTGTCGTAGGATTTGCCGTTGTAGGAGCGGCCCAGGGAGACCTCCAGGCGCTTGTCCCACAGCGACTCGACCACATCGGGAGAGGTGTAGATATGCCAGCGGCCGCCGGCCACGTACCGTCGGTAGGCCAGGGACATCTCCAGACCGTTGACGTGATCGCCGTGCAAGTGCGTGATGATGATCGCGTCGATCTTATCGACATCGACCTCTTCGCCGCCGTGCTCGAATCGGTGATCCTGCAGCGCGTTTCGGTAGCTGTCGGGGCAGTCGATCGCCAGCAGGAAATCGTCTTTTTGCAACAGGAAATTCGTGCCGTAACTCTCGCGCGAAAAGGCGTTGCCGACACCATTCATCAATAACTGAAAACTCACGAAGCTCCTCCGCCGCTAGATTGGCAAAGCTGTATGGCACATTGTGCACGAATCGGTTCACCGGTCCAGCGATAAAGGAGCCAGCCGTCGCTACCGGCTCCACTCCTCTCCCGGATCGACGGTTGCTTTGATTGACTTGCGGAAGTTCTCCCTAAACCGCGGGCCAGACTCTTCACACTCCCCACCGACCCGGGCGTCGATGGTCACGCGGCCGTCCTCGTCGTGCATCTGGCCTCTCATCATGCAACTGGTCACCGGGATGTACTCGAGCCAACGGGCCGCGTCGAATTGCACGACCAGTATTTGATTACCCTCGAGCACGATATCGGGCCGGTCGAGATCGGCTTCGATATCCAGCGCGTATTGCATGAGCAACTGCCGTTTTTGGTTTTCAAACTCGAAGTCTGCTTCGCCGATAAAGGCATGCTCCATCAGTGTATCGGTCTGGTCACCGAGCTCGATGTCGATCTCGAATCCCTGATAGTCGAGCGCGGGAACGGCAATCGTGCCCCAATCCGGCTCGGTGGTGCCCGCAATGAGATCGGCGACGAATGGACCACGGATCTCTAGCTGGTCGCCGTCGGCATCGGGCCCTGCCTCGCCACAGCCCACCGGCTCCTGGAGTTGGCCGTCCACGTCGCCGCATGCGACATCGTCGGGCAAGGTCATATGAATGGATTTGATCACCAGCTTCGCTGAAGTCAGCGAGAAGAGCGCGCCGTCGGCATCCGTGAAGTTGACTCGATTTCCGGCGTTGTTCAGCGAGCTCGCCGCGGCCAGCCTCATCTGCGCACTGTCGAAGTCATCATCGGCATCGCCGCTCTCGCCGCAACCGAACCCCAGCAGCGCGACGAGGCCGGCGACCAGCCAAGCAGCCGAGCTGAAGCCTGCCCCCCGGTCGTCCGCCCCGCTGACACGTTCAGTGCTATAGCTTCGCAATCGATCCATACTCAACATACGCGCCCCCACATTGATGATGAATAATCTGTCTTGGGGGAATGAATACGCGGGGCTCTCCCACCGTCCCCCGCATTACTATCTACTGCCGGTAGGGAGCCCCAATTGTTGCCATCTGTGTCGCGTCACTAAATCCGTGTCACGTCACTCCTCAGAAACACGTAAGTTGTGCAGTCTACGAGTCGTTCTTGCCTTCTCGTACCGAGTCGGGCAGACGCAACTGTTCTTGGCGAACCGAGATGACGCATCGAGTGCCTGGAACTGCGACTAAGTCACGAGATTTCCATGACTGTAGCTATTGTGCCGGCTTGAGCACGGTCACCTCGCCTTCTTGAGTGATCGCGAGGAGGGCGAATCCGGGATCTTCGATTCCATTGGTGGGATTGGCCTCCGGGTCGAGAAAGCCCGACGCGACCAGATTGATGCCCCGCCCGGCGTCGCCGTTTACGTCGAGGCCGATGGTAGCCACGGGGCTGCTGTCGCCGGTTGGCCGGACCTGGAGCTGCAGATTCTGTGGGTCGAGCGACAACAGGTCGCTGAACTCCCCGTAGCTGAGGTCCTCGACGAGCAATTGCTCGCCATTTTCGAGATGGACCACGTCGATGGCCGGTGCGTCGGTCACCCCGTGGAAGGCGCGCAACTGGACCTCCTCGCCCACCGTCGACCGCTCGCGGGTATTGCCGGCGATGAAGTCCAGGCTGATGTCGGCGCCGTCGGGGTTGTCGGCGAATTCGTCCGGGTCGGCCACGCCGCTGGCCACGCCCAGATAGCTGCCGCCCTCGCCGAGCCGGGTCGTCTCGCTGATCGCCGCCTCGGAGACGTCTGCACCGGCGGGAACCACGGCCACCTCCAAGTCGACCCCCGACAGGAGCGTCTTAAACGAGCTCGCCTGGCGGAAGGCGAGGTCTTCGGCGATGCGCTCATCGTCGACATAGACGTCGACGGGGCCGACGGCGGGATCTGCGCTATTCTGGACGACCTGCAGCCGGGCGGCCTGATCGAGCGCGACGGCCTGGCCGTCGGGCCGGTAGGCCATCATCGCCAGCTCCGGCCGCTCGGTGCCCTCGACCTCCAACATACCCGAGACGACCAGCACGAAGCTCGTGCCGCCGCCCAGATCTGAGGTCTGGAAGGACTCGTAGCGCCGCTGGTCGACGGCGCGCACCACGTCGAGGGTGTGCTGTCCAGCCGGAAACTCCACGTACTCGGAGAACTCGGCGTAGCCCAGATCGTCGACGACTGCTTGGGCGTCATCGAGGACCACGTCGACGGCCGGTATATCCGGGCCGCTGTGGAAGACCACCGCTTCATCGTCGCTACCCACCGGCTCGGTGCGCGCGTCCTCGAGCAGCTCGAGACCCAGCGCGATCTCACGGCCGTCGCCCACCTCGGAGACCGCCGAAGGGTCGACCACTCCGTGGACCACCGCGGCAAACTCCTCATCCTCGGCCAGGTTGACCGTCCCGAGCTCGGCGATGCTGTCGTCCGCGCTCGTGCTATCTGCGGGGGCTACCGACACGCTCAGGACCGCGTCGGCCGGCACAGCTCGGAAGGCGGTCGCCGAGCGAAACTCGAAATCGTCGATGAATAAGTCGCCGTTGACGTAGACGTCGACGACGCGTGCGTCCGGATCAGGCGCTTCGTGAATCACCTGCAGCAAAGCGGTGGGCCCGTCGACGTCGCCATCCTCGTCAGCATCATCGGGCTCTGCGTCTGCATCGTCGGCGTCGACACCATCCACGTCACCGACGTCACCGGCATCCTCAGTCGGCACGATGGGATCGTCGTCTCCGCAGGCGGTCGCGCTCATCACCAATGACGCGATACATGCCAGTGACAGCCACTTTAATTTTCCCCGAACGGACTTCCCCACACACAAACTCGAGTTCTTCATAGCTTCCCCCCTGAGAGAACTACCGAACGATTGGCGACGACCGCCGGCGCCCAGACCCCCGTCTGCCCGCTGCTGATCACCGCTTCTTCGTGTGCCAACCTCGGTACACCCCTAAACCTTAACGTTTTTAAGGGTTTGGCGAGGATTTTTTTAAAACTCCCATCCGCCATACCAAACCGAGCCGGACCTTGTCGCTGCCCCACCGCCTTGCTATGTTCCCGCGCCCGAAGCTCTCTGCGGGCTCTCCGGGCTGCACTTATTGTTCAGGAAAGTTATTATGTCGGTACGCGTCGTCTTTTTGGGGACCGGAAGCGGAAAACCGATGCCACACAGAGGTGTGGCGTCGGTGGCGCTCTTTCGCGAGGGCAAGTTGTACATATTTGACTGCGGCGAGGGGACTCAGGTCCAACTGTCGCGCTCGTCGCTTCGCCCCGGCGCGCTCGAGGCGATCTTTTTGACCCACTTTCACGGCGACCACGTCAACGGCCTGCCCGGCTTCGTCGGCTCGCTGACACTCAACCGGCGCGAAGATCCGCTCGAGCTCTTCGGCCCCGCCGGGCTCCACCACTGGATGCGGGCTCTTCGCGAGCTGCACATCCTGTGGCCGGCCTTTCCGGTGCACGTCCACGAGAACAAAAACCCGGGCGTGGTCATGCAGGGCGACGGCTTCCACGTCGAGGTCAAACGACTGCGCCATCGCATCGAGACCTGGGGCTACGCCTTCGTCGAAGAAGACCGCCCGGGCCGCTTCGATCTGGAGGCCGCCAAAAAACTCGGCGTCCCGCCCGGCCCGCTATTTGGCAAATTGCAGGACGGCGAATCGGTCGAGCTCGACGACGGCCGCACCATCGAGCCCGACCAGGTCCTCGGCCCGGCCCGGCCCGGCCTGAAGATCGCCTACGTCTCCGACACCTCCCCCTGCGACGCCGCCGCCGAGCTGGCCAAAGACGCCGACCTGCTCATCCACGAGGCCACCTACCCCGCCGGCGAGGAGACCCTCGCCCACGAGCGCGGCCACTCCACCGCCGCCGACGCCGCCCACTGCGCAAAAAAGGCCGGCGCCAAAAAGCTCGTGCTCACCCACATCTCCCAAAAATACATCCGCCTCGACGACTTCGTCGCCCCGGCCCGCGACATCTTCCCCAACACCGAGATCGCCCACGATTTGCTCGAGATGGACATCAAGCGACGCGATCAATAAGCGAGCTAAGTCGAAACAGCCTCCCAATGCCCCCCGCCGGTCAAGCCCACTCGATCTGCGCGCGCATCTCCTAGACGGTCGCGCCGTCGACGCCGTCTGCGCGCTCGACGACCTTGAGGCAGGCCGACAAGCTCCCCAGCGGCATGCCGTGGGCGAGCATGGCGGATGGGGCGGCATTGACATCGATACGCCCGCGTCGAAGCTGGGGTTTGGCTCAACCGGCCGCTCCGAGCAGGTCGATGGCAAAGCGCGACGCTTCGTTGAGGACCTCGCCTTGCCGGACCTCTTTGGCCGCCGCCTGCAGATAGTCGCGGGCGGCCGCCACTGCTTTTTGGCCACAGCCGTATTGCTCGAGACGCCCGGCGAGTCGGTCGGGGTCTGGCATTTCGGCGTTTTTCCACCAGTGCATCTCGAGGTTGCAGCGGTAGGCTTCGGCCTCGAGCAACGCGCGGCGCTTGGGGCTGAGCAGGTAGGGGATGCTGAAGCCGACAAAGCCCTCGCGGCGCGCCTGGACGACGTGCTGGTGCTCGTGGACGCAGACGACCGCCTGATACCAAAGCGCGTCCTCGTCGCCCTCTCCAATATCAAACCACGGGTAGATCCGCCGGCCGAGAACCGTCGTGTAGCGGTCCATAAACGTGCGGTAGTCCATGATGCGAATCACGTGCAGCCCCGCGCCCACGCCTCGCATCAGCGGCGAGCCGGACTTGGGGACCACGCGGGTGCCGTAGTGGGCGCACATCTCGCGCCAAAGCGTTTTGGTTTGCTCGGAGGTGATGTCCATAAACTGCGGCTCATCAGGGCCGGCTTCTGGGCGAGCACTGCCCGGAGTCGGCCCCGATCTGTTGGGGCACGTCGATCCAGTAGCGAAGCTTGTGATATTCGATCCCCCCGCGCTCGACGTCGACGCGGTTTTCATATTCACCGCCGTTCTTCTCGATGATCTTTTTGGAGGGGGTGTTGTCGGGATCGCAGGTCAGCAAAACTCGCTGCATGCCGAGCTCGCAGGCTTTTTCGAGCCCGAGCTCCAAGATCTCGTTGCCGTAGCCCTCGCCCCGCCGGCCCGGGCGGATCGAGTAGCCGATGTGGCCGCCAATCTCGAGCAGGTGGTCGTTGAGCTCGTGGCGAAGCTCGAGTCGGCCGATGAACTCCCCGTCGTCGACCAACCAGTAGATGGTTTCGGGGACCTGGTAGGCGACGATATTTTCGTCGTGAATGCGCGCGCTCTCGTCGGCGAGCAACGAGTCGAAGTCCAATCGGAGCCGGTCGACGTCGTGGTAGGTATAGCGGCCTTCTTTGTGAAATTCACGCAATGCTGCCAGGTAGCTGTCTTTATAGCGTGCCGATGGGCGTACCAGTGAGGCCATCGCGAGATCCCGATGCGTCAGCAGTGGCGGCTTGGAGAGCCGCGGGGCCTCACGCCCCGCGGCTCGCGTACTCCATACTCAATCTTGACGCCGAAATACCGCAAGTCCAAAAACCAGCAGTGCGGCGACCAGGCTGGCAGGCGCCGAGCCATTCAGCCCGGAGGTCGAGCAGCCTTCCTCAGTGTCGACGGTGCCGTCGTCGATGGGCGTTCCATGTCCGGAATCGTCGCCCGGTGCGGCATCGGGGCTGTCGCCGGCGTCGTCGCCTGCTCCGGCTCCGGCGTCGGGCGTGGCGCCGGCATCCTCGCCGCCGTCGCCGATGTCGGGGGTATCATCCGGGTCGCTGGGGTCTGAGGGCTCGTAGTCTGCGGCCGGCTCGTCGCCTTGCTGCCACTGCCCCTCCGGATCGCCCAGCTCCTCGCCGTTGGTAAAGCCATCTTCGTCGGCGTCCAGGTCGTAGATCGCCTGCCAGTCGACCTCCTGGGTCGCCACATTGCCGCCGCCGGTCAGATTCTGCTCGACCTGCTCGCCGAAGACATTGCGAGCTCCGTCGGCGGCGCCGGTCGGGAAGGAGTTGGTGTGGCATATACCGCACTGAAAATCCCCGCCGTTGGGGACCTGCTCGACGCGTTGGCTGCGCGCCTCGGCGACGCTTGTGAGACCGAGAGATAGGGCGAGGACGACGATAAACTTGGATTTCATTTGATAATGCTCCATCGAGAACGAGCGAAGCGACTTATTGAATCGGACAGCCAGTGTGCCACGACCAAGAGGCAGTTTCCACCCATGAAGCATCCACTAAACCACAAAGGCCAGGCGCCCCAGGAGCTGCGAGACCGCCCGCTTGATCTCGCCGCGGCTCTCGTGCGGGGGGCCAACGCAGCTCGGGCAGCCGCGCTCGCAATCGCAGTCCTCGATGAGCTCGCGGGCCATCTTGACGAAGTCACGGTGGTTGTCGAAGAGCCCCTCGCCGAAGCCGACGCCGCCGGGGTATTTGTCGTAGATGAATACCGTGGGGTCGTAGAGGACCGGGCCGATTCGGCCGGCGGGCATCTGGCCAGGTTGGCCCTGGCCGGCAGGCATGTCGTGGTGCTCGGCGCCGGCGACGGGCTCCTCGCCGAAGGAGTGCGCCTGGCCCTGAGCGTCGCGCAGCGTCAGTCCCGAGAAGCCCTCGCTGAGCCAGCGGTCGTCGGCGACCGAGCCGATGCACAGGTCCAGGTCTCGTGGATCGCACATCAGCCGCAGGCTGGCGGCGGTCTGCAGCACTTTGCCCGCCCCGTGGACCACGCGCGCCCAGCGCTCCGGATCGCTGGATAGATCCGGAAAATTGTCGGTGGGAAGCTCCAGCCAATAGGCCATCGTATGCAGGTCGAGCTCCGGCAGGTTGATCTCGCCATAGCCAATATTCTCGCCGGTGCCGAATTTGATCTTTTTGTAGCCCACAAACCGGTCGGTGACGCGTACCTCGCCGAAGCCGATGCGCCCGGGGGCGGCCTCGCGCTCTTTGAAGACGTCGAGCACGTGCACCGAGGCGTAGTGCATGGCGGTGGTATAATAGCCGTCGTCGCTTTTGCGCACGTAGGCGCGCCGCTCGTCGTAGTCGAGCCGCTCGACGCGGTAGGGCTCGCCAGATATCTGGTAGACCGCGTTCGGGTACAGAGCTGTGTGGGCGCCCTCGAAGTCGACCTCGGCGACCACGTTGGAGCGCTGGTGGGTGATGTCGACGACCACGAAATTCTCCTCGGCGATATTGCGGATGTTGATCTCGCTGGCCGGGTAGGTCTGGTCGGACCACTTCCAGCGGCCGTCGACACGCCTGACCATATTGGTTTCGGCCTCCAAAAATTCGAGCGCCTCTTCGGTCTCGGTGGCCGATAGATCCCCAAACGGCTCGCCAACTTTGAAGCCCAGCTCGTAACAGGCGCATTTGAGGTGCTCGACGGCGATGAGCAGGTTCTTGGGATCGATGCGGGCTTCTTCGGGCGATTGACCGAAGAAATATTGCGGGTGCTGGATGATGAATTGGTCGACCGGGGCGTCGCCGGCGACCACGACCGCCAGGCTCACTCCGCCGGAGCGGCCGGCGCGGCCGATCTGCTGCCAGGTCGAGGCCACCGAGCCCGGGTAGCCGGCCAGAATGCACACATCGAGGCTGCCGATGTCGATGCCCAGCTCCAGCGCGTTGGTCGAGATGACCCCCAGCAGATAGCCCTCGCGAAGGCCGCGCTCGATGGAGCGGCGCAGGTCAGGCAGGTAGCCGCCGCGGTAGCTGGCGATGCGGTCTTCGAGATTCTTATTGCCGCGCTGGCGCCGCAGGCGGTCCTTGAGCCGGTGGACGACCACCTCGACCGACTGGCGGCTGCGGGCGAAGATGATCGTGCCGCACCCCTTGGGGATGGTCTGTCTGGCCACGCGCTCGGCGGCGGTCAGTGGGCCCTGTCTGCGCATCTGCTGCGGATCGACGATCGGCGGGTTGAAGAAGCAGACGTAGCGCTCGGCGGCCGGCGCGCCGTTGTCATCGACCAGCTCGAAGGGCCGGTCGCATAGGCCTGCGGCGAGCTGCTCGGGGTTGGCGATGGTCGCGCTGGTGGCGATGAAGGTAGGGTCGGCGCCGTAGTGCGAGCAGACCCGATTGAGCCGGCGCATCACGTTGGCGACGTGGCTGCCGAAGACCCCGCGGTAGGTGTGGATCTCGTCGATGATCACATATTCGAGGCCGCGAAAGAAATTCGCCCACTTGCCGTGGTGGGGCAAGATACCGGCGTGGAGCATATCGGGGTTGGTCACCACCAGTCGGCCGTTTCTGCGGATGCGCCGGCGCACGTCGGGCGGAGTATCGCCGTCGTAGACCTGCGCCTCCCAGGAGCCGTCGGAGCCGGGCGCCGCACCCACCAGCTCGTTGAGCTCGGCGGTCTGGTCCTGGCTGAGCGCCTTGGTCGGAAAGAGATAGAGCGCGCTGGCGTTGCGGTACATCGCGTCGAGCACCGGCAGGTTGTAGCACAGGCTTTTGCCGCTGGCCGTCGGGGTGACCACCACCGTATCGCGGCCGCCCAGCGCACTCTCGATGGCCTTGGATTGGTGGCTATACAGCCGCTTCATGCCGCGCTTCTCGAGCATCTTCGCGATGCCTGGCTCGAGCCCGTCTGGAAAGTCTCCGTAGACCGCCTCGCGCTCCGGGATATGCTCCATGCGGGTCAGATGCCGCCCGATGCCCTTGCCATTTTGCCAGCGCCGGATCAGATCTCGTAATTCGCCCTGTGGCGTATTGATGTTGCGCATTGTCTTATCGAGGGGTTATGCAGGTTTTGGCGCACTATGCCATAGGTACTGAATGGTTGTACAGTGGCGGTGGTGTGTTTGGAAATTTGCGTTTGGCGAGGCTCTCCGTGGGTGCGCCTCGCCGGTCGCGCCGAGGGCGCGTCCGGCTGGGCTTACCCACGGTTACGGTTTGGATCGAGCAGGAAAGTAGATCATGGGTCGAGCGAGTCGTTTGCGAATCGGGTCCGGGTCACCCGTATGGTTTGTATGGGCGCATATCCAAACCGTAGCCGGGGGTAAGAACGGCGTCGTTTGCCGTTCGCACCCTCGGTGGAAGGTCGGCGCTCACTCGAATCCAGTTGCCCAAGAAAATACTAACCCCCGGGATTGCTCCCGGGGGCTCGCAGTCACTGTCGGGGGGAGGTGGCTCAGTGACTGCATAAGACCTCGCCGAAGCGAGGCGCACCTACTCGGGGGGGAGCAGATGCTAAGGTCGGCCGCCCATCGCTTGGGGGAGAGAATAGGCAGCCTAAATGAGGAGAAAACATGTGGAGCAGTTCGGGGGAAACCGCTCCCTTCACCTCAGCTAATACAAGAATTACAGAAAGAGTTTTGATACGTCAACGTGTTATAATCAAAAAATTGCATTAAGGAAGATAGGTTTTCCGAGTATATAGGATCAACTTATGGCCGATGACATTCCATTGGAGCGCGGCGCGTTCGAGCGAGCGCTGCGTGAACTCACCAGAGACGTGAAAGCCGGCGACGCCAATCCGGGCTCGTATCAATGCGAGGGCTCCGAGCGTTGCTACGGGTGCATGTTCACCACTGACAGCACCGATTGCTTTGGCTGTACCTATTGCAAAGAGTGCGAGGAGTGCAGCGAATGCACCCACTGCACCCGCTGTAAGGGGTGCCACCAGTCCAGCTACTGCATCGATTCGAGCAACTGCTCCCAGTCATCGTACCTGGTCATGAGCCAGGACTGCTCGGAGTGCGTCTTTTGCTTTGGGTGCGTCGGGCTGGTCAAAAAGGAGTTTCATATCCTCAACCAGCCGTTCAGGCGGGATGTGTACTTCAAAAAGCTCGCCAAGCTCGAGAAAGCGTTCGGACTCGAGCGCAAGCGTTAGCCGGGTGCCGATGAGGGTGCGTCAAAAGACGCACTACTTGGCGTGTTTGGGCCGAAACGCCTCGACGACCTCGGGGTCGGTGTGCAGTCGGGGGCCCTCGAGCAGCTCGATGGTGTAGGGGATGACTTCGAAGAGCTCGTCCAAGATCTCGGCGACCGCTTTGGGGTTGCCGGGCAGGTTGACGATCAACGAGCGTCCGCGCACGACGCCGACTTGCCGCGACAAGATGGCGGTGGGCACGTATTGAAGGCTGATGCTGCGCATCTTCTCGCCGAAGCCGTCGAGGACCTTGTCGGCGACGTCGACGGTGGCGTCGGGGGTGACGTCGCGCGGTGCCGGGCCGGTGCCGCCGGTGGTCAGCACCAGATGGCAGCCGGCGTCCTCGACGAGATCGACGAGCGTCTGGGCGATCTGGTCGCGCTCGTCGGGGATCAGTCGAAACTCCTCCTCCCACTCCGAGACCAGCCCGCGCTCGAGCCACCGGCGAATCGCCGGCCCGCCGCGGTCCTCGTATTCGCCGCGAGAGGCGCGGTCGCTGACGGTGACGATGCCAATTTTCAGTATATCAGTCATGGTCATTGGGTTCTTTGGGGTCGAGTTCGACGATGATGCTGCCGTAGTCGCCGGCGTTGTTGAGCTCCGGGGCATAGCCGCGCACGTAGCGGAATCCGGGGCCTTCGAGCCAGCGCAGCACCGCCGGCTTGAGCACCGGAGCACCGTCGGAGCGAAGCCCGCGTCCGTGGATGATCCGCACAAAGCGCGCCGAATTCTTCCACTCTAGATGGATGAATAGCTCGAGCTGGCGCAGTGCGTCGTCGACGATGTCGCCGCGTACGTTCAGCTCGGCGATATCGTGGCGCCGGCTGCGTTTGGCGTAGCGTTTGAGCAGGTCTTTTTGGGAGGCGTGCAGCGGGCCGACGTAGTTGAGGCCCTCGCCGGATTTGGGCAGCGCCGGGGTGTTCAGGTCCTCGGGCGAGTCGCTGCGGTAGACGCCGAGGCGTCGGGCATCCTTGGCCGGGTCGGGCAGCTCGCGGCGTCGATATTTGCCACGGTCGACGGTCTCGTCGACCGGCCCCACGGCACGCTCGAAGGTCAGCCGCTCGCGACGCGCGGCGATTTCCCGGCGCGCGTCTTCGTCGTCGATCGGTGCTTGTTCGTCCGTCTGTCCCTCGGCGTTCTCGGTGTCCTCGGCAGACGGCGTCGCCGGCTCGCCGGGCACCTCGGGGCCCTGGCCCTCGAATTTGCCGGCATAGACATCCTCAGCGGCCAGATCTTCGAAGGCCTTTGCGAAGAGCTCCTCGTCGGAGAGCGGCTCTTCCTCCTCGGCCTGGGTGGGCATATCGAGCTTGCGGTCTGTGCGATCGCTTCGGGACGTCCGGGATGGGCGGGCGTTGAGCGCCTGGTCTTGTGACTGGTCTTCGGATGACCGGTCTTCGGGGGATTTTTCCTCGGGGTGGGGGCCGTCGGCATCGCGCTGGGACGGCGCGATGTCGAGGTCTTTGAGTTGGTCGGCGAGGGCCCCGGCGAACGGCGATTTTTTCTTGTTTTCCTTGTCGTCGCTCACTCTTTATTTGTCTTTTTGGGCCTTTTTGAGCTCTTTGGGGAGTTCCGGATCTTTGTGCTCGTAGTCGAGCTCGACACGCATCAGGCCCGAGCCGCCGAAGTGATTGGCGGGGTATTCGAAGATCACCGACTTGCTGTCTTTGGGCGGGCGCTCGAAGAGGGCGATGTCGGTCAGGGACTTGCCGGGCTCGATCTCGGTGGAGTCGTCGATCTGACCCTCGGGGGTGGTCGTCGCGGCGGGCTTGACCCGCTTGACGGTCTGGCCGTCGGCGTAAAGCGCGGCGCCGCGTGTGCCGGCGACGTCGCGGTGGCTGGGCTTGTAGGTCAACGCCTCGTCGCCGGTGTTCTCGATCTTGTAGTTGATCTTGAACAGCGGGTCGGAGCTATAACCCTCGCCCTGGCTCTTGTCCTCGGTCTTGACGTATTCGGTCTGAGCCGACTCGACGCTAAAGGCGGCGCCATCAATCTCGACGCTCTCTCCGACCTGATGGACCGGCGGCCCCTTGGGCTCCTCATATTCATAGGGGATGCGCACGAGCACCGGGGTCTCGCCGCGGTGCATCGACGGCGGCAGGCTCAAGACCAGCGGGGCCGTCTTGTCTTGGGGGACCTCGAATAGGAAGAGGTCGGTGAGGCTCTCGCCGCTCTCCAGGGTCGTGGAGCTGGCGACCTGTGCGTCGAGCTGGCCTTTTTCGAGGTAGACGCCGTTGATGGTCTGCTTGGAGGCCGGCGGCAGCTCGGCTTCGGCGCCCGGATCGAGATAGAGCAGCGGCGTGCTGGCCTCGCTCATCTGCTGAGAGCGGTGCGAGGGGTTGTAGGTGACCGATCCCTCCTCTTTGTTGGTGGCCTTGACCGAGATGGCGAGCACCGGCTCGGAGTACTCGATGGTCTTGCCGTCTTTGCTCAACTCCAGGTAGCGCAAATCGTAGCCGGTTACGTCGAATTCGACGCCGCCCGCTAGGACAGAGCTACCCATCTCTGTGACTGCCGGTTTCTCGCAGGCTGTGGCTGCGAAGATGACCGCCAGCAACACAATAGCGACTCGTAATCCGAGGGGGTTCGTCATGACCAAGTCCGGTAGACCTCTTTTAGGCTGTCGGCGGGCGTATCACCCGCCGTCGATGGCGTCTTGTTGCTCGAAGCGAAAGCTTCGCGCCGGCCATCTTTGCACAGAGACGCGGGCGTTAGCAACTCCAGCTAGCTTTCAACGGAGAGAGGCATCTGATAGTCTTTCGACGACATTCCTGCAAACGAAAACGACGGCTCGCCATTCCCGTAGCGCCTCGACCTGAGCGCTGTTGCGTGCTGCGAGCATCCGGCGGAACCCTGGCGGAACCATGGATTTCTTCGAGCGCGTGTTGAAAGCACCTCGTCTACGGGCCGCATTCTCGACGGTCCTGGTGGCCGCGATCTGCAGCGGCTGCATCAACGACTATGATTTCGAGCGGGCCGACTACGAGCGCGGCACCCTCGGCGAGGAGTTATATGGCATCTGGCACAAGGATGCTAAGCGCGCAGCCGAAAACGCCGAGTCGAAGACCGAGATGCTCGAGCAGCGCCAGCACGATTTCGTCGCCGCCATCGATACCATTGCCCCGCCCGAGACCCTCGAGCAGGTCGACTATTTCCTGCGCGATCTCATGGGGTTGGTCGACGACGGGCTGGTCCCGGCGCTGACGCGCAAGCTGGAGATCATCCTGGCCGAGGCTGCCGGCGATCGCGAGCTCGTCGAGGCGCTGGCCATTCAAAACCGGCCTCACCCGGAGGATTTTCTCAGCCCGGTCAACGGCAAGAACTTCATCGGCCACCTGATGGGCTACGATAGGTTGGCCGACGTGGCCACCCGAACCAGCGAGGTGTTGCTCGCCGCCGACGGCGTCACCCGCCAGGGGCTGACCGACACCGACGAGTCGAGCGCGCTATCGGACATGTTGAGCTCGGCGGAGACCTCGCTGGCCGACACCGAGCGCATCGAGCCTACCGACAGCCTGGCCTTCTCCATGCAAAAGGTCCTCATCGCCGAGGACGCCCGCTTTATGCCGCCCGAGCCGACCTCGCCGCATTATGCGGTCGTCTACGACAAGCGCGGTTTTCCAAAGGTGCGCAAGAATTCCAGCGGCGAGCTTCCCGCCCCGTTTATCGACGCCGACGAGGACGGCTTGGCCGACGTGAACAGCCGCGGCGAATACCTGACGACCACCGGCGAGACGCGCGAGGTGCCCGCGTTCCAGACCAGCCCGGACCCGCAGGCGCTGCTCAGCCGCGACCAATACGGCCGCGGCTCGTCGGCCGACGGTGACTATGTCTTCGAATATATCGACGTCAACCAGACCGGCCTGCACTTCGTGACCCGTCAGCTGGGCGAGCTGGCCGCGCACGGGCCGCTGTGGGATCTGGTCGACGCGGCGCCGGCCCTGCTCGGCCCGCTGGTGGCCAAGCAAGACGATCGCGGGGCTTATCGGGGGTATTCGGCGGACAACCCGATCACCGATATGGGCTATGCGATGCTGCATATGCTGGATATCGACCAGCTCGACGAGGTGCTCGGGAGCATGGCGGAGTTCTTGGACAGCAGCAGCTCCGAGCTCGCCGGCGTGATCTTCGCCCTCGACGAGGCCGTCGAGCTGATGGACGAGCACCCCGACGCCCAGATGGCCGACGATCAGACGATCGCCTACGACCTGCTGCCGCTGCTCGAGAAGATCTCGGCCGATCCCGAGCTGTGGCGCGACTTCTTCTGGGCGCTTCGCCAGCCGATCGCGCGCCACACCGGCGAGCCGATGCAGCAATTGCTCGAGTACAAAGACCAAAACCCGTCGGTGCCCGCCCTCGACGGGCCCTACGATACCTGCTTCAAGAATTGCCGGGACACCTATCCGATCTTCGACGAATACGACGAGTCGACCCAAGAGAGCTGCGTGGACCGCTACCAGCCCCAGCAGGCGCTCGAGCGCTACGAGTGCATTCGGAGCTGCCCCGACTCCGAGATCTTCAGCCAGGCGATGGACTTCGACGCGCCCGAGTCGGAGGAAAATCGCAGCATGTTCCAGCGCCTCTTCCACCTGCTGCGCGATACCGCCGGCATGCCCTATGCGCTGGAGATCACCGAACCCTCCTCGCTCGCCGATATGCCGCCGCTCGTTCACCTAGACGGCTCCGCCGAGGCCTTCCTCCGCTCGGTGGGCAGCACGTTGGATCTGGCCGATTTTGTACCCGATATGGGCGGATTGCAGCCGCTCATCGATCTGATCGGTGGGAGCGATAGCATCGCCAGCATCTTGTCGACGCTCAGCCCGGTCTTCGGGGTCAGGCTCGATCGCAGAGCCACCCCCGACCAGATCACCCGGCTGTTCAACTTCGACGAGCTCTCCGGCGAGTTGCCGGTCGTGGGCACCATCTCCATCGACCCGCCGGTGTGCAAAGACGATTATAAGATGGCCAATCACCACGCGGATATTCTGTACGCCTCCGAGGCCTCCGGCCTCATCGATACGATCGCGCCCTTGTCGTGCGCGTTTAGCCGCCACGACAAAGAAGCGCTGCTCGCCGAGATGTTCGTGGTCATTCACGAGCATTATTCGAGCCGCACGGACCTGTACCAGACCGCCCAGGGCAACGACTCGCCGATGAAGGGGGCCAATATGGTCAGCTACGAGCCGGCGCTTCGAGACGTGTTGGAGCGCGGCACGCTCTTTGATGCGCTGTACCGGCTGTCGGTGGCCGCCGACGATCTCAAGGGAGATAACGACGCCGATTTCACCGAGCAGCTCAGGCTGTTGGTCCACAACGCCACGCGCACCGACGACGGCTTCGAGGGCCGAAGCGGCGAGCAATCCGTCACCCGGCCCGACGACCGGGAAGAGTACGACCTCAGCCGCATGCACGTCATGATGGACGCGGCCGGCGAGATGGCCGACCGCGTCGAGGACGACCCGGAGGCCAAGCAGGCGCTCGAGGATATGATGAGCTCGATGTACACGGTGATGCTGGACACCGAGTGGCCCGAAGGTGAGGACCCGCGTTTTGTCGAGGAGGGCACCGGCGCTCTGACCGCGCGTCTGACGCGGCATATGGCCGACCGCGCCGCCGATGAGCGCGAGCAGGGGCGTCTGTCGGAGTGGTTGACCCAGGAGCAGGTCGATAATGTCGAGTCGATGTGGGACTCGCGTATGATGCCGGCGCTGGTCGATCTGAGCGAGGATCTGGCCGCCAACCCCGAAAATCGCGAACTCGCCGACGACCTCTTCGACCACCTCATCGGCGCGCCAGACGGGCGCAACCAGGCGGCGATGGCCGCCTATGTGCTGATGGTCTACACGCTGCAACAAGATGTGTGGGTGCCGCTGTCGCACTTTTTATCCGGCGTGATCGATCCGGATCGCGACTGGGGCGTCGAGCCGATGGGCAAATTGCCGCTGGCCAGCCACGTCTTGCAGGTCCTGCACGATACGGTCGAACAAGATCCGGAGGGCCGCGGGCTCGACCTGTTCGAGCGCGGCTTCTCGAATCGCTCCGACGGCACGGTGCCCTTTGCGACGGTGGGCGGGGTGATCGCCGATTATTTCCGCGTCGATCCGGCCAGCGACGAGCCGTATACGCCCGAGGACTACGAGCGCGTGTTCGGCGAATTGGCGAGCTGGGTGGGCGACGACGTCCACGGCCTCGAGCAGCTCTATGATATCGTCAGCACGCGTGTCGATTGAGTGGTTTTTGGTTCTTGGTTCTTGGTTCTTGGTTTTTGGTTCTTGGTTCTTGGCAAAGACGTTGCAGTTTGAGCCAAGAATCAAGATCAGGTGAACCACTAGCGAGTGAATTTTCAGCAAGTAACAGCCCGAGTCCGCATTGAATTACGATAACGCCGCACGAATCACCGCCGCTGTCAGCGCCATTTTATGCGTGAGCCTGATGGCCGCCGAGGTCTTCGCCTCGGGGTTTTATCTGCCTGGCCGCGGCGTGCGCCCGCTGGGCCGCGCCGGCGCCTACGTCGCCAGCGGCGACGGCGACCTCAATAGCCTGTGGTATAACCCGGCGAACCTGACTCTGAGCGACGGCCTGACGCTGACGGTCGACGCCAGCGCCGTGGACTTGGGCTTCGACTTTCAACGCGCCCCGCGCGTCGAGGACGACCGTCAGATCACCTACGACCCGGTCTCGAACTCCGCGCCGCCCGAGCTCATCCCCCAGCTTATGATCGGCGGGCCCACACCGGTCGATAAATTGAGCTGGGCGGCCGGGTTTTACACCCCGTATATGAGCAGCGCGACGTTCCCCGAAAACGGCCCCCAGCGCTACACCCTGATCGACAATAAGGGTTCGCTGATGGCGTTTTTGAACGCGGCGGTCAGCTATGAGATCTCCGAGAATATCCGCGTCGGCGCGGGCTTCCAGAACGTCATCGCCTCGTTTCGGCTGGTCAGCGTGACCTCCGGTTATACCGGTACGTTCGGCCGCCCCGAGGACCAGGACCTGGACATCTTGACCCAGATCGATCTGCAGGACTTCTTCTCCCCGGCGGGCAACGTCGGCATGTGGGTGAGCCTGGGCCCGGCGCTCGAGGCGGCGATCTCGGCGCAGACGCCGGTGTTGATTCACGACGACGACGCCAAACTGAACGTGCGCATGCCCAGCCACCCGGCCTTCGACGGCGCGCGGCTGTCCAACGACAGCGTCGCCGGCGGGTTTACGCTACCGGCGATCGTACGCGTGGCGCTCCGACTGGTCGTCGATCCGGTCGACGTCGAGTTGGCGGGGGTGTGGGAGGGCTGGTCGGTCTTCGACGAGATTGCCGCCAAGCCCAACGACGTCAACGTCGAGAACGTCAGCGGGGTCGGCGCGATCCCGGTCGGGCCTTTGACGCTGCCCCATAATTATCGCGACACGTTCTCGGTGCGCCTGGGCGGGGATTATCGAGCCAGCCAAGATCTGAGCCTGAGAGCCGGCTACACCTTCGAGACGGGCGCGGTCCCCGACGACCACTACAGCGTATTCTTGCCCGACAGCGACAAGCATATGATCGCCGCCGGCCTGAGCTGGAACCTCGACAAGTGGTCGCTCGACGCGGGAACGGCGTATTATTTCCTCGCCGACCGAGAGATCACCGACTCGAAGATGCGCCAGATCAACCCGACCGACGCCGACGACGAGCTGGCGACGGTTGTGGGCAACGGCGAGTACTCTTCGCGGTATTTTGTATTTGGTTTGGGCGCTAATTATCGGTTTGAGTAGCTTCCCTCCCCAGTGTTGCAGTCTAAACCTGGGGAGGATCAAGGTGGGGGCCTTTCGTGTCGGATCGACCAAATGTGTCGACCATCCAGTTAACGGTCCCACCTTGATTCCTTTCGATTATACATAAGTCTGATTGGCTAAAAGCGGCCGGAGAAGGCCCGTGACCGTGCACATGACTCTGACCGTGACCCGTTTTTCAACTGCAAGGTGCTCG